>JAZQCY010000048.1:0-9889 GCA_045546555.1 Acutalibacteraceae bacterium | reverse complement strand
GACATGGCTACGATCCGACTTGATTGCGAGTCGGCGGTTTCGGTCAGCGGTTTGACCGCCGAAAACAAGTATTACAAAATGACACTTGATGAGAGTGGACGCATTGTTTCACTCTTTGATAAGCGTGCCGAACGTGATGTTATCAAGCAGGGCACACTGGGCAACGAGCTTCAGGTTTTCGAGGATTTCCCGTTCAATTACGATAACTGGGAGCTTTCGGACTACTACAAGCAGAAGATGTGGGTGCTTGACGGTAAGGCTGAGATCGAGCCGATTTTCGACGGCAGCCGCGCAGGCTTTAAGGTGACCAAAAAGTACTTTAAATCAACCATTTCACAGAGCATCTGGCTGTATTCCGACAATACCCGTATCGACTTTGAGAGCGATATCGACTGGCACGAACAGCATCAGGTCCTAAAGGCCGCATTCCCGTTGGATGTTCACGCAATGAACACGACCTATGAGATTCAGTTTGGCCACGTTTCACGTCCCAACCACGAAAACACAAGCTGGGATAAGGCCAAATATGAGGTCTACGGACACAAGTGGGTGGACATGAGCGAAAGCGGCTATGGCGTGGCAATGCTTAACGACTGCAAATACGGCCACAATACCGAGGGCAGTACCTTAAAGATCACATTGCTCAAATGCGGCACCTTCCCAAATCCCGTGGCCGATCAGGGTCAGCATACCTTTACTTATTCGCTTATGCCGCATATAGGTGACTTCCGTGAGGCAGGTGTTATTCATGAGGCATATTCACTCAATCAGCCGCTTGAATCGATCAATATCGGCGCAAATGAAGGCTCAAAGCCGTCGGAGTTCTCACTGATCAACTGTGATAAGAAAAATGTTATTATCGAAACGGTCAAAAAGTGCGAGTATGATAACGGTATGATAGTCAGAATGTATGACGCTTTTGACCGCCGCGAGAAGGCGACCTTGACCGTTGCGGACGGCTTCAAAAAAGCATACCTCTGCGATATGCTTGAAAACGCTATCTCCGAACTCCCGTTTGACGGCAGAACACTTTCCGTACCCGTAAAGAATTTTGAAATAGTAACTATTAAACTAATCTAAACAAAACCACCGCAGTACAAGCTCTGATTGCGGTGGTTTTTCTGACATAAAAAATTAATTTAGCCGTTTTATCCATTTTTATAGCCACTTTGTCTATTGAAAGCTTAATTTAATTATAGTAAATTATAATCAGATGGATTATGGAGGTTTATATTAAGCAGTTATTAGAGAATACTCCATAAACTGTTGTATATTTCATTGACTTGGTGATATACAGCGTGTTAAAATTTTAAAAAAGGGGGATATCAATGAACATTTTTAAACACACCATGAGACTTGTTTGCCTTGCTTTTTGTTTAATACTTGCTTTTGGTGTTTTTGCGGGCTGTGGCGAGGATAATACCGATGACACGGCTTCAAACGTCAACAGTAATGACATTTTCTCAACGGCCGACGTTAAATATACCGATGCAAACGGTGAGTCGGTATACAGAATTATCCGTCCCGACGGCGGTGATTCTTCTGCCGCAGGTACCATATTCAAGCAAATGAAGTCGACACTTGGCATTGTTGTCAAGAACATTGTTGATGCTACCGACGGTGCTGATCAATACGAGATACTTGTCGGTGATACCAACCGTCCCGAGTCGGCTCAGGCCAAGGAATATCTTATTGCCAACGTGGGTGGTCGTATTAACGATTATATTATATGTACCATTGGCAAAAAGATAGTAATTCAGGGTATGAGCCTTGAGGCTATTACGCTTGCAAGTGAATACTTTACTGCAAACTTTGTAAAATCAGAAGGTATAAAGGGCGGTATCAAATACACTTGTGCCACCAAGGGTGATTTTGTAGATATTAATATTAACGGAGTCCCCATCAACAAATTTGTTTTTGTAAGACAAAGATACAATCTGTCTTATGTTACTCAGGTTCAGATAGATGAGGCAATAGAGCTTATCACCAAAAAGACCGGCTTTAAGTTAAATCTTGTTGAGGACAATATTGATGCTGCACAGCACGAGATAGTTGTCGGCGATGCCAAGCGTGACGGTGTTGAAGAAATCCCCAACCGTGATGAGTTTTCCATCAAGGTATCAGGCAACAAGGTCTATCTCAACGGCGGCAGTCCCTCATCCAAGGGTATGGCTGTTTCTGAATTTGTTAAACTGATTGGCACCGGAAACGTGACCGATCAAAACAGTGTTAAGGGAAGCTATAATGAAGCTGTGGCTTCTTATGATGATTCAAAGCTTTATAAAACGGTATGGAGCGATGATTTTGATGCTCCGTCCGACACACATCCCACAGGTGTTGACCTTAATAAATGGGTCTTTATGAATGACGGATCAACCGGACACAACGGCCGCAAGTCGTCACGCTCGCAGAACCCTGACCATCTGTTTGTCAAGGATGGTATGCTTAATTTTTATGCCACCTATGACGCTGAACGATATTATGGTTTTAAGATCGTTACCAAAAATAAAATGGAGTTCCAATACGGTGTTCTCGAAATGAGCGCCATTCTGCCCGACAGTGGCTCAACCGGCTCGTTCTGGATAGCCTTGTGGGCAGCAACTATACATGAAAACAATCTCACGGCCTTTAACCCCGAAATCAACGTTGTTGAAATGTTCGGTAATTCGGCTTCTTATGCAGCTAACATGCACGGTTGGGCCAACAAGTTCCAGATGGATTATTATAATTCCTATTGGGCACCGCAGGGTGTTAAAGACCATTGGTCATTGGATGGCAAATATTCAAATGATAAGAAGTATTATTGCCCCGAGGGCAAGTTTAACGACGGACTGCACACCTTCTCTTATATCTGGACTAAGGATTTGTGCAGCTTTGCGTGCGACGGTAATGTTTTCTTCTCTTTAAATCCCAATGAAAAGCAACAGTGGACCGAAACCTTTGCACAACCGCTTTATATTATTTTGAGCCAGGCTACAAGCTTTAAAGCACGTGAAACGTGCCTTACCGATGATGCGCCCGAATGGACTACGTCCAACAATTTCCAGATAGACTACGTCCATGTTTATCAGAAAAACGACGGTATCCATTATTTCACTTATCTTGATTGATTAACTTAATATAACTTACAAAAAAATCACCTCGGAGCTTTATACCTCCAAGGTGATTTTGTTTCTGCATTTATTTGATAATACCGTGAATAACTTCTTTTATCTTGCCAAGTCTTAATTCGGCGGCATCACGTGTTTCGGCTTTGATAGAGTAGTAGACCTTGATCTTGGGCTCGGTACCCGAGGGTCGGACGGCGATCCACGAATCGTCCTCGAAAATGTATTTCAGAACGTTATCCTTCGGCAGGTCACGCACACCCTTGCTGATGTCCTGCAGCTCCTTGATACCTTCAATCAACGAGGTGCTCTTTTCACGGAAGGTCACCATAAGCTGCTTGATCTTCTCGGCACCGTCCTGACCCTTTAGGGTGAAGCTGTCCTGCGTGTCAAGATAATAGCCGTATTCTGCATAAAGCTCATTCAGACCGTCAACCAAGGTCTTGCCCTGATTCTTATACCAAGCGGCCATCTGACAGATGAGCATTGAAGCAACAACGGCGTCCTTGTCTCTTGCGTGGTTGCCGACGAGGTAACCGTAGGACTCTTCGTAACCGATGATATACTCACCTGAACCGTCGGCCTCATACTTGTTCATCTTGTTGCCGATGTACTTAAAGCCGGTGAGGGTCTCTTCAACGTTGATACCAAACTTGCGTCCGATGTCGGCACCAAGCTCGGAGGTGACAATTGTTTTTATCATTGTGGATTTGGAGTTGAGCTGCTCCTTCTTCATTGTGAGAACGAAGTTGACAAGCATAGCACCGGTGTGGTTGCCCGTAAAGAGCACGTAATCACCGTTGTGTTTTACTGCAATGCCAACACGGTCACAGTCGGGGTCGGTGCCAAGAACAAGGTCTGCATCAATTTCCTTGGCCTTTTGGATGGCAATGGTCAAGGCATCCTTTTCCTCGGGGTTGGGACTGCGAACGGTTGAAAAATCACCGTCGGGCAACTCCTGCTCCTTGACAACGGTAACGTCAAGACCCTCAAGCATTCTGCGGACAGGGATATTACCCGAGCCGTGCAGGGGAGTGTAGACGATTTTAAGATCGGAAGCCTCCTCATAAAGCGACTGCTTCTTAACGGCCTTCAAGAACTCGGACAGAACATTCTCACCGATCATCTTGATATTCTCCGATTCCTCGCAGAAGGGGATGGTTGAAAAATCGGTGATGTTGTTAATGTATTCCAATGCGGCGTTGGCTTCCTCGGTGTTGAGCTGGCAACCGGTGTTGTCATACACCTTGTAGCCGTTGTACTCCTTGGGGTTGTGCGAAGCGGTGATCATAACACCTGCCACACAGCCGAGATGCCTTACGGTGAAAGAAAGCACGGGAACGGGTGCCACAAACTCGTAAAGATAAGCGGTGAAGCCCATTGCGGCAAAAATGCCTGCCGTCACCTTTGCAAAATACTGCGAGTTGTTTCTTGTATCGTAAGCAATGGCGATTTTTTTATTGTCGCCGCCTTTGGAAAGAACATATTGCGCAAAGCCGTGGGTGGCACGGCCGACCGTATATTTGTTCATACGGTTGGAGCCTGCACCCATAATGCCTCGAAGTCCGGCGGTACCGAACTCAAGATCCTTATAAAAACGGTCAGAGATCTCGGCTTCGTCGGTAATGGCTTCAAGCTCGGCCTTGGTGTCGGCATCAAATTGCAACCATTGCTGATATTTTTCTTTGTATGTCATTTGAAAACTCCCTTTCAAAAATATGAAATTATACATGTATATTATAATATTTTACTGTAGTATTGTCAAGTGTCAGCAAGGCCGCAACACAAAGCTTGAAAATAATTAAAAATCAAAAGAATTATATTGATTTGAACATGAAAATACTGTAAAATATGGATATAAGAAAGAGGTGTATTTTATGAAAGTAACATGGATAACGCAGGCAGGCCTGGTTTTTGAGGCCGACGGAAAAAGAATAATTATTGACCCTTATCTTTCGGATAGCTGTTCGAAGGTTAATCCAAAATCAAAACGCCGTATTCCTGTTGATGAAAAATACCTTAACGGGGAATACGATATCGTCATTTTCACACACGACCACATGGATCACACCGACCCCGAGACCTATCCCGTGATACTTAACAAAGAGAATCATAAAGTGGTTCTCGCACCGTTTTCTTCGTGGAATATCGTGCGTCAGCTTAAAGGCAACAACAACTTTGTAATGTTCAATGAGGGTACTACCTGGACGGAGGGTAACCTTAAATTTACCGCCGTCAAGGCCGAGCACAGCGACCGTGAGGCCATTGGTGTTGTTATAGACGATGGGGACAAGATATATTATGTTACGGGTGACACACTTTATAACCGCAAGGTCATAGAATCCGCACCTGAAAGCCCTGACTATATGTTTATCCCCGTAAACGGTGTCGGCAATAACACCAATATGACCGATGCGGCAAAGCTGGCTGATGCCATTGATGCCGACCGTGTTGTACCGCTTCACGTAGGGCTTTTTGATGACCTTAAGCCTGAGGATTTTAAATCCGACCGCAGATTTATAATGGAAGTATATAAAGAATACGAGCTGTAATTTTTTCAGCAGGAACGGTTTGATGACTGTTCCTGCTTTTTATCTTGCCAAATTGTTTCATTCATTGTATAATAAACTTAAAGGCGGTGAGGGTATGCACGAGGAAATAAACCATTTCAGATTTAACGATGAGGACAGTCCGTTAAGCCTTGAAATATCGGGTGTATCATATTGTGACGGAACATATAAAATAGTACGCAGAAAAAGCTCGATTTCGGTTATCGAATATATCGAAGAGGGAAGCGGTACTCTTATAATGAACGGTCAGAAATACACCGCAGAAAAGGGCGATGTTTATATTCTGCCTGCAGGTGTCCGCCACGAGTATTATTCCTCTGCCGCAAACCCTTGGATCAAAAAGTTTTTTAATATAAAGGGAACGCTGTTTCTTGAGCTTTTGAGGGTCTACGGCTTGGATAATGTTGTGGTCATTAAAAACTGTGCCGTTAAAAATCAGTTTGATGAGCTGTATACCATGAGCCGTGCCGAAAACGTGACGCAATACGGCTTTTACGATACCTTATCCTTAAAGCTTCATGAACTTTTGATTTCTGTTAAAAATTTTGCGTTTACCATGGGCGGCGATGATGAGCTCCTTAAAGTAAAGACGTATATTGACCAAAATCTTGAACGAATTATCAGTAATGATGAGCTGTCGGGTTTAATCTTCCGTTCTAACGATTATTTGATAAAGGCGTTCAAGCAACGCTTCGGCAAAACGCCGTATGAATATCAGATAGATCGCAAGATCGTTGCCGCAAAGCGTCTTTTGCAGTATACCGGTCTTTCGGTTTCCGATATTTCACAAAGGCTTGGATATTCCGATCAGCATTATTTTTCAAATTTATTTAAGCAAAAATGCGTAATGTCACCGCTTAATTACCGAAAAACAAAAAAATAACCCCTATTTTATTAAAAATATGGGTATATTTCGCTTTGATTTTATTATATTATTGACTTAAATCAAACCAATTCAAATCAATATCACAAAAAGGAGAGTGCAATATGTATCATCTTGGCGTTGATATCGGAGCCTCAAGCGGACGTCATATCATCGGTTGGTTGGAAAACGGTGTTATGAAGTATGAAGAGGTATACCGTTTCTACAACGGTCTTGACAATGTAAACGGAACGCTGTGCTGGAACACCGAGCGCCTTTTCAGCGAGATCAAGGCAGGTCTTAAAAAGTGTGCCGAGGTTGGAAAAATTCCGTCAACCATGGCTATCGACACGTGGGGTGTTGACTTTGTTTTGCTGGATAAGGACGGCAAAATGGTCGGCAACTCGGTCGGCTACCGTGATTCACGAACCGAAGGCTACGTTGAAAAGACCTTTGAGATTATGTCTAAACGTAAGCTTTACGATATAACGGGTCTTGCAACCAACACCTTCAACACCATTTTCCAGCTCGTTTCCTTAAAGGATAACCACCCCGAGCAGTTGGAAAAGGCAACCGACTTTTTGATGATACCCGATTACTTTGTGTATCTCCTCACAGGTAACAAGTTCAACGAGTACACCAATGCCTCTACCACCGAGCTTATTGATGTTAAGACCAACTCCTGGTCGGACGAGATATTGGAAACCTTCGGTATCAAAAGAAGCCTTTTCAGAGAGCTGTCAATGCCGGGTACCAAGGCAGGCAGACTTTTGCCCGAGGTTAAGGACGAGATCGGATTTGACCTTGACGTTATACTTGCCGCATCGCACGATACCGCTTCGGCAGTAATGGCAGTGCCGTCCAACGGTGACGACGTTATGTACATAAGCTCCGGCACCTGGTCACTCATGGGTATCGAATCGCTAACACCGCAGTTGGCCGACATCTGTATGGAACACAGCTTCACCAATGAGGGCGGTTATGATTACCGCTACAGAGTGCTTAAAAACATTATGGGCCTTTGGATGATACAGAATGTCAAAAAGGAGCTCGAGGATAAATATTCGTTTGCAGAGCTCTGCGATACGGCGGCCGAAAACGGTGATTTCCCAAGTATCGTCGATGCCGTCGATAACCGTTTCCTTGCACCTAAAAATATGACCGAGGAGATCAAGGCCTGCTGCCGTGATACCAACCAACCCGTCCCCGAAACGGTCGGCCAGCTTACCGCTGTTATCTATAACAGCCTTGCAAAATGCTATGCCGACTGTGCCGATGAGATAGAGCAGTTCACCGGCAGAAAATATTCCGCCATCAACATCATAGGCGGCGGTAGCAATGCCGATTACCTCAACCGCATTACCGCCAAGGTCTCGGGTCGAACCGTTCTTGCAGGCCCTGCTGAGGCCACCGCCATCGGCAACCTTATGGCACAGATGTTAAGTGTAGGCAAATTTAAAGATCTTGGTGATGCAAGAGATTGCGTCATAAGATCGTTTGATATCAAAACATATAATAAATAAGGAGAATAACTATGAAAACTCTTGAAGGCTACAAGTACGCAAAGGCAAAATATGCTGAGCTCGGTATTGATACCGATGCAGTTATCGAAAAACTCAAAAACATCAAAATCTCTATGCATTGCTGGCAGGGAGACGATGTGAACGGCTTCCTTTTTAAGGACATCGCACTTTCGGGCGGTATCCAGACCACAGGTAATTATCCCGGTAAGGCTAACACCGCCGATGAGCTTCGTGCCGATATCGACAAAGCTTTCTCGCTTATCGCAGGTAAGCATAAATTGAGCCTCCATGCAATTTACGCAGACACCGATGAGAAGGTTGATCTTGACGAGCTTGAGCCTAAGCATTTCCAGAAATGGGTCGATTGGGCAAAGGAAAACGGCTACGGTCTTGACTTTAACCCCACCTGCTTCTCGCATCCTATGGCCGACAGCGGTTTCACAATTTCGAGCGCTGATGAGAAGGTCAGAAACTTCTGGATCAAGCATTGTATTGCTTCCCGTAAGATCGCAGAGTATTTCGGTAAAGAGCTTGGTCAGACCTGCTGTACCAACTTCTGGTTCCCCGATGGCTACAAGGACATTCCCGTTGACCGTGAGGCGCCCCGTCGTCGTATGATGACCGCTCTTGACGAGGTCTTCGCCGAGCCTATCGACGAAAAGTACAACCTCGACGGTATCGAGAGCAAGGTCTTCGGCATCGGTGCAGAAAGCTACACCGTAGGCTCAAACGAGTTCTGTGTTGCTTACGCCACTTCAAGAAACAAGATGTGCACACTTGATGCAGGCCACTTCCATCCCACCGAGATGATTTCTGATAAGATCCCGACCGTTCTGCTGTTCACCAAGGATCTGCTGTTGCACGTCAGCCGTCCCGTCCGTTGGGACTCTGACCACGTAATCGTTCTTGATGATGAGCTTTGTGCCATTGCACAGTCTATCGTTCGCAGCAACCTGCTTGACCGTACCCACATCGGACTCGATTTCTTCGATGCCAGCATCAACCGTGTTGCCGCTTGGGTCATCGGTATGAGAAATATGCAGAAGGCTCTTCTTAAAGCTATGCTTGAGCCCACTGCAGAGCTTCAGAAAATCGAGCTCGAGGGTGACTACACCACAAGACTTGCACTTTTGGAGGAATATAAGTCCTATCCGTTCGGTGCAGTTTGGGATTACTTCTGTGAGGTCAACGGTGTGCCCGTTGGTGAGGATTGGCTCAAAGAGGTCAAGGCCTATGAGGCAGAGGTTCTTTCCAAAAGATAAGTAAACTAAAAACGACCGATCAAGCAGATCGGTCGTTTTTGCATCATTATATTAAATTAGTCGCCGATGAAGATAAGTAAAGCATCCTGCTTTTCCTGCGAAAGCTTTCTGAAGCGCTCTATAAGATTAACCTCGTCATCCGAAAGTATCACGGAATCATTGGTATCCTGATTATAAGCGATATAGGTTTTAAGGCGATTAGGTGTGCTCGGTCGCATAGTGGAGGTGTAATCTACAACCGTATCAATGCCAAGCAAACGGTCGCTTGAAACATTATAAAACTCACATATCTTTTTTATTATGCTTATAGGAGGATTGGTTTCGGTCTCATATCTTGCATAGGTGTCACGCTTTATGCCAAGCATATCGGCAACCTGCTCCTGCTTGTAACCTCTTTCCTTGCGCAACAAAACCAAATTTTCACCTATAATACTTCTTTTTGTGTTTTTGGCCATATATATCCCTCTCAAACTCAAATTTTTTACTTGACTTAAAGGTTAATTATTGATATAATCTTTAAGTCAACGCTGGAGTGGCTCAGTTGGTAGAGCAGCTGATTCGTAAT
>JAZQCY010000047.1:0-15240 GCA_045546555.1 Acutalibacteraceae bacterium | reverse complement strand
TATGCTAAACAAAGTTATTCAAAAGAAAAATCTGATATTGATTATTTATGCCATTGTTTTGCTTGTCTTTTGGACTTTGGCTTTGATTTTTGGTAACGCAGAAAATAAAGTAATGGTTCTCGTACTTTCTCTTATTATACCCTTTGTTATATACGGTTTTGTGCGTTTGATGTATAAGATTGTGAGTATCAATGCCTCTTTAAAAGTAATGTGCTTTTTCTATTACTTTTTCTTAGTAGGGGGATTACTTGGAACTGTTATGATGTTTGTTGAATTCGTCGCTGGATTTCCAAACGGATTGTCTCCAACTCTTGGTGCTTGCGGCGCTTTAATTATTGCAACTCTTGATAGCGCAAAGAAAACGATTGAATTTGAAAGCAAAAAGTAATGTCATCTATTTCGGTTGCCAAACACAGAAAAAGATAGATTCCGACAGGAATCTGTCTTTTTCAACTAAATCCACTCTTGCGGGTGGGTGAAATATTGCTTTGCAATGTGAAATACGCCTGCGGCGTGTGAAATTCGCCTCGACGGCGAGTGGGTGGATTTAATTTCATCTGAGGCAAAGCCGAAGATTTCATCAGCGTTAGCTGATTTCATTCTTGCGTCAGCAAGGATTTCATTTTGCAAGAGTTTGAATTCATACGCAAAACTGCCGAAAATATCTTTTTCATAGCTCATACAAAAACAAACAAGCACCACTTTTGTGGTGCTTGTTTGTTTTTGTCTTATTTCAAATCTTTTTTATTAAACTTCAATGTGCCCAGGCCAATCAGACCTGCTGTAAAGCCCAAGGCGGGTGCCACTATATAAAGCACATCCTCAAGCTTATATTCGGTACCGACACCGATATATGAATACGAATTAAAGATATTTATGCGCTGTATAAACTCAAGTACCTCAACAACCGTTTCATTTCCTGCATCAATTGAAAGTAACTGAATCGCAACCATGATAATGCTTGAAACCAGGGTCATAACAAAGCAAAGTGCAACGTACATCACGATAACAATGCCCACGTTTTTAAAAGATGCACACATCCAGCTTAACAAAGCCGCTACAAACAGATATACACAAACCTCAAGCAACAGAGATATTATGAAATAAACAACATCATTAAATTCAAAGGGCTTGCTTTGGTAATCAAAGAAAACAAGGCTTACGCAAAGGGTAAGAATCGCATGAAGAAGGACGACGCCAAAGACCGAAACAAAGGTGGTCACAAACATTGAGAAGAATATTTCCGATCTTTTATGACCGCCAATGATCTTGTTTCTGACCGTACCAAAGCTGAAGTCCTTGCAGATGATGATCGCAATCAGCACGGGTACGATAAGACCGAAGTTGTTGCCGAGTGAAAATGCATTAAAGAAGTTGGTCTTGGCCGAGAACATATCCATCATCGGCGAGCCGACCATATCACCTTCGGCCATGCTTAAAATACCTTTATACATCAACGGAGTTATCAAAGCAAATGCGGCACCGATAATGCATAAAACTATAATAAGCTTGTCCTTTAAAACACGTCTGAAATCACTTTTTATTAGATTAAGCATTGTGACCGCCTCCCAACAAAGAAAGATAATAGTCCTCAATGCCCGTTTCAGAGCAGTTGACCGAGGTTATTTTTATTCCCTTGGCAATAATGGCACCAAGTAGCTGATTAAGGTCAATATCACCGCTGATATTCACACCGTATGCTACAAACGACAGTTCGGACTGCGGATAAAACTGCGAGATAACACCGTAAAGCGCATTGGGATCATCCGACTTAATAGTAGTAGTCTTGCCGTATTCCCTCTTTATATCATCAGAGGTTATCTCCTTAACAATGTGACCGTGTGAAATGATACCGTACTTGGTTGCAACAAGCGCAAGCTCGGTCAAAATGTGTGAAGAAATGAGGAATGTGATATTATAGTCACGGTTCAATCTTAAAATAAGCTCACGGATCTCGACGATACCCTGCGGGTCAAGTCCGTTCATCGGCTCGTCCAAAATCAGAAACTCAGGCTTGCCGAGCAAAGCCATTGCGATGCCTAAACGCTGACGCATACCGAGTGAGAAATCACCAACGTGCTTTTTATTGGTGAAAAGCTCCTCAAGGCCAACCTCTTTAAGGGTCTCACGAATAACCTCATCATCACAGTCAAGCCCTAAAACGGTACACTGCATTTTAAGGTTATCGTATGCCGACATATTGCGGTAGATAGACGGTGTTTCAACAATGGCGCCTACCCTTTTGCGTGCGTTGGTTATCTCACTCGAGGTGTTAGGTATGCCAAAGAGCTCAAAGCTGCCCGAGTTCGGGAAAATAAGCCCTGTAATAAGGCGGATAATGGTCGTCTTACCCGAACCGTTCTCACCGACAAAACCGTAAATATCCCCTTTAGCGATGTTCATATTCGCTTGGTTTACGGCCATTTGGCTCTTGTATCTTTTTGAAAGACCAAAAGTTCTCAACACGAAATCCGTAAAAATCATCCTCTCTGACTTTGTCATTATGTAGATTATATCAAATACTTAATAAATAATCAATATAAGACTTGTTTCTTAACATTTTCTTTACAAAATTTGGAGTATTCAAAGTTAAACGCTTTTTTGGTATAATCCTTATGGCACACGTGTGATTATTTTTTGAAAGGAGAATGTATGAAAAAGAAATTTGCATTTATTATAAGCTTCGTGTTTATGCTGACGGTTTTTATTCTGCCAAAGTCAGCCGAAGCAAGCTCTGTATCAGCCAAAGCAGGTGTTGTCACCGTTTCGAGCGGTTGGCTGAATGTCAGAAGCTCAGCTTCGGCATCATCGGAATCGT
The DNA here is from genome assembly GCA_045546555.1 of Acutalibacteraceae bacterium. GTDB lineage: Bacteria > Bacillota > Clostridia > Oscillospirales > Acutalibacteraceae > UMGS172. Next base: position 12,422 of record JAZQCY010000047.1, on the reverse strand, counting down.
TGGCAAGGCTTGAGAACGGAGCTTATATAACCCTTTTGAGTAAAAGCGGTGCCTGGTGGAAGGTGCAGTACGGTGAAGATCAATACGGCTACAGCAGTGCGACATATATAAAAGAGGTCGTATCAAGCACGAAATACGTCAACATATCTTCAGGCACGTTGAATGTCCGTAGCGGTGCAGGCTCGACGCACTCAAAGGTCGGAAGCCTTACCAAAAACGAGCAGGTTTTGGTGCTTTCAACCTCGGGTAGCTGGAGCTACGTGCTTTATGACGGAGTGAAAACGGGCTATGTCAGCAGTTGGTATCTTTCCGACAAGCAGGTTCAATCGGTCAAATACCCTGCTGTTTCACTTAAAGTTCCGAGCTTTAAGCAAACCGACAAGAGATGGGCGAATGTCAAGCTTGGTTCATCGGGCAAGACCATTGCACAGATCGGCTGTGCTACAACGGGAATTGCAATGATGGAGTCCTACCGCACGGGTACAACCATCTACCCCGATGCAATGTCTAAAAAGCTGAAGTATACCTCATCGGGCAGTGTTTATTGGCCGAGCGGGTATTCGCAGGTCTCAAGCAGTTCTGAATATCTTTTGAGGATATATGATAAGTTGAAATCGGGCAAGCCGGTGTTGATCGGTGCCAAAAACAAATACGGCGGTCAGCATTGGGTGGTCATTACGGGCTTTAAAGGCGGAAACACGCTTTCTGCTTCCAATTTCACAGTAAATGACCCCGGTTCACAAAACCGAGCAACCTTGCAGGATCTTTATAACACCCACCCCAACTTTTACAAATATTTGTATTATTAAAAAAAGAGACCCGAACAGCTAAAACTGTTCGGGTTTTGTTATAGCTTTTTCACTATCTTTTTGACAAACTCACAGAAGAAATAATAAAAAGGAACGGTTAAAAACAGTACCCACATTGGGTGCCATGCGGATCGGAAGAAGCCGAGATATAAATAAACCATTGTCACCAAAACGGGATATGCGAAATGTGAAGCATTACGGTTAAAAATTGCGCTTACGAGTGTGTAGTACAACGGCACCGTTAAAAATATCAGCCAGCCAAAGCTCCAACCGCCGCAAACACCAAAGTAACCAAACATAAGATATGCTATTGCAGTCAGCACAAAATACGGAAAATGCTTGAAGGCATAATGCGCCCTTGAGACCGACTTCTTGCTCTTGCAGAAGACGTGACCGTCGGGTAATTTCAAGTCACGCTTTACCGTATTCCCTTGGTCATCCTTTACAAACACTCCGTTTTTATCGATATGTACCTCAGCACCCTTAGATTCAACGTGGAGACCTTTAAGGTTAATATGAACACGTTGTCCGCTTTTTTCATCAACAACGTTGCAATCAATACCGTCGTTATCAGGTGACGATTTTTCAGGTACAGCTTTGTTCCCCTTTATAAGCTCGTCAAGTGTCACACCGTAAACATCGGCTAAGGCGATAAGATTATCGGTATCGGGAGAAGCCTCGGCACGTTCCCATTTTGAAACGGCCTGACGTGATACACCGATTCTTTCGGCCAGCTCCTCCTGCGAAAGTCCAGCCTTTTTTCGGTATTCAAGCAGACGCTCTGCGGTTTTAAGATTCATAAAAATTCTCCTTTGCTTTTGCTGTTTTCAATTTAGCAAAGTTGAGTAATAAACACAATACATTCTGATATTCACCGCCGCAACTATCGGTTGCTTTTGGCTATTTCACAGCTTTTTTAAGATTTTCTGAGATTTCGGAAAACTCGTTCGGCTCAATTTTCAAAACTACACGGTCATAGCTTAAAATACCGTTGGTTTCGTCCTCAACGTCCGACACCTGCGTGTATACTGCGGCACAAAGACCTTTGGGTACTAACGGCAGAATTTCATTTTTATAAAGGTCGCAAACCGCCATCACAAAGTCTTCCCTATTCTCATATTTTGCGTAGCCGTAGGTCTGCTCGGTGTTGAAAACGTGGCCGTCGGGTTTATAGGAATAACCGCCAAATTCCGACAATACAAGCGGCTTGTCGGATGCTTTAAGCTTAACCTTTTTAAAATAAACGTGACGGCTGTCGACATCGGTCTTCTTGCGTCTGAACCAGCCCGAAGTGCTGTCGATAAAGCGAGTGTCATCGGCGCTTTTCAACAGCTCGTACATATCATCGGCTCTGAACTGTCCCCAACCCTCGTTAAATATTGTCCAATAGCACACAGACGGATGATTTTTCAGCATATCTACCGTCTCAAGCATTGCTTTTTTGAAGGCCTCACGGGACTCTTTATTGCAATGCAGGCACTTATCCGACAATCTCTGTAAGCCGACAGTAGGCAAAGCGGTATCACGGAAGAACGAATAGTGACCGTTGTTGACCATATCTTGAAAAACGACCATACCCATTTTGTCACAATAGTAATAAAACAACTGCGGCTCAATTTTAATATGCTTGCGGAGCATATTAAACCCAAGGCTTTTGGCAGTTTCAATATCCTCGATGAACAGCTCGGGTGTGGCAGGGGTAAAAAGGCCGTCGCTCCAATAGCCTTGATCCAAAAGACCGTGGAAAAAGTAAGGTTCGCCGTTCAAGCAAAGGCGCTTGATACCGTTAATTTCCTTAATTTCAAGGGTGCGGACGGCAAAATAAGACTGCACCTCATCACTATCGGTCTTAACCTTAAAATAATACAAATAAGGATCCTCGGGCGACCAGTATCTTATCGTTTCAAATTTGACCTCTGCGATGTTTTTATTCAGTTCGGCAACAATATCACAATCGGGCGTTTTAACGGTTACAAGGCCGTTTTGGACACCTTTGACCGATATTTTAACTGTATCACCCGAAACGGTATAGAAAACGTCGGTTATATGATCTTTTGGAACACTCTCAAGCCACACAGTCTGCCAGATTCCCGTGACTGGTGTGTACCACATACCGCCTCTTTTATGCTTTTGCTTGCCGTAAGGCAGGACGTGCTTGTCAAGCTCATCAATTACCTTGACCTCGATAACATTTTCACGTTTTATGCAATCGGAAACCTCAAACGAAAACGGGCTGTAACCGCCCCAATGACTACCCAAAAGGAACCCGTTAAGTCTGACCTCAGCGTATTGGTCAACAGCGCCGAAATGTAGATAAACACGGTCTTTTTTGAAATCATCAGGCAATGTAAATGTACGTTTATAATACACCGTATCGGTATCGGATATCAACTCATTGACACCCGACAAAAGGCTTTGCGGCGCAAAAGGTACGGTTATTTTTTTATTATAATTTACGAAACTTTCATTCTTTTTGCAAACACAAAAATCCCACTCACCGTTAAGGTTTAAAAAGGAATCTCTCTTCAAAAGAGGACGTGGATAAACATCCCACGGAACACCATTTAATTCTTTTCCCTCTTTAGTCCACAGATCTTTGGTATTACTCATTAACACTAACCTTTCTGTGCTTCAAAACAGCAAATTCAACGGCCAAAACTGCGGCCAAGGCAACAATAACGATCAAAGCCGCAAGAAAGATGTTTTCGTTAGGTACAAACGAAGTCGTACCGTCGTCATTAACGATGGTTTCGGCATTTTTCAAAACAGCTGAGCCAATAAAAGGTCCGATGATACCGGGGATCAGCACCTGACCGAAGATACGAAGTCCCTGGAACATTCCGGCCTTGCCTTCGGGAGTGTTGTCCCTTATCATAGCACCAAAAACGGCCATTCCCGTAAGGTATCCGCACATCATCAAAAGCGAACCTACAAACACCAATGCCGTGCCCTTGAAGAAGAACAGGATAATATAACCTACCGACAGCAAAGCTAAAGACGGAACGACCGAAAATGAAAAGCCTTTTTTATCGTAAAGTCGGCCGTAAACGGCGGTGACAACAGCGGCAATGATGATAGCAGGTGCCATTATCAGCACATAATTATCCATCTTAAGAGAAACGTTGTAATACAGAATCAGATACGGCATGAAGACCTGAATGGAAATGCCGAAAACCGCAAAGCAGATCAAGGTTATATACAAAACCGCATTGTTTTTGATGACCGACGGTCTGAAGCCGTAGAAAATATTGCGAAAATACTTACTGTTTTCCTCTCTGCGGGTGCAGGTGTCTTTTATAAGGAAAATGCCTAAAATGCCTATAAGAAGCACAACTGCGCCGATTATGACGAAAATAGCCGTCCAGCTTGAGGACTTGTTAAGGTCAAACGCCATAAATCCGCCGAAAACGACTAAAATAGCCATCAAAGGCATCATAGAGTTGATACCCTCGGCGGCACCACGGTTGGTTTCGTCGGTGACATCGGTCAGCCAGGCATTGAATGCGGCATCATTAGCAGATGAGCCGAAAAAGGTCATAACGCAGTCCATAATTATAACCAGCGAAACACCGACCGAAGCAGCCGAAACAGTGCTTGGAATTACTGCGCTTATAACATCTGTTCTTATCAGCGCAAAGCTCATAATGGAAATACCCCAAACGATATAGCCGCCACAGATAAACAGCTTTCTTTTACCTATTTTGTCCGACAAAGCGCCGATAAATACGGTGGTCAGCGTTGCCGCAACTGCCGAGGCCGCAACCATTACGGAAATTGCATCGGCCGAGGCGTTGAACATTTTATAAATAAACACGTTGAAATACATATTTTCAACAACCCACGCAACCTGACCGACAAGACTGAAAATTACTAATGCAAGCCAGAATTTTGATCTACTGTTAGTTTTCATAAGTACCTCAATTAAACTGTGAATTGTAAAGTGTTGAATAGAATCCGCCCAGCTTCATCAGCTCCTCGTGATTGCCCTGTTCGGAAATTGCGCCATCCTTTAAAACAATGATTGTGTCAGCGTGCTGAATAGTAGACAGACGGTGTGCGATAATAAAGCAGGTCCTGCCCTCCATCAATCGCTTCATTGCCTCTTGGATCTTTATTTCGGTTCTTGAGTCAACGTTGGAGGTAGCCTCGTCCAAAATCAGCATAGTCGACTTTGAAAGCATTGCACGGGCAATGGTGATAAGCTGACGCTGACCCTTCGAGATATTGACACCTCCGTCCGACAAGACCGTATCATAGCCATCGGGCAGATGCTCGATAAACGAGTGTATTCTTGCGGCCTTTGCCGCTTCCTTTACCTCATCTAAAGTGGCACCCTCTTTGCCGTAGGCAATGTTCTCATAAACCGTACCGTGGAACAGCCAAGTGTCCTGCAGAACCATAGTGTAGGCTTTTCTCAAGGAATCACGGGTGATTTGGGTCATATCATTACCGTCGACCGTTATCTTACCGCTATTGACATCATAAAACCGCATCAATAGATTTATAATGGTCGTTTTACCTGCACCCGTGGGGCCGACAATTGCGATAGTCTTACCCGATTCGGCATTGATATCTATGTTTTTGAGTATCGCTCTTTCGGGAGTGTAGCCGAAGGTAACGTCTTTGACCTCTACCCTGCCTTCGCTTCTTTCAAGAACGATAGCCTTGGGTGAATCGGGAGTTTCGGGAGCCTCATCAATAACCCTGAAAATACGCTCGGCCGCCGAAAAGGCTGACTGAAATTCGTGCAGGATATTGGCAAATTCATTTATGGGGCCTGCAAATTTTCTTGAATACTGCACAAACTGTGCAACACCGCCCAAGGTTATGAAGAACAAAGAGCCTGCCTTGACAGCACCGCTTTGCGAATACATATAAAGTATTCCGCCCAGTATCATTACCAGTGAGATCGACAGATTGTTGATAAACATAACTGAAGGGCCCATTACCGAGCCATGGTATTCGGCCATATAATATGCATCCATTGCATCCTTGTTGCGCTTATTAAAGCGGTTACCGATCTCATCCTCACGGTGGTAGACCGCAATGGTTCTGCCACCCGAAAGCATTTCCTCGGCGTAGCCGTTCAGTTCACCAAGCATTCTTGAACGCTTCTGGAAAAGCGGACGCACCTTTTTGGAACGGTAGCGTGTGAACAGTATCGAAATCGGCACGGTTATCGCAAAAACAAGTATCATCGGCTTGGAGATATTCCACATAAAAATAAGTGAGCCGACAACGGTATAAATACTTGTCATAACCTGCACAAGGTCGTGCGAAAGGGTTGAATTTACGGTGTCGATATCATAAGAGATACGGCTGATGATGTCACCCGTAGCATTGGTGTCAAAGAATCCGACAGGCAGAGTTGTTAGCTTTTCAAAAACCTGCTTGCGCATTGAGTAAACAATTCGCTGTGTTAGTTTAAGCATCAAAACTGCAAGCACATACGAAAGCACAGCTGATAAAATATAGCAAACAAGCATTTTGACAACATTTACCCAAACCGCATCAAACTGAACGCCGTTTTCGTTGGAGATGGCATCTATTGCCTCGCCGGAATATTTAGGTCCCATAAGCGACAGCTGATTGGACAAAAGCGTCATGGCAATCGCCATCAAGAACAAAGGCCATTGCTTTAAAACATAACCGCTCAAGCGTTTGAAAACGTGCGTAGCCGTTTTGCGGTCAAGCTTATTTTCGGGCTTGGAGTCAAGACCTCGGTTGCCTTTTTGATTGGAGTTTCCGTGATTATTCAACAAAAGCACCTCCCATCTGTGAGCGGCTTATCTCCTCGTATTCAACACAAGTGCTGATAAGCTCATCGTGGGTACCGCTGCCAATAATTCTACCTTCATCAATAACAAGGATAAGGTCGCAGTTTTTAACGGCACTAACCCTTTGAGCAACGGTTATAACGGTCGTATCCTTGAAACTATCATTTAAAGCACGTCGCAACTCCAGCTCTGTTCGGTAATCCAAAGCCGAGGTGCTGTCATCAAGAACAAGTATCTCGGGGTCTGCGGCAACAGCACGGGAAATGAACAGACGTTGCTTTTGTCCGCCCGAAATATTGGTTCCTTTAGGCGAAAGCATGTGGTCATAACCGTCCTTGAACTCGTTTATAAAGCCGTCAGCCTGCGCAATTTTTGCGGCGGCAATTATTTTTTCTTTCGATATATCTCGGCCGAAGCGGATATTTTCCTCAATGGTATCGGCATACAGAAAATCATTTTGCAAAGCTGTTCCGAAATATGAATACAGCTCCTTACGGTCGATGGTTCTTATATCACGGCCGTTTATGTAGATATGACCGCTTGTTACATCGTAAAATCTCAACAATAAACGCACAATGGTCGATTTACCACTGCCTGTAGCGCCTATTATACCAAGGCTCTGCCCTTTTTTGAGTGAGAAGTTGATATTTTCAAGATTATTCTTCTTGCCGTTATAGGAAAACTCAACATTTTGGAAAACAATATGTGCATCGGTTGCAATATCTGGAAATTCCTCTGTCGATCGCTCCGAAAGCTCATCCTCGGAATTTAAGACCTCGGCTATACGCTTGGCCGAGGCCGAGCTTTTGGTATACATTACAAACATACGTGTAACCGTCATCATAGCCATTGATATCTGCGTAAAATACTGCATAAAGGCAATGACCGTTTCGGGGTCGGAGGTGTGGTTGGCTACCCTTGAAGCGCTCATAGAAACAACGATAACAAGGCCCATATTCATCAAAAGGGTCATTATCGGATTAACGGTGCCCATAATAACGCCGGCCTTTGTTTCATCCTTTACAAGATCACGGTTTACTTTGTCATATCGGCCGTGTTCATACTCTGATTTTGACAATGCCTTAATAACACGTATTCCCTGCACATCCTCACGGACGACACGTATCATTTTATCGACCGATTGCTGAACCTTTGAATAAAGCGGAACACCTTTGCGTGAAATAAAATAAACGGTTATAAAAATAAACGGAAGCAAAGCTATCATACCAAGTGCCAAAAAGCTATCCATAAACAGCGTTATGGCAATTCCGCCTATAAGCAATATCGGAGCTCTGACGCCCATTCTCTGCATCATGCCCACGAATTGATGCACATTGTAGGTGTCGGTGGTAATTCTTGATTCCAAAGAAGCTATCGTGAATTTATCGGTTTGAGAGGACGACAGACGCATTGTTTTGCCAAACAGGTCGTGTCTTACGGCTTCGGAAAAATTTCGCGAAACTTTGGCCGCCATACGGTTGGCAACGATGTTGCATACCATGGCAACGCCTGCACACAAAAGCATCAATCCGCCCCAAAACAGTATTTGTTTAACATCCTGCGATACTACTACATTCTTTAAAATATGGCTTAAAATATAAGGCAACATCAATTCCACCAAGGTGCCTGACACCTTGATGGCAAAGCCTAAAGACATCCGTCCGAAAAACGGCTTGAGGTATTTTATTAGTGTCCTCAAAAAGGTCACTCCCCTACATACAATTTATCTATTTTATTATACAACTCTCCTTTTTCCGTGTCAATAAAACTATGTTTAATAAAAATTATTTTATTGTATTGACATTGCAATAAATATGATGTATTATGAAGAAAAAATTGCACGGAGGTGCATCGTTATGGTCAAACCGGTCACAGGTGAAGAAATTATTAAGGCAGTTAAGTACGATGTTTTGGGCAAGCTACCCAACCCTTTTATTTTTGACGACGGAAACGAAGTCAAAACCGTTGAGGATTGGGAAAAGCGTCGCAAGGAGATATTTGAAACGGCAGTTACCCTGCAGTACGGCCCTCAACCTCCCAAGCCCGAGGTTTTTGAGGTTGAAGACCTGTATGAGTTCTCGGCACGTGTGTTAAACTACAGAATAACCGCCGGAACCAAGGAAAAGCAGGCATCCTTTATTATGCAGATCTTCAAACCTGAAGGTGTCAAAAAGTTCCCCGTTGTTGTTTGCGGTGACGGTTGCTGGAAATACGTAAACGATAATGAATACCTCAACGCAATGCTCGATAACGGTATCGGTTTCGTGCTTTTCAACCGTCTTGAATTGGCCAACGACACCCGTCATCAGGGTCGTGGCAAGGGTCAGCTTTATAAGGTCTACCCCGATCTTGATATGGGCGCTTTGATGTGCTGGGCCTGGGGCTTTATGCGTTGTGTTGATGCACTTGAAACCTTTGATTTTATCGACAAGTCCTGCATAGCCTTCACCGGTCACTCAAGAGGTGCCAAAACCGCTATGCTTGCAGGTGTTCTTGATGAACGTGCACATATCGTCAACCCCAACGAGACCAACTGCGGTGCTTGCTCCTGCTACCGTATACACATGACACAGATCTGTGAGGACGGCGTTGAGCGACGCTCAGAGACACTTAAAGATCTTGGCACTAACTACGACTTTTGGATAGGCAGTGGCATGCAGGAATATAAAGAAAGAGAAGCCGAGCTTCCCTTTGATGCTCATTACTTAAAGGCTCTTGTTGCTCCCCGTAAGCTTTGTGTGTGGGAGGCCGCAAGCGACGCATGGACCAACACCATCGGCTCTTGGCAGACCTCAAAGGCCGCAACTGAAGTTTTCAAGCTTTACGGTAAAGAAGAAAACCTTGTTTGGTACTACCGCACAGGCACTCACTTCCATCAGCCGCTTGATATTCAGCAGTTAGTCAAGGTCATTAAGTGGCACATGAACGGCGAACCGCTTGATGATACCTTCTTCAAGACTCCCTTCAAGCAGCCCGAGCTGATCTATGATTGGAAATGCCCTGAAAAGTAAATATAAGAAAGATTCTTCGTCGCAGATGCGACTCAGAATGACATATCACTTAAAAAATGTCATTCTGAGGCCTTTAGGCCGAAGAATCTTTTTTGTTATTTATTTTAGCTATTATTACTCGTAATCCACCACATCGACCCAGGAAAGCAGGAACTCACGCTCGTGGCTCTTGCCCTTGACCGACTGTGAAGCGGCAACGATGGGTAACCATTTCTGAACATACTGCTTGGCGGTGTCGCTCTTTTTGCAGAAGATATCGAGATACCTATCAGCAATATCCTTCTTACCCTCAAGGTTGAACAAAAGGTAGGTTCTTGCAACATCGGCCGAAGCGTTACCCTGCGTCACATGTGCCCAATCGATAACATACGGCTTGCCCTCGGGTGTGATGATGATATTGGACGGGCAGAAGTCACCGTGGCAGACCTTTGAGTGCTTGGGCATCGACTCAAGGCGGGTGTGCAACTCATAACGTGTGGTTGCATCAAGGTCGGTTTGGGTTATCTTATAGTTCATCTTGTCCTTCAATCTCTTCAAAAGAGGACATTTTTTGGAATGAACCTCAAGCTGAATATCAACAAAGAGATTGAGATATTCTTCCGTTTTTTCGGGGTTTTCGTCCATCAACTGCTGCAGGGTCTTGCCCTCGATATAATCGAAAACAATAGCCCATTTGCCGTCGATCATTTTGACCTCAAACAGCTTTGCCGTGTTAAGGCCGAGGTTCTCAACACGGGCTTGGTTGAGCGCCTCGTTAAGAACGTCCTCCTTGGAATAATTGGTATCAAAAACCTTGATACACTTGTCACCGTCTCGGTATATCTCCTTGGAGTTATCGTTATAGAAAAGAATAGCGTTTTTCATATTCAATCTCCTTATTTACCGTAGTAAGCATTGAGATACATCTCTTTGATCTCGCTCATTAAGGGGTATCTGGGGTTAGCACCCGTGCACTGATCGTCAAATGCCTGTTCGACCATTTCATCAAGATTATCAAGGAAGATCTTTTCGTCAACACCGTAATCCTTGATAGTCTTCTTGATACCCACCTTTTCCTTGAGGTCATTGATTGCCTTAATGAGGTTCTCAACCTTTTCCTCGTTGGTATCACCATTAAGGCCGAGATAATCGGCAACCTCGGCATAACGTGCCAAAGTATGAGGATGATCGTACTGCGAGAAGGTACCCATTTTTGCAGGTGCTTCACTTGAGTTGAAGCGGATGACCTCCTCGATCATCAGAGCGTTAGCAACACCGTGCGGCAGATGGTGGAAGGCTCCCAATTTATGAGCCATCGAGTGGCATACACCCAAGAATGCGTTGGCAAATGCCATACCGGCAATGGTTGCGGCATTGGCCATCTTTTCACGTGCCTCAACGTCGGTCTGACCGTTTTCATAAGCTCTGGGGAGATACTCAAAAATGATCTTCAAGGCCTTCAAAGCCAAGCCGTCGGTATAATCGGTGGCAAGCATGGAAGCATAAGCCTCAAGTGCGTGAGTAACGGCGTCAATACCCGATGCGGCGGTCAGGCCTTTGGGTGCCGACATATGGAAATCGGTATCAATTATTGCCATATCGGGCAAAAGCTCATAGTCGGCAAGCGGATATTTTACACCGGTCGATTCATCGGTGATAACAGCAAACGGAGTTACCTCCGAGCCGGTACCTGCCGAGGTGGGGATCGCTATAAAATATGCCTTTTCGCCCATCTTGGGGAAGGTGTAAACACGCTTGCGGATATCAATGAAGCGCATAGCCATATCCATAAAGTCGGCCTCGGGATGCTCATACATCACCCACATGATCTTGGCGGCATCCATTGCCGAACCGCCGCCGAGAGCGATAATGCAATCGGGCTGGAATGCGGTCATCAATGCGGCACCCTCTTTGGCGTTGGCAAGGGTCGGGTCAGGCTGAACGTTAAAGAAGCAGGTATGCTGAATACCCATTTCGTCAAGACGGTCGGTTATGGGCTTGGTGTAGCCGTTCTGATAAAGGAAGGTATCGGTTACAAGGAACACCTTTTTCTTGTTCATAACACTCTTGAGCTCGGCCAAAGCAACGGGCAAGCAACCCTTTTTGATGTAAACCTTTTCAGGTGCACGGAACCAAAGCATATTTTCCCTTCTTTCGGCTACAGTCTTGATATTCAAAAGATGCTTGACACCAACGTTTTCGGAGAACGAGTTGCCGCCCCAAGAGCCACAGCCCAAGGTCAGCGACGGCGCAAGCTTGAAGTTGTAAAGATCACCGATACCACCGTGCGACGACGGAGTGTTGACCAAAATTCGGCAGGTCTTCATTCGTGCGGCAAACTCTTGGAGCTTCGCCTTTTCGGTTACGGCATTAAGATAAACAGATGACGTATGGCCGTAGCCACCGTCGGCAACAAGCTGTTCTGCCTTAGACAAAGCATCCTCGAAATCGGTTGCCTTATACATTGCAAGCACAGGAGAAAGCTTTTCGTGAGCAAATTCCTCGGAAAGCTCAACACTCTCAACCTCACCGATAAGAATTTTTGTATTTTCGGGAACGGTCACACCCGAAAGCTCAGCAATTCGGTGAGCCTTCTGACCTACTATTTTTGCATTCAAGGCACCGTTGATGATGATGGTCTTTCTGACCTTTTCGGTCTCCTCGTCTTTCAAGAAATAACATCCTCGGTCAGCAAATTCTGCCTTTACCTTGTCATAAATGCTCTCCATAACGATAACCGACTGCTCCGAAGCGCAGATCATACCGTTATCAAAGGTCTTTGAGTGGATGATCGAGTTGACGGCCAACAAAATATCGGCAGTATCATCAATAATCGCAGGAGTGTT
>JAZQCY010000046.1:0-3828 GCA_045546555.1 Acutalibacteraceae bacterium | reverse complement strand
CCGCTGACAACACCGATAACGTGCTTTACGCTTGAATGAGCGTTGAGCTTCTCCAAAAAATCCTCGGGCTTGTGCTGTTTTGCGCTTGCGCAGTTACTGCAATCACCGTTACAGCCCGTTTCATTACATTTTCTTTCTTCTGCCATTGTGATTCTCCTTTTTAACGCACATAAAACCGGCCTCAGCCGGTTTTATGAATGATGTGTTTATTTATTTCTCGTCCTCTTCGGTCGAGGTCTTGCCGGACAAAAGCTTGTTGAAATCGGTTACCGAAATCTCTGCGGGCTTCTTGGGCTCTTCGCCATCGCCTTCACCCTCACCCTCGGTTTCCTCACCGATGACGGTGATGTCCTCGGGAGCCTTGACCTCGGTCAAATCAAAGTCAAACTTCAGATCAAACGAAAGCTCGTTTTTGATAACCTTGGTAACGATCTCGGTGGTTTCGGAAACATCGGAATTATCGGGGTCAACGTCGGTCTTGGGAACCTCAACCTGCTGACTGAATTCGTATGCTATCTTAAACGACTCGGAGGTAAGCTTGCCGGTAGAATCGACAATACCGCTGATGCTGACGGCGGTGACCTTGAAATTAAGCTCCTTTAAGGAATCTGCATCAAGCACCGACTCAAAGCCTTCAAGGTACTTTCCGATATCAAAGCCTGCATCTGCAGGGTCATAGTCAATAACAAAGCCGTGAGCGTTGTTTGCGGCATCAACGATAAGTGTATCAAGTGCCTTCAAATCAGAGGTGTCGATAACACGGATGGCCTCAAACTGCTCGGCAATATAAGCCTCAACGTCCTTACCGACCAACAGATAGGTCTCACCTGCGCCGTATACGTAAACGTTCTCGTTATCGTCGTAAATAAAGGCCTCAATAGCCTGGTCGCCGCTTTTTATAACCGACTCGGCGGCAAATTTGCGTCCCGAATCAGAATCGATATAATCGATTTTCGAGCCTGCACGCACCGAGGTGACGACGTCATCAACGGTTACGGAATAAACAAAGTTCATATCATAGCCCAAAGCCTTGGCACCGTCAACGGCAGCCTTGGTGGCCTTGAAGGCATTGTTTACGATCTCGATAGTGTTGGCGTCAACCGACGGGCCCGAGCTTGTGGTAGAGCTTCTGTCCTCGTCACCGCAGGCGGCAAAGCTGAAGACAAGAGCCAATACTAAAACAAAAGCAAATATCTTTTTCATAAAAACCTCTTGTTCAAAAACAAATTTTGTGATTTTTCAACCACTGTTTTCTCAAGTATAACACATTAAATCGAAAAAAACAACAATAAACCGTCAGATTTTTGCAAATAATAGTTGTAATTATCTGTAAAATCTGCAATAATATAAGAGTATATTTATACCTTTATATAATTACATACCATATTTTTGTTCGTGAGGTTTTAGTATGAACGATTTTGAACGTTTGGCGGAGCTTTTGCTTCCCGACATTGATAAAGACCCCTCCTATTATGAGGACAAGTTCCCTGCCCGTAACCTGGGCGAGGGCGTAAGAGTTACCCGTGTTGCTCCGAGCCCCACGGGATATCTGCACCTTGGCACACTTTTTGTGTCGCTCATCAACCGCCTTGTTGCCGATTCGACCGGCGGTGTGTTCTTCACCCGAATTGAGGACACCGACAAAAAGCGTGAGGTTGAGGGCGGTATTGCCGACATAATCAACGGTGTAAAGCACTTCGGCATCAAGATAGACGAGGGCTTTGTGGAGCCCAACCGTGAGGAGGGTGCCTACGGCCCTTATAAGCAGTCGATGCGTGCCGAAATTTATCAATGCTACGCAAAATCGCTTATCAAGCAGGGACTTGCCTACCCTTGTTTCTGCACCGAGGAGGACCTTGCCGCCACCCGTGCAATACAGGAGGCCAATAAGATACGTACCGGCTATCACGGTGAGTTTGCCAAGCACCGCAACATAACGGTGGATGAGGCCGAGGCTCTTATTAAGGAGGGCAAGCCGTTTGTTGTCCGTCTCAAGTCCCCCGGTTCGGAGGAAAACAAGGTCATTTTTGATGACGGTATCAAGGGCAAGATCGAAATGCCCGAGAACGACGAGGATTTTGTTATCTTGAAGTCGGACGGAATACCTACCTATCACTTTGCACACGCAGTAGACGATCATCTGATGGGTACCACCCACGTCATCCGTGGTGACGAGTGGATATCCTCAACACCCAAGCACCTGCAGTTGTTTAAGCTGTTGGGCTTCAAGGCTCCGAAATACGTTCACGTTTCGCCCATTATGAAGCTGGACAACGGTGCCAAGCGCAAGATCAGTAAACGTAAGGACCCTGAGGCCGCAGTTCACTTCTTTGCCGAGCAAGGCTACCCTGCCGAGAGTGTTATAGAATACTTAATGACCATCGCCGCAAGCGATTTTGAGGATTGGCGCAGAGCCAACCCGACTGAGGACTACAAGAAGTTCAAATTCAACATAAAGAAGATGAGCGCATCGGGCGCATTGTTTGATACCGACAAGCTGAACGACGTTTCCAAGACGGTCATCAGCCGTATGAAGGTCGATGAGGTCTTGACAAAATTGCTCGATTGGGCCAAGGAATACGACGCCGAGTTTTACGAGATACTCCAAAAGGACGTTGACCGTGCCAAGGCCATTTACAACATCGACCGTGAGAATCCCAAGCCGAGAAAGGATATCATCAAGTGGAGCGATGCCAAGGCTTATGCCGAGTATATGTTCACCGAGCTTTATAAGCCCTGCTTTGAGCTTCCCGCACATATCAGCGCCGAGTCGGCTGTGAAGATACTTGAGGCTTACAAGGCAGTATATGATCCTGCTCACGACAACAGCCAATGGTTTGAGACCATTAAGTCTATCTGCCCTGCCGCCAACTTTGCAACCGACACCAAAGTATACAAGGCCGAGCCCGAAAAGTATGCCGGTAGTCCCGGTGATGCCTCGACCATCATCCGTGTCAGCATCACGGGTCGCACAAACACCCCCGATCTTTGCAGCATTATGAAGGTTTTAGGAAAAGATACCTGCATCGCTCGTATTGATGCCGCTATCGAACACTTCAAAACCGTTTAATTAGGAGATACAGCAATGGATAACAACAATATTTTGGAAACCGAGGGTCTGCCCTCCAACTTTATTCACGATTTTATTGACGAGGACCTTGAAAAGGGCGTTTACCCTTATGTTCAGACCCGTTTCCCGCCTGAGCCCAACGGATACCTGCACATCGGTCACGCCAAGGCTATATGCATAGACTTTGGCACCGCCGAAAAGTATAACGGTAAGTGCAACCTCCGTCTTGACGACACCAACCCCACCAAGGAGGATGTTGAGTACGTTGACGCCATAAAAGAGGATATCAACTGGCTGGGCTTCCAGTGGGACAACGTTTATTTCGCTTCGGACTACTTTGATTTCATCTATGACTGTGCTTTGAAGCTTATTGATTTGGGGTTGGCCTACGTTGACGAATCGGATGCCGATACCATCCGTGAGATGCGTGGCACCTTGACCGAGGCAGGCGTAAACAGCCCCTACCGTGACCGTCCGGTTGAGGAAACAAAGGACCTGTTCCGCCGAATGACCGAGGGCGAGTTCGACAACGGCTCTATGGTGCTTCGTGCCAAGATCGATATGGCATCCCCCAACCTCAATATGCGTGACCCCGTTATCTACCGTGTATTGAAGGCTCACCACCACCGCACGGGTGACAAGTGGTGCGTATATTCTATGTCCGACTTTGCACATCCTCTGTCCGTCTTTAAGGAGGGGGTCACCCATTCGCTGTGCACACTTGAGCTTGAAAACCACAGACCGCTTTACAATTGGTT
>JAZQCY010000045.1:0-8225 GCA_045546555.1 Acutalibacteraceae bacterium | reverse complement strand
TACCGCCGTCAGAGCATACGGGAACGTAAACACCGGTCTCCTTAAAATACTCATCACGTGCCTTGCAGACCTCGATCAGAGCGGTGGCCTGTCCACGGCCGATACCCTTGGTCTCACGGGTGATGCAGATAGAACCGCCGCCGATACCGACCTTGATAAAGTCAGCACCGCAGTCAGCTAAGAAACGGAAGCCTTCAGCATCAACAACGTTACCTGCACCGACCTTAACGGTGTCACCGTAACGCTCACGGATCCACTCGATGGTCAGCTTCTGCCACTCGGAGAAGCCTTCGGACGAGTCGATACACAGAACATCGGCACCTGCTTCAACAAGTGCGGGAACACGCTCGGCATAGTCACGGGTGTTGATACCTGCGCCGACAACGTATCTCTTGGAGGCATCAAGCAGCTCGTTGGGGTTCTGCTTGTGGGTGTCATAGTCCTTACGGAAGACCATATAGCAAAGCTGCTGCTTATCGTTGATGATGGGCAAAGAATTGAGCTTGTTATCCCAGATAATATCGTTGGCCTCTTTAAGGCTGGTGCCCTCTTTGGCAACGATCAGTTTTTCAAACGGAGTCATAAATGCACTTACGGGAGTTGCAGGATCCATACGGCTGACACGGTAGTCACGGCCGGTAACGATACCCAAAAGCTTGCCGTCGGCAGTACCGTCATCGGTAACGGCAACGGTGGAGTAACCGGTCTTTTCCTTGAGTGCTACAACGTCGGCCATAGTGTCGGTGGGCTTAACGTTGGAATCGCTCTTAACAAAGCCTGCCTTGTGGTTCTTAGCCCTTGACACCATTGCGGCCTCATCCTCGACCGACTGTGAGCCGTAGATGAAGGAAACACCGCCCTCGGTTGCCAGTGCAATTGCAAGTCTGTCACCCGAGACCGACTGCATAATTGCCGAAACCATGGGGATGTTCATGGTGATAGCCGATTCCTCACCCTTCTTGAACTTTACAAGCGGTGTTTTGAGGCTGACGTTTGCAGGGATGCATTCGCTTGAAGAGTATCCGGGGATAAGCAGATACTCGTTAAAGGTATGCGAAGGTTCGTTGATAAAGGTTGCCATTTTTAATTCCTCCGTTTTTTATAAAAATGAAAATTAAAATTTAAAAATATATAATATGCAATTATATCATTTATATTTTTAATATTATAATAGAAAATCCCCCAACAGTCAATAAAAATTTTAAGGAAAATCAAGGTTTGTGGAAAATGCTGTATTGATTTTTAAACTCAAAAAAATTTTTATAAAGATAAACAACCATTAATGTTCCAATTCAAAGCGGAACATTTCCTTAAAATCGTTGTAGCATTCTTCACATATCCAATATCGACCATCATTTGTACGGTAACCGTTACGCAAATCACCCTCATATTCACTGAATTTATCCCAGCAAAAAGCACAATGACAATGATCTAACCGTTGTTCAGCGGCCTTAAACTCAACCCTTTTCACCTTCGCATCGTATAAATACTCTTCTTGGTTTGTCAGTCTCCAATCGTTTTTATCAACCATATTTCATATCTCCTTCAAAAATTTTCGGAACCATTTGTCCGTTTGGGTACAATCAACATCGTTCACAGCACAGTAAAACACTATTTTAAATCATTGTACCACACTAAAGATATGAATGCAAATAGCAAAACCGAGGACTAAAAATCCTCGGTTTTTGGTTTACTTTGCGGTTGCTTGCTGCGTTATAGCAAATGGGGTTTTTATGGCATCCTTGACCGACTGACGGATAACGGGAAGGTCATCGGCCAGCTCGGGGTAATCGCTCGGCACCCATGTTATACTATCAACATCTCCGCCGGTTAGGGCTGCAAACCAGGTCAATGCAGCAAGGTAACGTCCATGATTGAAACTCAGATGATATGTATCACGGGTTATAGTGTCACCGATATAAGAACTTCTTAAGTTCTGAACAGCAGTGCCGCACGGAGTAATACCGGTAAACGCTTTATTAGGTTGCACATTCTGTTGGTAGGCGCTGACTATCGCATTGTACATCTTGATAGGGTCACGGTCAAACTCTTTGAAAATACCGTGTTTTGTGTTATCGTGCTGATACGACCAAGTCATATGCCACACTAACCTTGCGTTGGGTTCGTTGGTCGTGAGATAGTTTACAATGTTGGAAAGATTGCCAAAGGTGTTAAGCTGTGCACTTTGGCCGCTTGACTGCTGAATCGAAATTATATCCCATTCCTCATCAGCCAAAGCTGTCTGAACAGAGGTTTTCTTGGTAGTGTTCCACTTGCCGATGGTGTTTTTATAATAAGTATAGCTTGCCTTTGAATTGCTTATGTTTTCCCAATGCATATCAAGATTACAGCTTGCTATATAAAGGTTTCCGAGAACAATGTTTTCAACACCTGCATCATTGGCGATATCCCAAAGATACTGCATTGCATCAACACTGAAACTGTTTCCCAGAGCCAAAACCTTCAAGGTCTTTGTTTTAGGGAGCTTTTCGGTATATGTATGCTTGCAAAGCTTGCAGGTAAAGGTTTTTTCGCCATCATCCAATGCTCTCGGTTGTTTGGTGATACAGCTCTCATAGTTGTGAGCACAGGTCGTAGGCTTTGCGGTCGAGCTTGTGCTCGATGTGTTATCGGACGATACATCCGAACCAACGCTTGAGGTATCGCTCTCAAGATCATCGGACACAGATTGGTTATTTGATGAAACGCTGTCGATCATCGAACTTGAATTTGTCTGCTCTTTCATATTGTCTCCACACCCCACACAACACATCACAAGCAATAAACTTAACACTAAGGAAATGATTTTAAATAGCCTCATAATTATCACCTTTTCGTTTGTTCTGATTTCAGTATATCATCATTTTCCCAAACTGTACAGAATGTAATAGTGTGTACCCTCTATAACTTTTAACATATAGTAAAACCGAGTGGTTTTACGCACTCGGTTTCTTTGATTGTTATTATTCTGCTTGCTGTGTGATAGCCGGTCATCCTTATCAGATACACGATCAAAAACGCAACAAAACTCAAATTGACTTCATAATCAAAAGAACAATCCAAATTCCACAAAGCAATAGGTGTCGATCCAATCGGGATTAACGCCCTTGACCCAAATGGGAGATTCGTGGAAGAACTTACGGGGGCCTACGGCATAGGCCTCACCCTCGACAAGATGGAAGGGGCCCAAAAGGTTTCTGAGGTTGCCCGTTACTGTGATCTCAATATCATTTTCCCCTGCCTTGAGCAGCTTGGAAACATCGACCTCGTAGGGCTGCCACATTATCTTGCCCGCCTGGGTGCCGTTGACCTTGACCTTGGTAACGGTGGAGCAAAGCTTCTGGAATTTAACCGAGCGGTCGGCAAGCTCATCCGCCGTAAGGTTGATCTTCTTCTTAAAGGTCACGCTGCCTGCAAAGAAGGGATAGCCCTGCTGTGCAAGGGCACCGACCTTGACGGTTTTGGGTGCCTCGGTAATATAGAAGCGTCCGTTGGTGACAATGCCACGTCTTTCAACGTTGCGGAAGGCATCCTTTGTTCTGACGGCAAAATCGCCCTTAACATAGATAGCCTCGATCTCCATATCGTAGCTCAATTTATTCTTTTCGGACTCAAACTGAAGCGACTTTTTGCAGTTCTCATAGGTCTGCTCACTCTGCACGAAATCGCAGGTGAGAGCAATTTCATTTCGGCCGACCTTTATGAATTTGGCAATGTCGATGGTCTTAAACGAGGTATCGTGATAATAACCCGTAACAATTTTCTCGACCTCGTTGCCGTTGACGGCGATATCAAATATCTCGGGAGTTTCAACCA
This sequence comes from Acutalibacteraceae bacterium, assembly GCA_045546555.1. GTDB lineage: Bacteria > Bacillota > Clostridia > Oscillospirales > Acutalibacteraceae > UMGS172. The sequence goes on along the minus strand of JAZQCY010000045.1, from coordinate 4,409 downwards.
CAAGATCGAACCTTGTAAAGGCGCATTTTTCAACATCAAACTTGAAAACCACCTTCGTGTTGACCTTGCGGCCGAAGGCAATGGCCTTTTCCTGAACATCGCTGATCGGCAGATTTTCGTAAGCCAATTCGCCGTCAAAGTAAACGTCACAGTAATCAAGTGTCAAAGCGTTATCGTCGGCCTCTATCTCCCATTCGCCCTCAAAGGTCAAGGGCTTTAGAACGGTGGTGTTCTTTTCGGCCGATGCCTTGACATCCTCGTCATAGGCAAACAGTACGACCGAGCCGCGCTCGTAAACGGTGCATTCGATATCAACGTTATCGCCGTTTTGGGTAAATACCACGGCTTCCTCCTCACCCGTTACGGTGTTGAAAAGGCTTGCGCTCTTGGCCTTGACCGAAGCCACGACCTCGTGACGGACGTAGTTTGGGTTATAGAGGTAGTACATAGTCATCTTCTGCTCGTCAAAGCGGCGGACAGCGGTGATGATTGGGTTTTCGAAGTGGTCACCCTCATAATTGAGAGTTATTTTTCGGTAAGAATCGGGCACGGCGGTCTCAACAGCATTATGGTCAACGTTGATGCAATCCTTGGCAAACTCCACGATCTCATCGGTCGGCTTACCGTTTATCATGGTAGGCACGGTTTCGGTGAAAATGACCGTACCGCCCTGCGCCTTAAACTCCTTGAGTATCTTTACGGTGTTGTCGTTAAGGCACTCGCACGGAGGAACAATTACAAGCGAATAGCTCTGTGTGCCGATATTTATCTTACCGTCCTTGACCTCGGCGTGGCGTTGCATAATGGTAGCATCACCGAAATGATACTGCAGCTGTGCGGCCTCAAGACGGTTCTGTGTTTCGACAAGCTTTGAAACAAGCACCTGTGCATACCAAGACGACTTGATGTTAAAGTTTGCCCAAGCCGAATCGGCAGGATGTATAAGCAGGATGTTGTGGTCGATCTTACCCTCGGCAATCAGCATACCGATACGGCTGACCTTATCGTTAAAGGTGCGGTAGTCGCCCCACCACGGCTGCTGCTTGAACAGCGTTGCGGGATAGTCACGCTTTCTGATACCTCTGAGGGTGTAGCCCTCAAGATGCTGACAGAGATAGTTTACGCCGTGCACCATCTGATGCTCGTATATCCAGCGAAGCTCCTCAAAGCTGACGTTCCAGCCGCAAAGTGCAAAGGTCTCGGACAAGATCTGCTTTTTGCCGAGCTGATTGGCAACCGAGCAGAGCTGCATCTGACATTGAATGGTGTTAAGGCTACGGCCAAGGTGATCCATTCCGGGAATGTGCATATACTCATAATGAGGCATACAGGTACCGTTGGCCATAACGTGTGAATGCAGACCCTCTTCAATAACAAGGTGACCGGTCAACTTACTTCCGTTTTCATTACACCATTTATAGATGTTGTTCATATAGTTTTCCGAGAACAGATCGCAGACCAGCTTCCAATATTTATACTTGGTCTGGGTCGAGGTCTCGGTATCGTAGAAAAGGTCTGAAAGCTTGGGAGCCAAGGCTTCGCCGTAAGCCTTCATATACTCTTTTTCAAGAATAAACGACCACGGATAACCGTTACGGGAGATCTGCGGCTCATCGGTGAAAAAGCCTGCCATATCGGGGAACTCGTCACCCAAAGTGTCCTTATAAGCCTTGTGGGTAATGCGGATAAACTCCGAAATGACCTCACCGTCAAGGGTGTCGACGTAGAACGGGTTTACATCATAGTAGATATGTATGTTCTTTCCGTCTAAGGCCAAGTTGATGATGGTATTGTCCTGTGTTTTGGGTTCATCAGTTTCCTCTGAGCGGAGATACTTCTGCTGATATTTGAGACCAAGACCGTTGACAGCACCCGAGCCAAAGCCGCTCGGCCAACCGTTTTCGTCATAGCCCCAGGACTCCATATTGAGCTTTTTACCCTCACGGACGGTGGCCTTTACGTTGTCGAACCACTCATCCGACAGATACTCGGTCTGCAGGCCGCCACGTGCATGCATAAAATAGCCGCCGATGCCGACCTCCTCCATCTGACGAACCTGGTTGACGGTCTCGTCAACTGTGAGCTTTTCGTTCCACGACCAGAACGGCGCAGGACGGTATTTGTTGGGGGGATTTTTAAGGTTTTTATTAAACATAAAACTTACCTCCGTTTGTGAAAAAAACAGTATGGTTTACATTTCTATTCTAAAGCATCACACAGCAAAAATCTACCCTAAATTTTAATATTTATGAGGTATTTTTTTGATTTATGCCCGAAGTTCACTTCAACTGCTCGCAGACCGACAAAAGCTCGTCCAAAAACAGCCTTACCACGGCCGGCATATACTTTTCGGGATCGCTGTAAATATAAGTCCCTCTTCTTTTTCCTCCAAGACTTTTTAGCACAACGTTTTCGGAAAACAGACCCTCCCACGAAATGCTCGGCACAATGGCAACACCCATTCCAATCTCAACGTATTTGCGCATATAGTAAGGGTCATCGCTCTGAATGGCTATATTGGGCACAAAGCCGGCTTCGTTGCATATCTTTGATGCTGTGCGGTAAAGGCTTGAATTTGAATGCATTGAAATGAAGCGCTCATTTTTCAGGTCGGACAGCTTGAGGTCATCCCTGTCCCACTTGCTACCCTTTTGAACCGCAAGCATCATTTCATCGGTTATAATGAGGCGTTTTTCCAACTTCCGTCCAAAGGGCGGTCGGTCGCTTATGATAAAGTCAAACTCGTCCTCGGCATTGTCCAAGCGGTGGCTGACCGAAAACACGGCCTGGGGATATTTTTTCTTGAACCTTTCAATCGCCTTGGTCACGGTGTTGCGGTTGGTGAGTATCAGCAGGCGCACCTCACCTGCAACCATACCTTTAAGGTCGTTTATGCGAAGCCTGCCCTCCTCTATTGAGCACAAAGCCTGCTTGACCTTTTTGTAAAACACCTTGCCGGCTTCGTTCAAGGTCGCTTTGTTGGCTCGGCGGTCAAAAAGGGCGACCCCAAGCTCAGTTTCAAGTCGGTGCACCGTCTGCGAGATATTTGACGCCGGCACCCCGAACTTTTGCGCCGTTTTGCTGAAATTCTCACTCTCGGCCGCATCACAAAAATATGTCAACTGTAAAAGTTCCATACCAAACCCTCATTTTTTATAATCTATGCATGGACCGCCAAGGATGTCGGTCACTACAATATAATTTTATCACGTTTCACTATAACTGTCAACGTATAGTCACTACACATTATCACATTCTTGACAATTTGGTGTATATGATGTATCATTTCAAAAAAGGAGTGATATAAATGCCTGAAATTTTTGAAATTATTATGATCGTGAGTTTTGGTGCTTCGTGGCCTTTTAACGTGATGCGTTCTTACAAAGCACGCACCGCAAAGGGAAAAAGTCTGTCATTTTTGTGCCTTATCCTGTTCGGTTACGTTGCAGGAATAATTTCCAAGCTCATCAACGAGACCTATATGGCTGATTTCGGTTCAAAATGGTATGTTCTGTTCTTCTATGTACTGAACTTCATTATGGTCTTTGCCGATTTACTGCTTTATTTCCGCAACAAAAAGCTGGATAAAATCGCCGAGCAGAATAAGGAGTAAATTATGAAAACATATTTTGACCTCCCTTACGTAGAAAACGCAAGCGATATGCAGTTGCTTGATGTTTACATTCCCGATTGCGACAGCTTCCCTGTTTACGTTCACCTGCACGGTGGCGGATTGGTCTCGGGCAGTCGCAAAGGCTTCCAACATATTGCGGAGCAATTGTCCGCAAGAGGAATAGCCTCGGTCTCGGTCGAATACCGTATGTTCCCTGATGCAAAGTATCCCGATTTTATCGAGGATGCGGCATCGGCCGTAAAGTGGGTCAAGGATAATATCTCGACCTACGGCAAATGTGAGGGTATCTACGTCGGAGGCTCGTCGGCAGGCGGTTATCTTTCAATGATGTTGTGCTTCGACCGCCGTTGGTTGAACTCCGTCGGCATTGACCTTAGCGAAATTTCGGGTTATTTCCACGATGCAGGCCAACCTACCGCACATTTCAACGTTTTAAAATACAGCGGAGTTGACCGTCGCCGTGTTATAATTGACGAAACCGCACCGCTTTACCACATCGGCGTTGAGGAAAGCTATCCCAAAATGGCATTTATCGTGTCGGACAACGATATGAAAAACCGTTACGAGCAGACCATGTTGGTGCTTGGTACCTTAAAGCATTTCGAGTACGATATGAGCAAGGTTATGCTCAAGGTAATGCACGGCACCCATTGCCATTACGACAAAAAAGACTATGACAACGGCGTAACCGTTGCCGAGATGATAAAAGAGCTTATTGAATTGTAAAGATTAATAAAATAAAAAAGATAAAAGGCTCCCTTGTGTAAAGGGAGCT
>JAZQCY010000044.1:0-9835 GCA_045546555.1 Acutalibacteraceae bacterium | reverse complement strand
GCCCTCCTGCGCTGTGGCAATGACCTTGCCATCAGACTCAACGTAATACCCGAAGCAGGCATATCCGTTGCCGTAGGACAACGAGAAGGTAAACTTATTCTCACTCGGCACCAAGGCCACGGTTGAACCGCTCTGCTCACTACCGTCAACGCAGATATAATAAATATACTGCAGTTCTCCGCTATCGTCAATTGGCTTATCGGGTGCGCTTACGTCGGTCATATTGCTGACGGTGTCCTTTGTCGGGTCATCAACACCCACCGCACTGACCGAGCTTTTGGGATCGGTCATAAAGAACATCGACACAACAATGCTTAAAACCACCGATGCAAACACAACCCAAAAGGTCGGTTTTTTATACTTTGCGACCGACGAAACACGTTGTTTTACGCCGACCGCACCGAAAGACAACGGGTATGCCGCAATCTGTCTTTTGGGCATACTGCAGGTAAGCAACGTCATAGCGTAATTGCGCTTTTCGGCGGCATCCATACGGCTGACCGCCTTTTCATCACACGCAAGCTCGATATCTCGGCAAAACATAACAAAGGCCACCCAAAACAACGGGTTAAACCAATAGACCGATAAAACCACCCAACCCAAAGGCTTCCAGATATGGTCGCCACGCTTGATATGAGCCAGCTCGTGAGCAAGAACACATCTTTGTTCAGTAGGGGTCATATCTGACGGAAGATATACCTTCGGTCTTATAAAGCCCACCACAAACGGTGAACTTATATTATCGCACAGCCTTATATTGTCATACAGCCTGACCGAGGCTTTAACCTTGTGGCGGACACGCCAAAAACTCACACCCGAATAGATAAGCATTGCCGTAGCGCCGAAAAGCCAGACATACGGCACGGCCTTCAGCCAATCGGGCGCACTGTTTTCGGACGGTTCACCCTCTCCGACATTGGGAATGACAATATCGGTCGGGCTGTCGGTCACGCTACCGTCAATATCGGACGGAGCCGATACTGCGGTTATGATTTGGTCGGTAATCTCGGTAGAATCGGGTACAAGACTTATCTCACTCTCAATGCTTATCGGCAACAAAAGGCGCACAGCAACCAAAGCCCACAAAACACATATCAGCGCCTTGGGCGTCTTTTTCATTATAAAGCGCAAAACAAGCACGATCGGCACAAGCCAGCCTGCTGTAATGCTCATATCAAACAGAGTGAGAAAAAGCTCTCGCATTATTTATCTCCGATAGAATCGATCATTGCACGGATCTCGGCAACGTCCTCCTGAGTGAGGTCCTTACGGGTAGTAAAGGCCGCAATAAAAGCAGGCAGAGAACCGTCAAAGGTGTTGTCCACAAACTGCTCGCTCTGAAGAGCGTGGAACTCCTCCTTGGTCATGCAGGCAGATACTGCTCCATTCTCATTTTTGAAAATACCACGGTTGCAAAGCTTTTTAAGGACGGTATAGGTTGTGGATTTTGCCCACTCAAGCTCCTTTTTGCAAACCTTTACAAGCTCGCCCGAGCTCAACGGCTCATGCTCCCAAATAATGTCTGCAAACTTGGACTCAACTGCTCCCAATCTCATTTCTGTCATTTTTCTTCCTCCAATTAAAGTCGACATTTTATCGATTATTTTGCCCAAGAAAAGTCTAACATTTTAACGCAAAAAAGTCAAGTTTTCGCATTAAATTTTTCATTAATTTTCTGTAAAAAAACACCTCAAAGTCGGACTCTGAGGTGTTTTGAAATCAAGATGCTTTTTTGGAACGAATTTTATTGATAAGAATAAATATAACGTGGAGCGCAAGTCCGACGGCGATGGCAACAACAAGATCCTTCACAACGGTCAGAATAAAGGTTACGCAAAGCACAAGGATATTATACCATTTTTCGGTTTTGCAAAGCTTTACAAAATGGCGCCATTCACTCATATTATATGCAACCATAAACAGTATTGCGGCAATGGCAGGCATTGGGATAAGCTTGGCCAACGGCATTAAGAACAGAATGACCAACAAAAGCACAACGGCATGCACCATGCCTGCAACCGGGGTTCGGCCGCCGTTTTTGGCATTGGCGGCGGTACGTGCGATGGCACCCGTAGCAGGGATTCCGCCAAACATGACCGACAGCATATTACCCGCACCCTGCGCAACAAGCTCGGCATTGGGGTTATGCTTGGAGTCGACCATCTTGTCGGCAACAACGCAGGACAGAAGTGACTCAATTGCGGCCAAAATTGCGATGGTAAACGCATCGGGGATGACGGCGACAATCTTGTCGAGGTTGAATTCAAGACCGCCTAAGGTGAAATTCGGGAAGCCTGAGGGTATATTACTGTAAAGCTCGCCGATGGTGAAAACGCCCTCATTAAGACCGGGGATGAATTTGACCATAAGTGCGCCAACGACAACCGCAATAAGTGACGGCGGCAGTTTTTTCTCAAACCTGGGGTAAACGATAAGAATTGCCAAGCACACGGCACCGACAAGCAATGCCTGCCAACTGAAGCTTCCGATATTGGCGATATTAGCCTCTATCTTTTCAAAGGTTTCAACAGGTTTTTCACCGTTCAGATATGTAAGGCCCAAAAAGTCCTTGATCTGACCGACAAGAATGGTCACTGCGATACCTGCCGTGAAGCCGACGGTAATGGTGGTGGGGACGTATTTTATAAGACCGCCGAGCTTACACACGCCCATTATGATGAGCATTATACCTGCCATAAGAGTTGCAATGATAAGACCGTCCATCCCTTGTGTTGCAATAATGCCTGCGACGATGGTAGCGAATGCGGCGGTGGGGCCTGCGATCTGAATTCGGCTACCGCCTAACAGAGATACCGCAAAGCCTGCGAAAATAGCGGTATAGATACCCTGCTGAGGTGCAGCGCCCGAAGCCAAGGCCAAGGCTATTGACAGTGGCAGAGCGATTATTGCAACAATAATGCCCGCAATCAGATCCTTGACAAACTGCTGACCCGAGTAATTTTTGAGTGTTGAAACGATTTTCGGTTGAAGATAAAATTCTTTCATAAACACCTTTCCCCTTCATACAAAACAACCGCTAAACAATATAACACAATTACCGATAATATGCAATCGGCAAAAAGACAAATATCGGTACAAGATCGGCCGATTTTCATAAAAAATGACAAAAAAATAAGCACCCGAAAAGGGTGCTTACATTTTGATGTGGATTAATAATCGAACCAATCGTCAGGTGCGGTGATAGATACTTCGTCACCGTTAAGAGGATCAAGCTCAGCAAGATTTCCGGCATCATTTGCGATGGTAGAATCAGCCTCAAGAGACTCAATGATCAACATGGGTTTCTCATAAATATTCATACGGATACCTCCTAAATCATAATCAAATTATAACTACTCATTGATTATACACCAAATGTTTTGGTATGTCAACAATATTTTTCAAAATATATAAAAAATATATATCATTTTTCGATATGCCACTTTACATTTATAATTAAACCGTACATTATATTGTTGTCAATGGCATACTGTTGACAACGACCGCCCTATGAGGGTTCATAAAGCGGTCGCTTATGATTAAATTATTCAGCCGGGTTTAATTTGCATTATTCCTCTGTCTTTTCAGACCTTTTGCCGTAAAGCACAGTTGCAACAAGTGCAACAGAGCCCATGAGCAGGAATGCAAACCAAAGATAAGGCTTGGAGGTGTCACCCGTTACGGGGATGTCGGGATCACCCTCGTAAATGTTGGTGAACTCGGTCTCAACTGCGGTTACGGGTGCAGCGCCGTCGTTATAGATAACCTCGATAACGCCGTCTGCATTGACGGTAACGTACAGCTTGATATCCACAACCTCTTCGGAATAGATCATACCCTTAACATTGCCCTTGACCTCACTAAGCTTATAGGTGAAGGTCTTGCCGATATCGTTGGCGGTGAAGGTCAGCTTAAAGCCTGCCTTGCCGTTAGCATCGGTCTTGGCATTGACGGTGCCATCCTCCCCTGTCAGAGCGAAGTCGAAGCCGTCAAGACCCATCTCACGGTCAGACTTGTTCTCAAGAACCTTTTGCACGTTGATATCAACGGTTACGTCTGCGGGAGTGAATATGTTGACAAAGGTCATATCCTCAACCTGGTCATTGCCCGAAAGGATAACGGTATCGACCTTATAGGTTCCGTCAAGGAGATCGGTAACATCAACCTTGATCTTGTAGACGTTCTCGTCGTACTTGACGTTATCAAGCTTGTCGGTCGCATCCTCAACGATAACGAAGTAGAGATCCTCGTCAGATGTAATATCAATAGCCTTGAAGCCGAACTTACCGTCAGCGCCGTTCTTGACGGTCTCGATAGGAGTTGCACCGTCGATGCTATAGGTCGAATCGGTCTTATAAAGGTTGAACTTGAACTCGCCATCCTTCAAGGTACGTCCGTTGAGCGTCTTGGTTCCGTCGAAGGCAACCGAGGTATCGGCGGCCTTATAGCTGTTATTGAACACAATGCCGTCTGTACCGACGTTATTGTTGCCCTGAGTAACAGTGGTATCGATGATATACCTACCATCAAGGTTATCGGTGACATCTATCTTTACTTTGTATACGTTCTCATCATAGGTGACGCCGCCGAGAGCATCGGTTGCATCCTCAACGATGACATAGTAAAGGTCGGTATCGGAAGCGATAAGGATATCCGAGAATTTGAACTTGCCGTCAGCACCGTTCTTGACGGTCTCGATAGGAGTTACACCGTCAATGTTATAGGTCGAATCGGTCTTGTAGAGGCTGAATTTGAACTCGCCGTCGTTAAGAGCACGTCCGTCGAGTGTCTTGGTACCGCCAAGCGAAACAACCTCATTGGTGGCCTTGTAGGTGTTGGTAAAGGTGATCGGTGCATAAGGATCGTTAACAGACTGTCCGTTGACCCAAATGCGACGCTCGGCCTCAACCAAATTGCCATTGAGATCGTCCTCGATCTCAACAATAAAGCCGTAAACGGTAGTATCAAAGGTCACACCGTTTATACCGGTAATGGTCTCAACGATCTTACCGTGGTGGGTACCTGCCGAGGTAATGACGATATCCTCGAACTTGAAGGAACCGTCTGCATTGTTATAGGTGGTTGCAACGGTGTTATTGTTGACGGCATTGATAAGCTTGAACTCAAACTCGCCCGCCTTCATATCACGTCCGTTAAGAGTCTTGTTACCGTCAATATCGACGGTGGTCGGCTTGGCGGAATAGCTGTTGCGGAAGGTGATTGCGGTAACGCTCTGACCGTTTTCGGTCATGGTTACGGTGGGAATCAGCTGTCCTCGACCGTTATCGGTGATAACAACGGTCACGTGGAACTCACGGCCATCGTAGATGATGCCGCCAAGGCCGTTATCGACCTCCTTGATGACGTAGTAATAGGTGCCTGCCGAGGTATACTCGATAGCGCGGAAGGCGAATCTGTTGCCGACATTCTTGACGGTTGCGTCTGCGGTGTTGCCTGCAACAAAATCATCAGCGGTCTCAAAAATAGCAAACTCAAACTCGCCGTCGTTCAGATCACGGCCTGCAAGTACCTTGTTGCCCGAAAGGGTGACCTCGGTAGACTTGGCAGTATAGGTGTTGGTGAATACGATATCGGAGGAGTTTCCGCCGACCATCTCAACGATTTCGGAAACGTATGCACTTCCCTGCTGTTTCACCTCAACCTTGAGCTTGTAAACAGTTGTGTCATAGGTAACACCTGCAACACCTGTATCAGCCTCTTTTACTACATAGTAGTAAGTGTCTTCGGCGGTGTAGGTCAGAAGGTCGAATGCGAAGCCTCCGCCAAAGGCGTTGTAAGCTTCACGGATGGGGGTCTTTCCGGTTATATCGTAGGAGGAATCGGTCTCGTAAAGCTCAAACTTGAACTCATTTGCATACTGAACACGGTTCTCAAGCACCTTGTTACCGCTGATTACCAGCTCACCGTTGGTGGGAGTATAGGTATTGGTGAACTCAATATCGGTAACGGGGGTCTTTTGAGTATCGGAAACGATCTTGGCATAGCTTACGTTGGTAGAAATAGTGCCGTCAAGGTTGTCAACAACCTCAATGGTAACCTCATAAGCCGTGGCATCATAGGTCATACCCGAAATACCCGTGTCGATCTCCTTAATGATATACTTATAGGTTTTACCAACGCTCTCGGCGGTAAATGCACCCTTGAGGGTTGCCTTACCCTGAGCATCGGTCAAGGAAGATTCGGTATCAAGCACAAGCTCATCGGTGAGATTGCCGTACTGATCTCTTACATAGGTGTAAAGTCCGAACTTAAAGCCGTTAAGCGGGAATCGGCCGCCGTCTACCTTCTTGGTAATATCAATGGTAACGGTTGCACCGCCCGTTGCGGCATAGGAGTTGTTAAAGTCGTTTGCAGTAACGACAAATCCGTTTTGTGCATCGCCGGAAACGGTGGTTCTGAGGACATTCTCAACCTTCGAGATCTCAAGCTGGCCGTCCATATCGGTATCGGTGACGTAAACACGGAACTCGCGAACATCGGTATCATAGGTCAGACCGATATTGTCGGCGCCTGCCTTCTCACGAATGAGATAGTAGTAAACTCCCTCGGTGGTATAGGTTTCGTTCAAGGCATAGGTGTCGGTCTGCTTATTCTTGGTAAGAGTGACACCGTAAAGTCGGGTTTCGGCATCACGGGCACCCGAATCGTATCTGAACACCTCAAACTCGAAGGCATCGGTATCAAGCCAATCACGACCGCTGAGCTCTTTATTGATAACAACATCGACATCGGTGGTCACCGGGTCATAGCTATAGTTGTTGACAACGGTTGCAACGATGTTGCTGTCAGCAGGAATAGAGCCTGTAAGATTAGAGCTGGCACCCCTGTCAAGCACAAAGCCGCTCGGCATGGTAACATCGGGCTCGGTAATGACATAGTCGGTCTCGGCAAGGATACCCTTAATGGATACCGCTTCATTAGCGCCGAGAGAAACCGTAAATTCACCGTCAGCGTTGGTGGTAACACTGCTTTCACCCAAAGAATTGGTCACGGTGTATCTCTTATTGGCAACATCACCGCCCGAAAGCTTGATCTTAACGGTAAACAGCTTGTTGGCAAGAACTGCAGGATCGGAAGCAAAGGGATGGTTGACCTGCTTTCTTATGATAAGCTCACCCTCGCTGGTGGGAGCATTCAAGAAGTCAATATCCTCAAGGGTGTATTGGGTAATGACGCCTGCCGCAATAGCGGTTGCTTGCATAACACCGTTGACATGGACATTCTTGACCATATAATCATCATTGTCGCTGATCTCTTCAACGGTGTAAGCCGCACCTGCGGGAAGACCTGTAATGAAAACAGTCTGGTCGGCCTTGAGGTCAAACTCGATAACGCCGTTATTGACCTTAACCTTGCCTTCCTCACCTGTGGTCTCACCAATGGCGGCAAGTGTGTAAGCATATTCGCTTGCCAATGATACACCCTGCGGTGCGGTAAGTGTGACCTTGAACTTAAAGGTATCGGCTGCGCCGACCTCTATCTCCTCAAGGGTCTTGGAGATTGCGATGCCGGTAGCCGGCACAACGGTCAGCTTACCGTTGTTACCGTGGTGGGTAGAAACAACGTAGGAGGCGTTGGTTGCAACGATTGCGGGATAGTAATACAACCAAGCCGAATCGGTCTTATTCTCGCTCTTGTTTTTATGAAGCTCTTCGGTTTTGGGGTGGCTATAAACGTGACCGGGAATTACATAGCAATTCAAGGTGCTGTTGTAAACAGCCTCATCAAGGTCGGTTGCGGCAATCTCTTCGTAATAAGAGATCGGCTTATCGGAGGTTGTAGAATAGGTGTACCGCTCGGTGTAGTAGGTGTTACCCGCTACAGGAGCAGTTGTGATGGGAGTATCTGCACCGTCTGCATCATAGATGGGAGCGATATCGACATAGTAATATCTCTCGTTATCCTCATTCGGGGTGAACTCGGCATAGGTAACAACGTGATCGTCGTGATTCTGTGAGGAAACATCAAAATAGTTGGACCAGAACACACGGTTGCCGTCCTTATCGACGTGCTTCTCCTCAATGATCTGACCGACGTTCAACTCATTGATCGAAGAATGGAGACCAACCTCGTAAAGTAAACGAACGGGGGTTGCCTCGACGATCTCAACATCAAGAACGTTAGTATCGTCGTGGATAACGTTACCCTCGACCGAAACCTTATAGGTGACCATCGGAACAAGTGCTGCGGGGATCTTCCAGATGAGCGACTGCTCGCCTGTTTCGATATTGGTGTGCACCTGGATCGACATATACATCATGTCGGAATCCTTGATGCTGCCGGATGCCTCGCCAAGCAGACCGTAGGACTTGTTGGCATAAACGACCTTTTTGTCGATAATTCCGTCGCCGTTGGTGTCAAGACCTTCGGGGACGGTGGTGGTGCCTTCATTGTAGTAGCCTGCATAGCTACCGTCAGCATAGGCATACCAACCGATATAGTTGGAGAACTCAACGTTGCCGTTGCCGTTATCCTTGAAATAAAGCTGCTTGTCATTCCATGCGTTGTTGATAAGACGGTAGACCTCGGTGTTGTCAGCAATGCCGAGACGTGTCTTAACAGCATTGAGGAACTCACGGCCAAGCTCGGTCGGGTTCTCGATAGAGCCAAGCTCGGTACCGATCTTGGAAGCCATCATCTCACCGGTATAAAGGTGGCCGTTGAGAAGGATACCGCTGATACCCTTGACCTCCATATACTCACCGATTCGGTCGGTGTAAGTGATATAACCGCTGAAGTCGGGGTTGCCGCCCTCAAGGCTGGTAGGATAATAGCGGGACTGAATGTATATTTCGTTTACAATATCGTCAAAGCCAAGAATAAGACCTGCGGCATCGTTTGCACCGAAATACTTATCGGTATAAAGATAGTTTTCCTCGGTGATGACCGCATTACGGTAAATGGCAACGTTTCTGGTATTGTAGGTGTTGCTGGGGGTTCCGCTTCTGGGAACGCTGAGGTTCAAAGCGGTGTTATTGCTGAGGTTGAAATATCTTGCCCAATAATTCTGACTGCCGTCGTTGGCGTTCTTAGGATCAAGAACAGCCTTGGCAACCGCATCGTTACCGACACCGACGCCGAGAGAATAGAACAGGCTATCGGTCTCATAGTGTGCCTCAATCTCCGACTTGACGTATGCGGCGGTCAGCTGGGTCAAAAAGCCGACCTCATCGGTAGCGCAAGCGTTGTTACCGTTACCGACGTTGGAATTACCTACGTGAACATTAGTATAGTTGGTGGTTGCAACGGTGGGAGCACCGTCCGACATCAGAACGGTGATGGGCATACGCTTGGTGCCGCCCTGAATAACGCCGTCCTCAATAACGGTATCGGATTTGGCAACACCCTTGAACATCTCCAAGGCTCTGTAAAGGCCGCTCTGGATATAGGTGGCGCCGCTGACAGCCTTGCTGCCGGTCACGTTATTGTTGTTGGAATTTCTGACACCGCTATACACACCGATGGTGGCGGAGCGGTTGCCCTGTCCTGCGGTATAGCTGATATAACCGGGAATGGTTACGTTACGGCCGCCCTCACGGTAGGTGTAGGTGCTGGTGGTGGTGTAACGGTCCAAGGGCAGGAACACGACCGAGCCCTCAGAAGGTGTTGAATAGCCATCACCCGTATTTGATCCGTTATAAAGGACAACACCGACACGGTTATTATAATTAAGCTTCAACAGATCATCAATTGCCTGGTTGGCAGCACGCACCATTGCAACGTCACGACCGTCGTCAGCCATTGAGCCCGAAAGATCGAGCACAAGGATGGTATCGGTCGGGATGGTTGAATAACCGACGATCTCTTTATTGGA
>JAZQCY010000043.1:0-10456 GCA_045546555.1 Acutalibacteraceae bacterium | reverse complement strand
AAAACCACCTCAAAACGACCTGTGCAGGGGTCTTGCCGTGCTTTGCGGCAATTGCACAGACCGTCGGGTCGGTTAAAGACTCACCTATTCTGCACGGCGCCCAGGCCTCGACCTGAATGCCCAATTTCTCGTTATACTCACGGTCGGCCTCACGGTTAAGACCCGGTTGAAGCTCAATCTGGTTGACCATCGGTACAATCTCGGCCGTTTTCAGAATCTCGTCAATGTGGTGCGGCAAAAAATTACTTATGCCGATGGCCCTGATCCTGCCGTCACGGTAAAGCTTTTCAAAGGCACGCCAGGTTTCGGCGTTTGACGTTGCCCAATCGTCACGGAATTTTATGGGATTAGGCCAGTGGATTAGATACAGATCAAGATAATCGGTACCGAGGTTTTCGAGCGTTTCCTCAAACGCCTTCAAAGTAGACTCGTATCCGTGAAAATCGTTCCAAAGCTTGCTTGTTATAAATAGATCCTCACGGTGGATTCCGCTTTGGCGGACCGCTTCACCGACGCTTTTTTCATTTTTATAAAAGTATGCCGTGTCGATATGACGGTAGCCGCAGTCAATTGCAGTCAAAACAGCTTCGACACACTGCTCACTTTCGGGTACACGCCAGGTGCCAAAGCCTATGTTTGGGAGCTTAACACCGTTTTTTAATTCAAAATACTTTTCCATTCATTTCACCCTTATTCGGTTGTTCATTGAATATATTAAACCACATATCACCGTGATTTTCAACCGCTTATTTATTTACATTACTTATTATGTGAGTAGATTGCATAAGTTTATGCAATTTTTGGCAACAGTTTTTGACTTTTAATGTTGACAAAAGACTATTTTGAATATATAATTACATTAGTTATATTAGCGTATTGTCGACTTTTGTGTTTTAAGCCGACAAGCGCATAGGAAGGGACATTTAATAATGAAAAAGGTACACATTACATTATTGTTGATCGTAGCGCTTGCAGTTGCGTTGTTTGCTGTCGGCTGTTCGGATGGAGATTATTCCGCCTTTGACTACAGCTCGGCACCCGAAGCACAAGCTGACTACACCGTTTTTGAAGACGGAGACTACACCTACCATGTATATGCCGATCATGCTGAATTGGTAAAGTACACCGGTAAGGCAAAGTCGGTCACCGTTAAGGATAAGGCTGACGGCAAGGCTGTCACCGTTATCGGCAGCGGCGCTTTTGATTCCACCGCCATCACTGCCGTGACCATTCCCGCTTCGGTAAAAGAGATCGGTGCTTATGCTTTCCATAACACCAAGCTCGCATCGGTCACCATTCCCGAGACCGTTACCAAGCTCGGCTATGCCGCATTCAATGGCACCGCTTTGACCGAGGTCACCGTTCCCGCTTCGATCACCAAGCTTGACTATTATGTTTTTGCCAACTGTAAAAACCTTGCGAAGGTCACCCTTCCCGAAACCCTTACATACATCGGCGAGCATGCTTTTGATAAGTGTGAAGCCTTGACCGAGATCAATATTCCCGCCAAGGTCACCGAGATCGATAAGTTCGCTTTCTATGATTGCGCCACTTTGGCAAAGATCAACTTTGCCGATACTGCGGAGCTGACCACCATCGGTCAGGAGGCCTTCAGCAAGTGTGACGTGCTTTCCGAGGTCAATGTTCCCACATCGGTTCTTGTTATCGGTGAGAGAGCATTCTTCGATAACGAAAGCCTTGTAAAGGTCAACTTTGCCGCCGATGCCAAGCTTGAGACCATCGGCAACTCGGCTTTCGGCAAGTGCGACAATGAAAACTTCAAGGAGATCGTTCTTCCCGCAAATGTAAAAACCATCGGCAGCTTTGCTTTTGCAGAGTGCTCGGCACTGGTTTCGGTATACGTAACAGGCGATGTTGAGACGGTCGGCGGCTTTGCCTTCTCCGAGTGTGAGGCACTCAAGAACTTCGGCAAGATCGTTGACGGCAAGAAGCCCGCAAACGTTATCATCCCTGAGTCGGTAACCACCCTTGGCGAGTATGCCTTTACCGAATCCGGCGTTACCAATGTTGTTCTTAACAAGTCGCTCACAGGTATTTCCAAGGGCTTGCTTATGAAGTGCTATGAGCTTGAGTCGGTTGACACCGGTGACGTTAAGTCTATCGGCGAAAACGCCTTTAACGAGTGTCCCAAGCTCAAATCGGTTGTTTACTCCCAGAAGCTTGAGAGCATCGGTAAGAGAGCATTCTTCTACGATGCCCTTTTGACCGAGGCTATCATCCCCGATACCGTAACCTCTATCGGAGACGAGGCCTACAGCAACTGTACCGGTGTTACCAATCTTGTCCTTTCCAAGAACATCACCACCATCGGTAAAGCCGCTTTTGAGAAGTGCGTTGGAATTACCGAGCTTGACCTTGACCGTATATTGCTCAAATCCATCGGCGACAGCGCCTTCGCAGGATGCGTGGGTATCACCAAGGTTACCATCCCCGAAACCGTAAACGTTGTTTCCAACAAGCTGTTTATGGATTGTACCAACCTTGCTGAGATCGTTCTTCACGACGGCATTTGGGAGATCGGCACCAACGCATTCCAGAACTGTGAGGCCATCACCACCTTCACCGTTCCCGCCGCTGTAACCCAGCTTTATGATGAGACCTTCAGCGGATGTAAGAACCTTGCATCCATCACCTTCAAGAGTGATCTCACCAAGTTCGGCATCTCGGTATTCGAGAACTGCACATCCTTGGCATCTATCAACATTCCCGCAACCGTTAAGGAAATCGGCGTTTCCTGCTTCGCAGGCTGCACACTTCTTAAAGAGATCACCCTGCCCGACAACATCGGTCTTGTTTCCGAGAAGTTGTTCAACGGATGCACCGGTCTTACCTCTGTAAAGCTTCCTGCCAGTGCTTCCAACATTGGCGGTAGCGCATTCCTCAACTGCACCGGCTTGACGGCAATTGAGATTCCCGCACGTGTTTCCACCATTTCGGCCTCTGCGTTTGAAGGCTGCTCTGCTTTGAAGTCCATCACCCTTCCCGTAAACGTTTCGACCATTGATGTAAAGCTGTTTAACGGCTGTAAGTCGCTTGAAAGTATCACCATCGCCGGCAGACCCCGTACTGTTGGTGACAGCGCATTTGAAGGCTGTACCGCTCTCAAGACCCTCCGCTTCCCCTCGAGCGTTGAGACCTTTGGTGCTGACGTTTTCAAGGGCTGCTCGGCTCTTACCATTGAATGTGTAGACGGTTCTATCACACAAACCAAGCTCACCGATATGGGTCAGAAGTTTACCACCTACCCCGAGGATTATGAGAAGCCCGTTGAGCCCGGTACCAACCCCTTGCTCTTCGCAGGTATCATCGCAGGTATCGTTGTTATCATCGCAGGTATCGTAGTTCTCAGAATCTATCTCAAGAAAAAGAAGATCAGAGAGACCACCCTTGTTCACGACGAGGAAGAATAATTCACAAAAGCAAAACCCGCATCGCAGTTGCGATGCGGGTTATTTTTTTAGCTTTCTAAATCAATCCTCAAGAAGCTTAAGTATATCTGCCTTGGGTCTTGCACCCAATGCCTGCTTTACAATCTTGCCGTCCTTCATGACGATCAGCGTGGGTATGCTGACGATGCCAAAGGCCTGTGCAAGCTGCGGCTCCTCATCAACGTTGACCTTGCCGATAAGATATTCGTCGGTTTCCTCTGCAATCTCATCAACAAGCGGTGACACCATCATACACGGTCCGCACCACGTTGCCCAAAAGTCCAGCAAAACCTTTTTCTCACTTTTGAGAACCTCTGCCTCAAAGTTGGCACTTGTTACCTTTAAAACTGACATATTATTTGCTCCTTTCAATCCTTTGATTTGTAGTATAGCATACAATGGCAATAACCCTCAAAATCGGGATCAGCCATCTGCTCACGGAATTCCTTACATATACACTTGTATTCCTCGGTCTTGGGCAATCGGCACGGACAGTATCCGCCCTTTGCTTTAAGCCCATCTTTTATGCGTTTTACGACCTCTTGGTCCTCGTTTAATCTTACTGCCATTTTAACACCTTCCGTTCCTTGTATTGTCCAAAACCGCACAAAATATCCGTTTAAGCAAAAAGCCTTCCTGCGGTTTAAGTTAATTTTACCACAGAAAGGCTTAATTTTCAATATTCGGTTTACTTATTTATCTTTTTTCTTACGTTTGAATATAAATCTTCTGAACAGTATAAGGTTCATCACAATAAAGAATGCGATCAATATGCCGAAGGTTAGATACGGCTTTTGGGGCGCCATGGTTGCCAAAAGCATCAGCGGGAAGCCAAACACGATTGCGGGAAAGGTCTGATAAACAAGGTTATCGGCCGCAGGTGTTTTGAAGTCACCGTCGATCTCACGAAGCAGGATTACACCCGTGCTGGCCGTTCCGGTCAGCATACCGTACATGGTCAAAAACTGCTCCTCGGGATATTCCTTAAACAGTTTTTGAGCAACAAAACGGTTATAGGCATAGGTTATAAGCAAGCCTGCAACACCCATTATTATGATGACGCCCCAATACCTTTTCAAATCACCGAAGCGTATTGCGGCAATACCCGACACAACCATTACATCGTAGAAAAAGTTGCTTGCTCGGGTCATAAGGAAGTTGTTGGTATATTCCTTTTTGATCAGCTTTTTCTTTTTGAAGAAGTTAATGCAAAGCTTTATCACGGTCGCCGACAGAACACCCAAAAGGAAGTTGAAGCCGTAAATGACCGACTTCATGCCGGGCAAAAGCCTGCCCAAAAGATACATCAACAAAAAGCTCAACATATATGCCACTACGATAAGGGCGATCTGTATGGTCATTTTGTCGATGCTTTCCTGCATTGGGATCTCATTCTCGGACTGTATCTGCTCGGCGTTCATTGCGCCCTCTTCGGTCTTTTGCAGTTTGATCTTGCCTTTTCTTTTAAGGATGTTAAGGTGAATAACACCGCCGGCGCTTGCGCTGATAAAGCCAAGTGCGGCTATGGTAAGGCCAAAACTCTTGCCGCCGACAAAGCCGAAATCGGTCTCGTAGATATTGCCGTAATTGAGTGCCTGACCCGTTCCCTGCCCGTAGCCGAACGGCAGAAGAACGCCCGCCGCTTGGAAAAAGTCTTTGATGAAAAATGCCGCAACAAGCGATATACCAAAGCCGACCACCGCCTGAAGCAGGTAGGTTGCAACCGTAGTAACACCCGTATTGAATATTTCACCCGTGCGCTTTTTTGTCATCTTGCTGTTTGAGGTCTTAAAGGCCGATGCTATAAATCCCAAGGCAAGGGTGTGATATGTTATCATCTCAAGTGTAGCCGTGCCGTTTCCGCCGAAAAACACCGTGTCAAACATACCCTCCTTGGTTATGAGCTTGTATATACCTGCAACAAGCACAAGTATGGCACCGCCCAAAACCGATGTGGGAATCAAGGAAGCTTGCAGGAATTTGATGGACTTCTTCAAAACATTGGCCACCAACAAGCTCAGCAACAAAACCGCAATAACGTTCAAGGTTCCCCACACACTAAAGTCCCAAAAATTCTCCAACAGTTTCACCCCTCGTAATATTTTTGTATCTGTAGTAAAGGTTTACGTATTTCAAGGCATTGAAATGCTTGTCGCCCTTTAGCTGATAGACCTTGTCGCCGTGATAAATATTCAGCTTGTTGCGACCCAACACCGACACCGCCGAGGTTGCGCTGAAGCTGAATGAAAGCTCGCCCTCGGTGCCTTCATCAATAACAACACGGTCACCGTAAAGCTTGATTTCACAGCTTTTTCTTAACTTGTTTTTGTTTTTATAAACAATGACCTCACTTAATGCCGCCGTATCGCAAAACAACGGTTCATCGGTCATTTCGGTCAGCTGAAGCGAATTAACGAAATCCTTTTGATAATCGTACCATTCGGTCACAAACTCAAATGGGAAGTCAAAGCCGACACCCTTGATGCGTTTGTCAACACCGTAGGTGACCTTGCGGTGACATTTTAAGCACTCGCACTCGTTACCCTTACTGTAAAGGACTGTCAAGCCACAGGACGGGCAGACGTACATTGCCCTTTCAAGATACTCGGCTCGCTTGTCGGAGAGGTATTCACCGTCGGCAACACCCTCATCTACATACAAGCCGTTTTCAATGCGCTCCATCAGCTCTTCATTGGTAAGCTGCTTGTACTCCTCAGGCTCAATAACCTCAGACACATAAGAGCGTACCGCACCCTTTCGCACGACATCACTCCATCTCGGGCAGGCACCGTAGCCGCCCTCAATGCGGTAAAGGGCAATCGGGAGCCCCAGCTTTTTGGCAAGTGACGCAATGGCAGGGTTCATATACTCGGTTTTACCGCTGAACGTGCGGTTGCCCTCGGGCGCAATGGCAATGGTGCCACCCTCTTTGGCAACGCGCATACAGTTTAGCACCGCAGAAATGTCGGTGGTTTGCTTTTTAATGGGAATGGGCGCTACTATGTAACGGATAAGGGAAGAAACCCAACCCATTGAAAAAAGGTCTTCGCTTGCAACGTAGTAGATGGGGCCTTTAAACGCCATACCAACGAAAAACTGGTCAAAAGCAGTCTGGTGGTTTAATAAAACGAGATACGGCCTTTTCCCCTGCTGTTTAAACGGGGTTACTTTTATGTTATATTTTAAAACTGAGTAAGGGTGCAAAACAGCCCTTGCGAGTTCGGTTATTATTTTGTGACGGGACTTAACCCACTTTTTCTTTTTAGCCATTTGTGTCCCCCAAAAAGTGTTTTACCCTTTTATTATAATATATTTTTAAAACAATTACAACAAAAACTTAAGTTTTAATTAAAGAGTGTGGTGTTAGAACCACAGTATATTGTACTGGTTAACCACTGTCCATAAATAGAATGAAACCGCCTTGCAAAAAGCAAAGCGGTTTATTTTTAAGCATTCATTAACTTGTTTTGTTTTCTTGTTATAAATTGAAAAGCAAGTACCGCGCCTACCAGTGCAAGACCGATAAGGTCGGTTTTGAGTCCGGGGTAGATTAAAAGCAGTCCTCCCACCACACTCATAATGCGTTCAAACCAACGCATATTGTGTAAAAAGTAGCCTTCTAATGCCGCGGATACCCCGAAAATACCAATACACGAGGTTATGCAGATAAGGATAACCTCCCATGCGGTTGTGTCGATAAACAGCATTGCGGGGTTAAGCGCAAACACGTATGGCACGATAAACGCGCCGATAGCGAGTTTTGTGGCGGTGAGTGCGGTTTTCATTGGGTTTGCCTGAGCAATAGCCGCGCCTGCGTAAGCCGCAAGGGCAACGGGCGGTGTTAAGTCGGCAACGATGCCGAAATAGAACACGAAGAAGTGCGCGGACAAAAGCGGTACGCCCATCTTTACAAGAATGGGTGCGCAGGTTGCCGCCATAATGCAGTAGTTTGCGGTGGTGGGAACGCCCATACCCAAAATAATGCAGGTGAGCATTGTTAAGAAAAGAGCAATGATAACTTTATCGCCTGCGAGTTTCAAAATGCCGTTGATAAGCATTGTTGCAAGACCTGTCATTGTAATGGTACCTGCAATAATACCTGCAACACCGCACGCAACCGCAACGGTAATCATACCCTGACCGCCTGCCGCCAACGCTTCGAAAATGCGTTTGGGGGTTATGCGGTTTTCTTTGTTAAACAGTCCCACAACGATAGCCGCAATTATTGCGATAGCCGCCGCGTAGGCAATTGAGCGCGAACCGGAGCCAACCAGCGCTATGAGAATGATAAGCGGTAAAAGAAGATAACTTTGTTTTAAAAGGGGCAAAAAGCGAGGCAGTTCTTCTTTGGTAAGACCGCGAAGTCCCTCTTTTTTCGCCTCTAAGTGTACGGCGATAAACACGCCCAAAAAGTAAAGACAAGCAGGAAGTATTGCGCGTACAACGATGTTAGAGTACGGCACGCCGATGTTTTCTGCCATTAGGAATGCTGCCGCGCCCATAATGGGAGGCATTATCTGTCCGCCCGTGGAGGCAGACGCCTCGGCTGCGGCGGCGAATTCGGGTTTGTAGCCGGTTTTCTTCATAAGCGGAATGGTAACCGAGCCACTTCCCACCGTGTTTGCAACGGAAGAGCCCGAAACCATACCTTCGAGCGCGGATGCCACAACGGCAACCTTTGCAGGACCGCCCGAAAAACCGCCAACGATGGAGTTGGAGATTTTAATAAAGAAGTCCGCAATGCCCGTTCTTTCAAGGAATGCGCCAAAGATGATAAATATGGCGATATACTTTGAACAGGTGTTGATGGGTGTTGAGAGGATACCCGAAGTTGTGGTGTAAAACAGTTTACCTACAAGTCCCTCAACGCGTCTGAACATATCGGGGTTGGTGAGCCCAAAGAATATTGCGTAAACGATAAAGGCGCCTGCAACGATGATTATTGGAATGCCAACACATCTGCGGCAAAGTTCCAAAAGGCACAAAATGCCGATAGCGCCGATGATAATTTGATAAAGCTCGTATTTACTGCCCTGAGCCACGATGTTTTTAGCGTCAACTGTGTAGTAGAAAAACGACGCCGAACCGAGCACCATTATAATAATATCGTACCACGGAATGTAGTTTACCTTTTGCGCGCCCTTTTTGATGGGGTACACAAGGTAGCCGATAAGCACTATCGAGCCGACGAAACTTGAAAGCCGAATAGCATCAAGCCACGTTGCAAAAAAGGTTACGTAGATACAAAACAGCGAGAATGCCGCCAAAACGCAGTTGACGATTATCTTGGGTTTGCCTTCCCAGATACGCGTGTTTGATTCTCGGTCGAATTTTTTCATTACCGCATCTAAGTCCATTGGCTCGTTAGAAACGGGGGGTTTCTTTTTTGAAAAAAACAACTGTTGCCCACCTTTCGATTAAAGATTAAAATAGCTGCGACAGTTAATGCCGCAGCTATAAAAAGTTTAGCTTTGGATTGATTATTCTACCGCTACTTCAATATTTTTCTCTTTGAAGTATTTTGCGGCACCTGCGTGGAAAGGAACTGTGAGGCCCTGTGTTGCGTTTTCCAAAGAAAGTTCAGCGCCTTTTGCGTGTTCTTTTGTGATAGCGTCAACGTTATCGAAGATAGCAGCAGTTAATTTGTAAACTTCTTCTTCGCTTGCAGATGCGCTTACGATTAAAGTTGCTTTAACTGTAACTGTTGCGATTTCTTCTGTTTGACCTGCGTAGGTTTCGGCAGGGATTTTGTAAACGGAATAGAAAGTGTTTTCCTGCATAAGTTTTGCGGCAATGTCACCGTCGATAGGAACAATGCGAGTGTTGGAGTTTGTCATTGAAAGTTCGGTGATAGCAGGAGTGGGTGCGCCTGCAACGATGAACGCTGCGTCGATTTTGCCGTCTTTTAAAGCGTCGGCGCTTTCGTCGAAGTTCTGATACTGGGGTTTAATGTCGTTTTCTGTAAGCCCTGCTGCTGCCAAAACGTCCATAGCGTTAAAGAAAACGCCCGAGCCGGGTGCGCCGATAGAAACTTTTTTGTCTTTAAGGTCTGCAACCGATTTGATGTCGGGGTTTACGGTAACAAGCTGAACTGCTTCTGCATAAAGACCTGCAACTGTTCTGAAAGAGGTGATTTTGCCGTCTGTTTCAAAGGAACGTGTGCCGTTGTATGCGTAGTGCATAACGTCCGACTGAACGGTGCCCAACTGATAGTCGCCTGCGTCGATACCCTGAATGTTGTCTTTTGAACCGCCTGTGGATACAGCGTTAACGGTAATACCTGCGTTGTTTGTGATGTACTGGCCAACAATTCCGCCGTAGGAATAGTATGTACCTGTGGGGCTGCCTGTGCCCATTGTCATGGTTGTGCCGCCGCAAGAAGCGAGTGCGAGCACCATTGTGAGCGCTAATATAACGGATAAAATGCGTTTCATTAAAATTTCCTCCCTGAAAATTATTATACTATAAATTACATTATATAATAAAAGTTATGCTTTTGCAAGAAAAATTTGTCAAAAATTCATTTCTGGCGAAATTTCGACTTTTATTTTAAGCCCACGTAACCCGTTTGTTCAATGATATACTGCGCTTCTTCGCCTTGCAGCCACTCAATGAATTTATGCACATTTTCGTTGTCGTTGCCTTCATAAGTGACCGCGTAAACAGGTGCTATCATAGGATAGGTTCCGTTTTTAATGTTTTCTACCGTTGGGGCAACGCCGTCAACGCTTATGAGTTTAATGTCGGGGTTTTTGATAATTCCCTCAACGTAGTAACGGAAAGAAAAACCAATTGAGGTGTCTTTGTTTTTGTAGTCAGCCACCTTTTCAATAATACCGCCCATTGCCATAACCTCTGTAGTTTTGTCGGGCTCAAGTACTTTGGTGTCGCCCATAACGCGCAAGAACATACTTTGGCTACCGCTACCCTCGTTTCGCTGAAAGGGTACGATTTTTTTGTTTTTGCCCCCTACCTCGCGCCAGTTTGTAATCTCGCCCGAGTAGATG
>JAZQCY010000042.1:0-10047 GCA_045546555.1 Acutalibacteraceae bacterium | reverse complement strand
CAAGCGGTCTTAGGAAGACAACACTTAGCTACAACTCCTTGGCTCACAGAACGACATGGCTACGATCCGACTTTGGCGTTGGCGTCGGGGGTCAGATTTTGGCGGAATGCATTGTTGCCCGCAAAGAGGAAATCGTAGATTTCAAGGCCTTTTAGTGTGAAATCGGCCTTTCCGTCAAACCGTTCAACACACGGCACTCCGTTTTTAACGGCAATGCTCCATTTGCCGAAAATGTCGGAATCGATGGTGAAGCTTCCCTCAAATTTTCCGTTTGTGAGCTTGACGGCGAGGAAAAATTCCACCGTTTTCTTGAAATCATAAATTCTGAAATTGGCAGGCGGCCACATTCTGTAGCTTTCGGAAAATTTTAATGCCGTGCGCATCAGCTCATACTCGGTATCGGGCACAACATAGCAGACCGTAGCGGTGTTTTTGTAGTTGAGATATGCCTTCATCGTGACAGCAAAATCATCAAGATCAGATAGATAGACGTTCTTAATATACTCCGCATGAACGATGTAGCCGATAAACTCTCCGTGCTTGAAAACGGCATAGTTGGTGCTACCGTTTGAGGGCAGGGCGAGCTTATATTCCTCAAAGCATCGCTCAAAATGGTACTGCGTTTTGTAAAGCTCATAGGCTTTTTTCAGTATCTCGTCGCTTTGCTTGGTCAAGTCTTCAAAGGTGATGCAGGAAATATCAAGCTTGGGGTCAAAAAAGCGGTCGTTTATATCAAACGAGCATTGCACGCCGCATTTGTGATACCCGAAACGGCGGTAGCGAGCCTCGTTGCCGTGAAAATAACTGAAGGCAAAGCCGTCTTTTTTGTCCTCTTTGGCGGTGTGGTTCAAAAGGGCTGACATATAACCCTTGCCACGGCAGGTTTCATCCACGGCAATGTTGCCGCTTCCTGCAACCTTTAGCGAAAGGTCGCCGTATTTTAAAACTAAGGGATAGCTTGCTGCCATACCGACAATTTTGCCGTCAAGCTTTATGCAATGGTGGGCGTTCATGGTTTCGTCCAAGGGTTGCATAATCCTCGGGAATAATGTCTTGAAGGCTTCGGGGTCGTCCCTTTTAAAGGCCTTGCTCAAAAACTGCAGGCATTCCTTAAAGTCGTCCTTGGTCATTCGGGTAAATATCTCTGCCATAAAAACACCGTCCTTTCACTGATTTTATCTTACCACCGAGAGCACTTCAAGTCAATCCACAAATAGTTCGTGTCTACAAACCTTTTAGAACGATTTGTAGAATCTGTTTTGCAATCGGTTTAATTATTTATAATTAAACCGAGATTCCGAAGAAGTTAATGTTTTGTCCTTAAAAGGCAGTGTTTAAAAACAGCCGATACCGAGCTTGTCAAAAAGGTATTCAAAGGCTTTGGCGTGCATATATATACCGAGGATGAGTGCTTTGTTTTTGCCGGTGCAGGCATTGTGTTTGTCAACAAGGCCAAGGCAGGCAAGGTCGACCTTACGCTCAAAAACGGCAAGGTGTTAAACCTCGAGCTGCCCGACAACGTGACGGCCGTGTTTGATGCCGAAACGGGTGACCGATTGCTTTAAAAGTTATAACCTCCGCAATTTCTATAAAACGACAATCCCTCAGTCAAAACCTGCGGTTTTGCCAGCTCCCTTTACACAAGGGAGCCTTCATTAAAGCAAGGAGAGTGTTGCAATGTTTGTTTTTGATCTGCATTGCGACACTCTTTTTAAGTTTTTTGAAAACCAACGGTATTCAATTTCAAAGAACAACGGCCATATTTCGGATGTTGGTTTGAAAAACGGCGGATACTTGGCGCAATGCTTTGCCATTTATCAGCCGACCGATATTACGGGGGACAGTGGCTTTGATTATTTCAAAAAGCAATGCGACGTGTTCAAAAATGTTGTGAGCAAAAGCTCGGTTTTGGAGCTTGCGACCGATAGAAATGAAATAGAAAAAAACCGCAAAAACGGCAAAGTTTCGGCGGTTCTGACGGTTGAAAATGCCGATTTTCTGCAAAACGACCTGCAAAGGATAAAAACGGTCGAGGAAAAGGGCGTTAAAATATTGGGACTGGTTCACAACGGTGAAAATTGCTTGGGGTATTCGCATTCAAACGATAAGCAGCTGTTTGAACTGCCGCTTAAAAAATTTGGCTGTGAGGTGGTGGAGGCGCTAAATTCCACCAACATCACGGTCGATGTTTCGCATCTTAATGTCGGCGGATTCTGGGACGTCGCAAGGCTTTCAAAAAAGCCGTTTGTGGCAACGCATTCGGGTTGCTCGGCAGTTTTTAAGCATTCCCGAAACCTTTGTGATGAGCAGATAAAAGCAATAGCCCAAAGCGGCGGTGTTGTGGGTTGCGTGTTTTATTCTCACTTTTTAAACGGTACCGACACGACCGATATTGACAGCATTCTTCGTCACCTTGAACACCTTGTCAAGGTCGGCGGTGAGGATGTGGCGGCGCTTGGCTCTGATTTTGACGGAATGGATTGTGACCTGCCTTTCCAAAACGCATCCGAAATGCAGATATTGGCTGATGCGATAATTAAAAAATTCGGCTTTTCGGTTGCCGAAAAGATCTGCTTCAAAAACGCAATGAGGATAATATAAAACCTGCCTTCGGGTTCACCCTTACAATAGATTTAACGGTTTTGTTGTAGGGACCGGCCGCACGGACAGATTACTAAACTTCATCCTGCGATAGAGTTTTTGAGTGTTGACAAATATGTGAGTTGTTAGTATAATTTATATAGTCTAATTGAAATAGAGTGAATTTAAGGGGATGTGAGTATGAAAAGGGTTATATTCATATCAAGCGTAGCGATATTGTATGTTGCAGGTATGATAATCGGTGTGCTTTCTGCAAGATATGTGATGTATAATTTCGGCGATGTCAAAGGCCTTTATGCATCGTTGATTTTGCTTTTTGGTAATCTGTTAATTGCGACGGGGGATCTGTTGGTCATCCGTTCGTTGAAAAAGTATAATGAACGCTTTAAGGTTCTTCGTATTATTCTGACCATTCACGCAATATTTGGAGCCGCTATGGCAGCTTTCTACATTATTCCTTGCGGTTTAATGCTTATGGTTTAAGTTTGAATGTGTTGTGACAATTTAGTGTGCAAAATAAAAAGCCGACTCGTGTGAGTCGGCTTGATCTTTTATAGGAATTTTTCACCCTGCATCCAGAAAAGGCCGATTCCTAAATGAGGGATCTTGTTTTCCTTGATGGCCTTGATATAGGCTCGGCGGAGGGAATTGTCGGCAGGCAGTTTATTCACATCACTGCAATCGGTGGTGTTGAATATTCTCCAATAATCGCCCTCAACGGTTTTTTCATGAGGTGTGATGTGGAAGAAGTCCATGAATTTTATGATATTACTGTCGGGCTTGAGCATCTCACGGTGCTCGGGGGCTATCAACCACGAAGCCGTCCTAAACGGCACGATCCCGTCCTTAAATGCAGGCGCAAAGAATTTGCTTGCCTTAATAAAAGCGGCACGGCAATCCTCCTGCTTCAAAGGTCCCAAAGCAGGGATATGGATGCCGACAAAATGGTCACCGGGGTAGAGATTTTTGTAAGGGCTCACGGTCTCGGCCTGGCAGGGGTTTATTTCAAACTGCAGTCTGCCCAGCGCAAAACGGGTGAGGTTGAAGAATCGGCCGAACCAATCGGTAACAAAGGTGCCCCAAATGCCTTTGACATCGTGACATTCGTGCAGCTTGGCTTTGAAATCAAGGCAGGAATCGTGGTAGATTTCAAGGTCAATACCACGTTTGATATAAAGCTCCTTCATGTGCTCGGATGCCAAGATAAGAAACACAAGATCAACCGTTTCTTTTGGCTCTGCTATCGCTTCGGCAACACCACCCAAAGGCTTTATCATCTGACCGTAGTCGAACCATATATCCGACTCATACAGCCTTAAAAAATGCTCGACCTTTTCGGAGGTATCGGTGTTGGCATAAACAGCCTCGCAGGTCTTTGCAAGGGCGTTTTGAGCATCCTCGGGATAGTCAAACTCTTTAACAAAATTCTTCAAATAATCAATTCTTTTTTGCATTGAGATCACCTCATCATCGGTTTGCTTTTATATTAGCATTGTAAACCGAAGTTGTCAACAAAAAACCAAAATAAAATTGACGGATGATTGATAAGGTGATATACTTAAAAAAGACTATAGAAATCAACCTCGGAGGTAAAATATGACCGATGCTTTGATAATCGGCGGAGGTGCGGCAGGTCTTGCCTTGGCCGTTATGCTGAAAACCGACCGACCTGACCTTACCGTTACGGTGCTTGAAAGGGCCGACCGTGTGGGCAAAAAGCTTGCCACCACGGGCAACGGACGTTGCAACATAACCAATACCGACTTAAATCCCGAAAGGTACCACGGTGACCGTGATTTTGCGGCCGATATTATGTCCGATTTTGGGTATGACCGTCAGAAAGAGTTTTTCGAGAGTCTGGGTGTGCTTTTTTGTACCGAGGACGGCGGCAAGGTCTATCCGAGGTCTCTGCAGGCCACCTCGGTGGTGGATGCTCTGCGCTTTAAGGCCGATGAGCTTGGTGTTGTGACGATGCTCAATACCACTGTTCAGGAGATAAGACGTGAGGCTGAAGGCTTTGCGGTGGTATGTGCCGACAAAACGCTGAAGGCCAAGACCGTGGTCGTGGCGGTCGGCGGACAGGCAGGCGGAAGGCTTGGAAGCATTGACGGTTACTCTATTTTAAAATCAATGGGTCACAAGATCGAAAAGGTCTTTCCTTCGGTCGTGCAGTTGAAGACCGTCACCGATGTTGTCCGTCAGCTTAAAGGCATCAAGGTGGATGCGCTTGTTACCGCAAGGTCGGATTCAGAATTAAGAACCGAGTTTGGCGAGGTGCTTTTTTGTGACTACGGCCTTTCGGGGCCGCCTATCTTGCAGGTGTCCCGTCTTTATGAGGGCGGCAATATGACGGTCAGCCTTGACCTTGTGCCCGATATGTCAGAAGCTGAGGTTGAGCAGGAGATTTTGAGGCGGTGTGAGGCTTTTTCAAGCAGGAATGCAGGGGATATGCTGACAGGATTTTTGCATAGGCGTTTGGGTCAGGTGATCTTGAAATGCTTGGGCGTTGACCTTAATTCGACCTGCGGTGAGATCCCCCAAAAAACCGTTTTAAGGATCGCCAAAATGCTTAAAGCTTTCGATTTCAAGGTGGTCGGAACCGCCGGCTTTGAGAATGCGCAGGTTACGGCAGGCGGCGCTCAATGTGCGCAGTTTTTCCCGACCTGTATGTCCAAAAAGGCCAAGGGTCTGTTTGCCGTGGGTGAGGTCTTAAACGTTGACGGCGATTGCGGCGGCTTCAATCTTGCCTTTGCATGGGGCTCGGCATTTGCCGCAAAGAACGGCATTATCGAGTATCTCGGCAGCAAATAAGTCCATATCTTTGGCAGAAATATGTATTCAAATATAATAACTATTGATGTATACTCAAAAGGTAATTTATGATAATTATACGCAACATCAAAATGCCGCTCGACACCGATTTCGATGATCTTAAAGCGGCGGTTTCTAAAAAATTCAATATAAACGCACGGTCGGTGCGGCTTTTCAAAAAGGCGGTCGATGCACGGCACAAGGATGATGTCTGCTTCAACTGTGCCTTTTTGGTCGAAACCGAAAATGACACGGCGGTGTTAAAGCGGCTTAAAAGGTACGATGCCGCCGAATACCGTGAGAAGCCCTATATTTTCCCCACCGCTTCGGGCAAGCACAGCCGTCCCGTGGTGGTCGGCTTTGGCCCTTGCGGAATGTTTGCGGCCTTAAGTCTTGCCAAGGCAGGGCTTTGTCCCATTGTGCTTGAGCGTGGGCGTGATGTTGACCGCAGAATGCTTGATGTCGACCGATTTTTTGCCACAAATGAGCTTGACGAAGGCTCTAACATCCAGTTTGGTGAGGGCGGAGCAGGTACCTTTTCGGACGGTAAGCTGAATACCGGCATAAAAGACCCACGTATTGCCACGGTGCTCAAAACCTTTGCCGATCACGGCGCAGGGGAGAGGATACTGTACGATTCAAAGCCGCATATCGGCACCGATGTTTTGGTCAAGGTGGTAAGATCCATCCGTCAGGAGATAATCACCCTTGGCGGTGAGGTGCTGTTTGAGCATAAGCTGACCGACATAAAATCGGTCAACGGCAGGGTGACCTCGGTCACGGTCGAAACGCCCGACGGCATTAAAGAAATACCGTGTGATAACCTTTTGCTTTGCGTTGGTCACTCGGCAAGAGATACCTTTGAAATGCTCAAAAAAATAAACGTTGAAATGCAACCGAAGCCCTTTGCCGTGGGTGCGAGAGTTGAGCATCTGCAACGGCAGATAGACCGTGCACAGTACGGCGATTTCGCAGGACATCCTGCCTTAGGTGCCGCCGATTACCGATTGGCCGAGCACATCTCCAACGGTCGTGGAGTGTTCACCTTTTGTATGTGCCCCGGCGGTGAGGTGGTCAACGCTTCAAGCGAAAAGGGCCGAATTGCCGTCAACGGAATGAGCTACAATGCACGTGACGGCAGAAATGCCAACTCGGCGGTGCTGGTGGGTGTTGATACGTCCGATTATTTTAAAAACGACGTGTTGGACGGTATGCACTTCCAGCGTGAGATAGAGGAAAAGGCCTATTTGGTCGGCAAAGGCTTG
This sequence comes from Acutalibacteraceae bacterium, assembly GCA_045546555.1. Lineage (GTDB taxonomy): Bacteria > Bacillota > Clostridia > Oscillospirales > Acutalibacteraceae > UMGS172. The sequence goes on along the minus strand of JAZQCY010000042.1, from coordinate 3,370 downwards.
CCCGTTTCGGAAAATCTTGGCTCATTTTTGGGGCAGGGTGTGTCCAACGGTTCGGTCACACCGACCGTTAAAACGGGTGTCACCTTTGGCAAGATAGAAGATGTTTTGCCCCGATTTGTTACCGATTCCTTAAAAGAAGGAATACTGCTTTTTGACCGCAAATTAAAAGGCTTTGCCGACCCCTCGGCGGTGCTGACGGCACCCGAAACCCGAAGCTCGTCACCCGTAAAGATCATCCGTGACGATTGCGGTGTAGCTTCATTGAAGGGTCTTTACCCATGCGGTGAGGGTGCAGGTTATGCAGGCGGCATTACCTCGGCGGCGGTGGATGGACTCAAAACCGCCGAAAAGGTTATAGAATCATTAAAATAGAGGTGCTTTATGAAAAGGTTGATTGCTTTGATTTTAAGCTTGTCGGCTCTTGTGCTGCTGCACGGTTGCGGTGAGCCGTCGGACAACGGCTCGAGTGACGTGTCGGCGGTCAGCTCCGAAACGCAGTCGACCCAAAGCACCCAAAGTGCGACCGATACGGTCTCAAGGCTGACGGGAAAGGAATTGTATATGGAGGAATTGAAGAATAACGACATCTTCAAGCAGTATGACGAGAGCGATTGGCGCTCACACGCTTATGACTATAAGCTGATTGCCCTTACTTTTGATGATGGCCCTGCTTTTAAGACTGTCGATGATAATAATGTCGCCGTAAGAATAGTTGATACACTTTTGCAGTATGAGGGCAAGGGTACATTTTTCTTCACGGGTCGAAGCCTTGCGAAAAACGGCTTTGTTGTGCCTCAATATGCACTTAACAACGGCTTTGAGCTTGCAAATCATTCATATAACCATGCAAGTCTTAAAGAGGCCGATTATGAAACGGCGGTCTTTGAGATAGTGGGGGTTAATGATCTTTATTATGAAAACCTTGAAATGACACCCACATTTTTCCGTGGCGGCGGATTCACCACGGGCACAAATATGTGGAAGGTGCTTGCAGAGCAGGATATGATAGCCATTGCATCTTTAAGAGGCGGCAACGGAGATCACTCGGGAGGCTCGGCAACGGTTGAAAGCCTGGTTGACCGACTGTCACCCGACAAGGTTTCCGACGGAGAGATCGTCTGTTTGCACTCCACCAACACCAAAGGTGTCACACCCGATGCGTTGGCTATAGTGTTGCCACAGCTTTACGAGCAGGGCTTCCGCTTCTGCACCGTGTCGGAGCTTTTCGCTTTTAAGGGCATTGATCTTAATGAGGTGCCAAGAGGCGAATATATCAAAAAGGTAGTTATAACCGAAAACGGTCTTGTTGATTTTAACTGAGGGGAAAATTATGAAAAAGTTAATTTGTTTGGTTCTGCCGGCTGTGATGCTGTTTTGCTCGGTCGGTTGCGGTTCGGACGATATCGGAAGCGCTAACACGTCAAGCAATATAACCTCAAGCAAGGTTGAATCGATCGACAAAAACAGTAGCACAAGCTCTGATGTGACCGATGAAAGCTCGGATGACAGCACAAGCTCCAAGGAGGAAGCAACGGTGGATGATTGGAGAACACACCCCGAGGATTTTAAACTGATAGCACTGACATACGACGATGCGCCGTCGTTTTCCAATGCTAAAAGCAACTCGACAGTGAGAATAATTGATGCCATCAATAAATATGACGGTCGGGGAACCTTGTTTGTCATTGGAAGTACACTTCAAAAAAACGGTAAAACTTTGTTGGAGTATGCTGTTCAAAAGGGCTTTGAGATGGGCAACCACACCTATTCACACCAAAGTGTTTCGACAAGTGAGGTCGGCAAAAGCTGGACGGCGGTTGAAAACTTTGACGATTTCAACCGTTGTCAGGAGTTGATCGTCAGCGAAACAGGTCAGACCCCGAAGTTTTTGCGCCCTGCAGGCGTGCACACAAACGAGGAGCTGTACCTTGCGGCAAGCAGTCTTGGCCTGCCGTGCGTTTCGGGCAACTGTAAGAGGGCGGTTTCGGACTATTCAAGCGAAACATCGGCCGATATGATAGTCGAAAGGGTGTTGGCCAATGCCTTTGACGGAGCGATAATCCTGCTTCACGGAAACAACGCCCGCACTGCCGAGGCCACCGAGCGCCTTTGTGAGATACTTTACAACGACGGCTACCGCTTCTGCACCGTGTCGGAGCTTTTTGAGCTTCACGGCATCGACTATAACGATCTCCCGTTCAATTGTATGCTCTATGGCGTCGACCCCGAAACAGGAAAGGTTATTACAGATAAAAAGTATTGATTTTTGAGCTTGACGTTTATAGGAAAAAAGTTTTCAACGATAAAAAGCCCTTGCTATGCAGGGGCTTTAGTTGTATAATTACGATGAAGACGACTTGGTGATTCAATATAAAAGGCGGTGAGGAAATGAGCTATAATGACAATCGGTTGTCGGAAAAGGTGATAGGCAATGCGTTGTCGGGTGTTGCGGTCAAGGTATATTCCGAGATCGATTCGACCAATTCCGAGGCTAAGCGTTTGGCGGCGGCAGGATTTAAAACGCCCGTGCTTTTGCTCGCCGAAAGTCAGACCGCAGGCAGAGGTCGCATGGGTCGACAGTTCTTTTCTCCCCAAAACACGGGGCTTTATTTGTCTTTTATGTATAGTCCCGCAATCTCGTTTGCCGATAGCGTTACGGTGACCTCGGCGGCGGCCGTTGCGGTGGCCAAGGCTATCGAGGAGCTGACCGACCTCAGGCCGCAGATAAAATGGGTCAACGATATTTATATTGACGGCAAAAAGGTGTGCGGCATTCTGACCGAGGCTGTCACAGGTCAGAAAACACATATCATCGTCGGCATCGGTGTCAACATCACGACCGAAGTCTTCCCCGATGAGCTTAAAGCCATAGCGTCATCATTAGGCAAGCCTATCGACCGAAACAAATTGGCCGTTTTAACAGTTAAAAATCTTATAAAGCTGATTTCCGAGCTACCCGACAGAACCTTTATCGAGGATTACCGTCAAAGGTCGCTTGTCTTGGGCAGGGAGGTTGTTTTCACCTCTAAAGGTCATCAGCAAACGGGTCGTGCGGTGGGTATCGACCGTGACGGCGGACTTATGGTTGAAACATCTGACGGCACGGTGGTGCTGAACACGGGTGAGATATCACTGAAAATTGTATAAAAACATTTTGACACCTAAGCCTTGATGCTTGGATGTTACCCTAATATAAAAAGCAAAAAAGCACACTGAAAAGTGTGCTTTTTTTGATGCGACCGGATCTGTAAGCCGGGTTCTGTATTTGACGACTATCTTTCTTGGCGGCACGTTGCCGTGACGCTCACGCCATCTTTCACGACACGCAGGGCACGTATGGTCGTAGCTGATGTTGCTTCGGATAGGGTTT
>JAZQCY010000041.1:0-13746 GCA_045546555.1 Acutalibacteraceae bacterium | reverse complement strand
GCGCTATCTCAATCATCGGCGGCGGCGACTCTGCTGCTGCAATCGAAAAGCTCGGCTTTGCAGACAAAATGACACATATCTCAACAGGTGGCGGCGCTTCACTCGAGTTCCTTGAGGGTAAAGAGCTTCCCGGTATCGCAGCTGTTAACGACAAATAATCAACCTAAAATTTAGCAAACCGCGGCTCGGGATAACTCCCCTGCCGCAGTTTGTATGTAATAACAGTATATTTTTTACATTTGGAGGAATAATAAATGAACAAGGCAACACGTCCCGCAGTTATCGCAGGTAACTGGAAAATGAACAAAACTCCCGCCGAGACCACCGCTCTCATCAACGAGATGAAGCCCTTGGTTGCAGGCGCAGATTGCAAGGTCGTTCTTTGCGTACCTTTTATCGACATTCCCGCAGCAGTAGCTGCAGCAGAAGGCTCCAACATCGAGATCGGCGCAGAGAACGTTCACTTCAAGGAGAGCGGCGCTTACACCGGCGAGATCTCTGCACAGATGCTGGTTGAGAGCGGCGTAAAATACGTTGTTATCGGCCACAGCGAGCGCAGACAGTACTTCGGTGAGACCGATCAGACCGTTAACCTTCGCACCCTTGCCGCTTTGAACGCAGGCCTTACCGCTATCGTTTGTGTTGGTGAGACCTTGGAGCAGAGAGAGCTTGGCTACACCGAGACCCTTTTGAAATTCCAGACCAAGATGGCTCTTACCAACGTTACTAAAGAGCAGCTCAAGAACGTTATCATCGCTTACGAGCCTGTTTGGGCTATCGGCACCGGTGTTACCGCTACCGCTGACCAGGCTGATGAGGGTAACGGCTTTGTCCGTGCCGCTATTGCCGAGGTTTATGGTGCAGATGTTGCCGAGACCGTTACCATTCAGTACGGCGGCTCTATGAACGCCAAGAACGCTGACGAGCTTGTTGCCAAGGCAAACGTTGACGGTGGACTTATCGGCGGTGCTTCCTTGAAGGCAGAAGATTTCTCCATCATCGTAAAGGCTGCAAGCAAATAATTTTTTGAGGGATCATACAATGAAAAAACCTGTTGTTTTATGTATAATGGACGGTTTTGGCATCAACGAACTTAAATGCGGTAATGCAATTGAGTGCGCCAAGACCCCCAACCTCTGCAAGCTGTTCTCCGAAAACCCCTTCACCACCATCGGTGCTTCGGGTCTTGATGTCGGTCTGCCCGACGGCCAGATGGGAAACAGTGAGGTCGGTCATACCAACATCGGCGCAGGCCGTGTTGTTTATCAAATGCTTGTTAAGATCACCAAAGACATTAAGGATGGCAAGTTCTTTGATATTAAGCCTTTGATCGGCGCTATGGAAAACTGCAAGAAGAACGATTCGGCTCTGCACCTTATCGGTCTTTTGTCTGACGGCGGTGTTCACAGCCATATCGAGCATCTTTACGGCCTTTTGCAGATGGCAAAAAACTTTGGCTTGACCAAGGTTTACGTTCACTGCCTTATGGACGGACGTGATGTTTCCACCACCTCGGGTGTTGGCTTTATCAAGGATCTTCAGGCTAAAATGGCCGAGATCGGCGTTGGTAAGATCGCATCGGTTATGGGTCGTTACTACGCAATGGACCGTGACTTTGCATGGGATAGAGTTGAGAAGGCCTATGCCGCCATGGTTTACGGCGAGGGTATTCAGACTGCCGATCCCGTTAAGGCTATGGAGGAATCCTACGCCAAGGACGTTACCGATGAGTTTATCCTCCCCACCGTTGTTGAGGGCGGCGCAACCATCAAGGCTAACGACAGCGTTGTTTCGTTCAACTTCCGTCCCGACCGTGCAAGACAGTACACCCGTACCTTTGTCGATCCCGATTTTGACGGATTCCAGCGCAAAAACGGCTTCTTCCCGTTAACCTATGTCTGCATGACACAGTATGACGAGACTATGCCCAACGTCACCGTTGCATTCCCTCCCGAGGAGCTCAGAATGACATTTGGTGAGTATCTTGCTTCCAAGAAGATGACCCAGCTGAGAATTGCCGAGACCCAGAAGTATGCTCACGTCACCTTCTTCTTCAACGGCGGTGAGGAAAAGACCTTCGAGGGCGAGGATAGAATCCTTATCCAGTCCCCCGATGTTCCTACCTTCGATCTGAAGCCCGAAATGAGCGCTTATGAGGTTTGCGATGCCGTTGTTGAGCAGATCCTTTCCGGCAAATATGATGCCGTTATCCTCAATTTTGCCAACTGTGATATGGTTGGTCACACCGGTGTATTTGATGCCGCTGTCAAGGCTGTTGAGGCTGTTGACGAGTGTGTCGGCCGTGTTGTTGAGGCTACCAGAAAGATGGACGGCGTTGTATTCATTACCGCTGACCACGGTAACGCCGACTGTATGATTGGCGAGGACGGCAATCCGTTCACTCCTCACACCACCAACCCCGTCCCCTTCTGTGTTGTCGGTTACCCCTGCGAGTTGAAGGATGGCGGCCGTCTTGCCGACATCGTTCCTTCCATGCTGACCGTTCTGGGACTCGAACAGCCCAAAGAAATGGACGGCGTAAGCCTTATTAAGTAATATAATATTACAAAAATCAACACCTCATTGGTTTATTAGCCAATGAGGTGTGTTTTTTTATTTTGTCGGCAACCAAGCCTCACACGAGGTTTCGTGCCATATTTTCCCTGCGCTCATATAATCTATCATTTTGAACGTCTTATTGCCCAAAGTAACGTCGGCCATTATTTCACAATTAAAACCGTTTTTATCACAAAGCTCAATTTTGACCTCATCAACCTCGGGGACGGGACATTCAACGCTGTCGACCCTTGAGTCGCGAGCTAAAGCAAGCGGTCCGTACATAACCGCCAAAAAATTTTTGGTTTCGGGTTTTTCTTTCATTCCGACGGGATGCAATACCCTCGGATTCATATCGAGCATCAGCTCAATAACATCACCGTTCCTCCATTTGCGGCAGATATTCACATATCCCCTACCTTCAACCGAAACACTCTCACCGCACACCGAAAGAGCTGTGTTTTCAGAGTAATACGGCACCCTCAGTTTGACTGTTTTTTCAACTTTTGGGGTCGAAACAACAGTGATTTTCACGTTACCGTCAGCCGGATAGTTGGTTTCAATCTCCACACCAAATCCGTCAAATTCAGCCTTGCCGCTTTCGTAAAAATCAACGGTAATTCCGTTATCATTCGGCTTCACTGCATAAAGCGGCATCATAGCCGTTGCGTGAGCGCCGATTGCAACACAACAGCCAAAATAAACACCCTCGGCTATATCCTTGTAACCGCCTGCGCCCCTACCTCGGGGTCTCAAAAACAACGGACTGTAGCTATCAAACACAAAGCTATCCTTTTTAGAGGTCAGGCAATCCTCGGTGTTTACTGCTCCGTAAAGCGCATTATATGCCGATCTTTCGATCTCGTCGGCATATTTTGCGTCACCCGTGTGACGCAAAAGTCTGTCACAGAGCTTCATCCAGGTGACCGTAACGCAGGTTTCCTGCATAACATTCTGATAACCCGCATCGGTCTGAGTAGCAACGGTGTTATTAAACAATTCGTGACAGCACCCTGCGCATCCTATAACCGAAATTTCTGTATTACGCACCCTTTCGGCAAAGCTTTTGCAAATAGTAAGGTATCTCTTGTTGCCCGTAATTTCATAATACTCGATAAGCCCCTCAAAGCAGGACATCATTTCATAGGCCTTAACCACGGGATACTGATACGGCTCAAGCTCATTTTCCTCCGCAAGCTTGAAGATTGCAGGCTCACCGTTATAAAGATAGTCAATAATATACTCGGCAAATTTCAAGTATCTGTCGTGACCAAAATGCTTATACATCCTTAAAGCAGGCTCTAAGATCGAGCAAGAATTGATGCAAAGCCAATGCTTGGAGGTTTCGCCTATCGGCTTTTTACCGTTACCCTCACCAATGCGATCCACAATATAATCGAGATGCCTTTCCAACGATAGCATAATGCGATTTTTAAGACCTTCGTCACGGCAGATTTCACAATAATGCAAAAATCCCAAAAGAACGTACTTTCTGCCCCAAATATCCCAGCCGTTAAACTCGACCTCTTCGCTATAGGTTGAAAATCTGCCGCTTTCCTGCTGAGCCGTCAGCATATCCTCGGCACAATCTGTCAGAATGTTGTACAATTCCTCATTTTGAGTGTATTGATAGGTCAAAGAAGCACCGCGCATCATTTTACCGAAATATTCACATCGCCAGCCCAAGTCACAGTCATCGACGCTTGAACGGTATTGCTCGACAAAAAGCCTCCAATACTCTCGGTTCAGCAGTTGTTTTTCTTCGATGAATCTTGCATATCGGTCGAATAGGCCTTTGAATTTCAGCATTAAATCCACTCCTTAACAAATTATATCTTGATTATAGCAGTGATTGAATGTATAATAATTGTATAATATTTTCGATTTGTTGTATTTTTATTCCAAGGTGATGCTATGTATCCTGAAAGACCGCCTCTGCACAAGCATTATAAGTGGTTGTTTAACGAAGCACGGCAGAATAATGCCGAAATCGTCAAGTCGTATTACGACAAAATCGCTGACACCCTTGATATGCACATACACGATTTTTATGAAATAAACATCGTCACGTCGGGTTGCGGAAGGCATTATATTGCCGATAGAAGCGTACCGATCGACGTTGGTGACGTGTTTGTTATTCCGCCCAACATACCGCACGGGTATTATTCAAGCGGAGACCTTACGGTTTATCATATCCTTTTAAGCAATGAGTTTTCAGTTAAACATTTCGACGACCTGAACAAGCTTAAGGGCTTTAAAATGCTGTTTGAAATCGAGCCGGTATTGCGCTTAAACACCGATAAAGCCTTTTATTTAAGCTTAAACAAGGGCGCATTCGGTGAAATATCGGCTAACATCGACCGTCTTGAAAGGGAATCCTCAAACAAAGGCTATGACTCCGATTTACGACGCAGCTTCCATGCCTTATCTTTGATATCCACACTATGTATGTATATGGAACAGAATTCGATCACGCCTGACGGCAGGCTTACAAACCGACAGGTTGTATCTATAATAAAAAGCATCGAGCAAATCGAGAAGGAATATAATCGGAAGCTGAATTTCAAAAAATTGGCCGAAGACTGCAAAATGTCTTACAGCACGTATTTAAGGCTTTTCAAAAACCTTACGGGTGTGACCCCAATAAAATATCAGACCGCATGCCGTATCAAAAATGCCGAGCTTTTGCTCGGCAAATCAAATGACACGGTTTTATCTATCGCTCTGACCGTAGGCTTTTATGACAGTGCACACTTTATTCGGGAATTCAAATCGGCAAAAGGATTTTCCCCTACCGAATATCGAAATAATCACGGTTAAATCGTAATGATTGCTTGACATTTTTTGACACATTTTGTCGAATTTTGTTGACAGCGTAATTTTTTAAAGTTATAATAACTGTAGGTAATAAAAAGGAGGCAGTTATTATGAAGGCAACGGGAATTGTAAGAAATGTTGACAGCGTTGGACGTATCGTCCTTCCTTCCGAATTGCGTGAGATATTCGGCATTAAGGAAACGGGCGGTGCTTTGGAGCTTTATGTTGAGGATGACAAGATAATACTCAAAAAGTATGAGCCCACCTGCATTTTCTGCAAGGAAGGCAACGATGTTGTCAATTATATGGGTAAAAACATCTGTAAAAAATGCATCGAAAAGCTGACCGCAGAAATCAAATAATTACATACAAAAAAGCCTTCCTGAGGAAGGCTTTTAATTTTGCTTATTTTTCCTTGGCAAGGCCTAAAACGGCTTCGAGCTCGTCGGTCGAGCCTGCAACGCTATCGATCATTGCGTCAATACGGCTGTCATAAATAGCCGAAACGATGCCGTCCGAAAGGGTTACCTCCTGCTGTTCACCGTTCTGCATATTTTTAAGTACACAACGGTTGTTCTGAAGCTCATCGTCACCGATAACGGTGCTGAAGCGTGCGCCAAGCTTATCGGCATACTTCATCTGCGCTTTAACCGAGCGGCCTGCAACGTCGGTGATTGCGGTAAAGCCCTCGTCTCTCAAATCCATGCAAAGCTTGGTTGCCTTTAGCCTTGCGGCCTCACCCATGGTTGCGATGTAAACATCGGGAACACTGGGCTCGGGGAACTCGGTTCCCTGACTTGCCATGACCATAAGCAGACGCTCAATGCCCATTGCAAAGCCCAACGACGGCAGGCTCGGGCCGCCCATCTGACCGACAAGTCCGTCATAACGGCCACCGCCGCAAACGGTAGACTGTGCGCCGATCTCGCCCGAAATAAATTCGAAAACGGTCTTGGTGTAGTAGTCAAGACCACGGACGATCTTGGGGTTGACGGTGAAATTCAATCCTACTGCATTCAGATGCTGCTTAACGCCCTCAAAATGGGTCTTACACTCGTCGCAAAGGTAATCTATCATAACAGGTGCATCATCGGCAATCGCCTTGCAGACGGGCGATTTGCAATCGAGAATACGCATCGGGTTGCGGTCAAGTCGGTCCTTGCAGGTGTCGCAAAGCTCCTCGGCACGGGAGGCAAAATACTCCTTTAAAGCGGCATGGTATTTAGCCCTGCACTCGGGACATCCGATAGAGTTTATCTCCAAAGAAAGGTTCTTGATACCAAGGTTGGTCAAAACCGAATTTGCAAGCAGGATCATCTCGGCATCGGCGGCAGGATCGGCCGCACCGAACATCTCGGCACCGAACTGATGGAACTCTCTCATACGGCCGGCCTGCGGCTTTTCGTAACGGTAGCAACCGCCAACGTAGCAAGCCTTTACGGGCAAAGCGCCGTTGATAAGACCGTGCTCAATGACCGAGCGGACAACACCTGCGGTAAACTCGGGACGCAAGGTAATGGAACGGTCACCCTTGTCGGTAAAGGTATACATTTCCTTTTGAACAACATCGGTGGTCTCACCAACGTTTTTGGTGAACACCTCGGTGTACTCAAAAACGGGTACCCTTATCTCCTTAAAGCCGAAAAGGCCTGCGGTCTCCAGCATTTTTTTCTCAACAAATTGCCATTTATAGCTGTCAGCGGGCAGAACATCGGCCGTGCCCTTGACAGAAGTATTGAATTTTGCCATAATTTCCTCCGAATATTACACACAAAATCCTCGCTCAAAAGAAACGAGGATTTTAAAAATTTAATTTGTATGAATAATGTCTCTCCAATCAAGGTCGCCTCTTTCAAGACCGTGGATGAGCATTTCAGCCGTCGCAATGTTGGTTGCAATGGGGATATTATGCACGTCGCAAAGACGCATAATGTTGGTCTCGTCGGGTTCGGTATCGCCCTTTCTTGCATCTCTGAAAAGCAGGACCATATCGACCTCTTCACAGCCGATGCGGGAGGCTATCTGCTGTGCGCCGCCCTGGTCACCGCTCAAAAAACGAACGATGTCAAGACCCGTAGCCTCGGCTACCAGCTTGCCGGTCGTACCTGTGGCAAGGATGGTATGTCGACTTAAAATTCCGCAATAAGCTATACAGAATTGAACCATAAGTTCCTTTTTGGCATCGTGTGCAATCAACGCAATGTTCATTTTTAAACCATCCTCACTTTAAATATTTTTTTATTGCAGGAAGCGGAGTTCTTCTTCCGTCTATCCTGGATGCAATCCTGAAAATTGCTGCGGCGGCGTTGCCTATCAGAATAGGCCCGTTGGTCGCAGTTATGTTTTTGTCCTCGGGGACAATCCCCAAAAGTTTTGCCGAAGCAGTATCAATAATATTATCTATATTGACATATCCGCCGTCGGTAGTCTTAGGCTTAAAACGGTTGATGATAAGGGTTGGTGTAATGTTGCTTTTATTAAGCTCCACCACAAGGTTACCCGTATTGCGAACCGCTATTTTGTCGGTCGTGACGACCGAGATAAAGGTTGCCGTTTTGGGCAGAACCTTCAGCCTTTCGGCAGGAAGCTGACCCTTTGTGTCTATAATAACATAATCAAACTCATCCTGAACCTCGGTTGCAAGCCTGCCAAGCGCCCCAAGGTCAAGTGGCTCGGGTAACAGAGGTGACGGAATTACCCACACGTTATCCAATCGGCCGACCGCTTGCATTGCATCCTTGTAATCGGCATTACCAAGCAGCACGTCCCTTACGTCAAACACGGTATCGCTATCGGTTGATAGCATGGTATCAAGGCATCTTGCACCCTCATCGGCATCGATAAGCAAAACCCGCTTGCCCTCACGTGAAAAGGCCGTGGCAAAACCGACAGCAACGGTGGACTTACCGCTACCGCCCTTTGACGATATTAAAACGACCGTCTTACCCATTCTTTTCACCTCTTTGACCGATGTTGCATAAACAACATCCAATATTCAATATATTATCATATTTTAACTGTATTGTAAAGTAAAAGATTTTAGCCTTTTCAACAAAAGTCGTCGTTTATCAACGCAAAAGCTCATTCGGCTTCTCAATCTTTTCGGGTTCGCTCGAGCCAAAGAAATATTCATCCATAATCGCCTTGGCAACGGGGCCGGTCGAGGTACTCTTTTCGCCGTGCTCAACCACAATGGAAACGGCAATTTCGGGATCCTCATACGGTGCAAACAATATCAGCACGCTGTTATCGGGACCCGTGGTCTGCGCAGTACCGGTCTTACCGCCGATATTTATGGGGTAATCGGCAAAATAGGCACTTGCGGTACCCTCTGAGGTAACCGACTTCATACCCTGCTTGACAGCATCCATAACCGCCTTTTGGGCCCCTATGGTATCGTTCACCTGGGGTGACATATCAAACACGGTGTTGTTGGTACCTGCCGCTTTGACCGTTTTAAGCAAGGTTGTTTTATATCTTGTACCACCGTTTGCTATGGTAGCGGTAAAGTTGGCCAGCTGGATCGGTGTAAAGGCATTGTCCGACTGTCCGATGGATGCCGCAAGGGTCATACCGTCGTACCACTGACTGCCCATCGATTTTGAATACTCGGGGCCTGCAAGTATACCGCTTGATTCACTGAGCTCGATACCTGTTTTGACACCCAAGCCCATCTTCTTGGCATAAGCATTCAATCGGGTTATACCGACCTGACGGCCAAGGTCGAAGAAGTAATAGTTACACGATTGAGAAATTGCCGAGAACACGTTGACCGTTTTGTGATAGTGCATACACGACGGCTGATAGTCGGCATAGTAGGTGTATTTACGTGAGCAGAACACCGTATCATACGGTTCGACTATCTGCTCCTGAAGGCCTGCAATTGCCACCATAGGCTTAAAAGCCGAGCCGGGCGGATAGGTTCCCCTTAAAGCACGGTCAAAAAGCGGATTATTTGCAACATCACCGCTAAGATAATCACTCAAATTTTCAAGGTCGTATGACGGATAGTTGGCCGAGGTCAGCACCTCTCCCGTTTTTACCTTGGTTATAACGACCGAGCCGCCCGTGATGTTCTGTCCCTTGGAATTAAGCAGCTTGATGTTGTTGGCCAAGGCGTCCTGTGCAACCTTTTGCAGGGTCGAATCAATGGTCAGAAAAACGGTATTACCCTGAACGGGCTGCTTGGTTATTTCGGTCTTGACAACATTGCCCGACTTATCAAAGTAATAGGTCATTTCGCCATCCTGACCCTTGAGATAGCTTTCAAAAGCCTTTTCAACACCGCTTTTTCCAACGTAATCGTTATAAGAATAGCCCTTGTCCTTCAGGGTTTCCCATTCTTCGGCGTTTATCTTACCGATGGTACCTATAGTATGGGGTGCAAGCTGAGAATCGGTATAACGTCGGTAGGAAACAACGTTAATTTCAATACCTCTTATATGGGTAAACGATTCGGCGACCGTCAGCATAAGCTCGGACGGTATATCCTCCGAGAAGGTGAACGGATTGGATACCGAGAAATCGGCACGCTCCATCGAATAGCGTACGCCCATAATGACACGCTTGTCCTCATCGTTATAGGTTTCAAGACCGTAGCGCTCGACCATTTCGTCGTAGCAGTTTTCGGCTGTGGCATAATCGTTAAGACCCAGCTTAGACTTCAAGCGCAAAGCATTCTTTTCGTCTGTAAAATCATACGGAGCAACGTTGCTCATGGGCAGATTATCGGTCCATTCACACTCATAAAGCGACATAAGCTCGGTCAAGGCCAATATAGTTGAGTTATAATCGGCCTTCTTCATATATGCGCTGTTAAAAACGATACAGTAGCCGTCACGGTTGGTGGCAATAGGTCGGCCGTAGCAATCGACTATCTCACCTCTTGTGGCGGGGATTTTGGTTTTAATGGCTGTAAGATGAGCGTTTTCCAAAGCAAAATCATCGGCTGTGACCACCTGGAAATTAGCGGCTCTGAAGCCGAATATCATAAAAATGGCCAACATCAGGGAAACCAGAATAACGATTCTCGGATTTTGCTTTCTTTTAACACGCACAGGCAGTCACCTCCTTTTTAAAATATCGAAAATATTACTGCTTTGTGACACGCTTTGGAATCTTTTTCAAAAACAAATCAAGTGGGAAATAAATCAGTATACCAAGCACTGCGGTATATACAAGTGACGGCAACGTAAACCTCACCAAAACAAACATCGGCACGGGGTCGGTAAAGGCGTAAAGCACCAACCATTTGATGAAAAAATACACAGCACTTGCTCCACTGCTTATAACAGAGGCCGCCGCAAGGTTGCGGTTGAAAAGTCGGGCAATAAGCAGACCCGCCGCAAAGCCAACGACCGTTAAGGCCACCGCATTGTAAAACAAGGTTGAAGAATACACGTCGGTCAAGGCACCCATCATAAGTCCGTAAACTGCACCTGCATACTCTCCAAAATAGAAGCCTGCATATACCGTAAGCGGCAATATCAACACGGCTGAAGCAGTGCTTATCTGCAACGTCATAAAGCCCGTTGACTGAAGCAGGATTATCAACACTCCTACAAGAACATAGATAAAAAAGCTTATGAAATATCTTAATTTAGCCGAAGTCATACTCACTCCTGTTCCGGGCCGACATAGCCCTGTCCCGAGAAGTAGGTTATGACCATAACGTCACGAAGCTCGTCAAAATCTACCGTTGAATCGACCACCGCATACAGCGACGAATCCTTGCTTTGCTGTTTTATATCGGAAACCTTGCCCACAATAAGTCCTTTGGGGAAAACGCTTCCGCCTGCGGTAACGATATAGTCACCGATCGACACGGTACAGTCTCTCTGTAGGTTGTAAAGGTAGCATTTATCGTCAACGCTGAGGTCTGCCCTGCCCGATATAATACCCTCATCCTGCGTGCGGCTGTCCTTACCGCCTGCTTTAAGGTCGGGGCTCAAAACGGTGGTCACCTTGGAATAGGTCGGAGCAATTTCACTGATATATCCCACAAGACCCGCCTCGGTTATAACGGGGTCGTGCAGAGCAACACCGTCAAGCTGACCGACGTTTAAGGTAAAGCCCTTATACGGGTCGGTACTGTCCCTTGCCGCAACGGTTGCCGACTGAAACAGCATTTCGGGGTTCTTTTCCTTTATACCTAAATACTGCTCATACTGCTTGTTCTGTGCCTCGATCTCCTCATAGCCCGTCAGCCTTTCAGCAAGCTCGGCATTCTCGGATTTCAGACGTTCGATCTCCTCCATCAAAGCCTCGTTATCGTCCATTGATTGAGTGAATCCATGGAACCAATCGGACACCGAGCTGAATGCCTTTTGTACGGGAGTTGCAATGGCACCGAAAAAGCTGCTTATAGGTGAAGAAACATGGCTGAACAGCGAAATAACTATAACGACCACGATAAGAACAGACAGTGACGCCGCAAATATTTTAAAATTTTTGCTTCTGAAGAAAAAGCGCATTTAAACTGTCCCCCAAACAAATTATCTGTATCTTTTACCTCTTTTAAACACATAGGTGTCAAAGGTAAGGTTGGACTCTATCTTTTTGCCGATACCCAAAGCAACACAATCCTCAGGATTGGCGGCAACGGTAACGTTCATACCGGTCTCTGTTGCGATAAGCTTATCGATATTACGAAGGTTTGCGCTACCGCCTGTTATAACGATACCCTTGTCGATAATATCGGCCGCAAGCTCGGGCGGGGTTTTCTCAAAGGTGTATCGAATGGTATCAATGATCTGATAAAGCTGGTCTGAAACAGCCTCTCTGACCTCCTCGGCGGTAACGACAACATTCTTGGGCAGACCGTCGACAAGGTTACGTCCCTTGACCTCAATAGAAGCCTCATCCTCGTATTCCATAGCCGAACCGATGTTGATCTTGATCTGCTCGGCGGTGCGGTCGCCAATGAGAAGATTGTGTTTTTTACGTACGAAGTTTATGATAGCCTCGTCAAGACTGTCACCTGCGGCCTTGGTCGACTGTGACGTAACAATGTCACCCAAAGCCATAACGGCAACCTCGGTGGTACCGCCGCCGATATCAACAACCATACTGCCCGATGAAGCACCGACATCAACGCCTGCACCGATTGCCGCTGCCAGAGGAACCTCAACAAGGTCAACCTCCGAAGCGCCTGCATGACTTGCGGCATCGAAAATAGCACGGCTTTCAACCTCGGTAACACCTGAGGGAACGCACAGCATAACACGGCAACGTGAGAACAAAGAGCCTCGAAGGGCCGATTTTATAAATTTACGAAGCATAGCCTCAGTAACGTCAAAGTCAGCAATAACACCGCCCTTGATAGGCTTAACCGCAACGATCGAGCCGGGAGTACGGCCGATCATTTCCTTGGCCGCCGCACCGACCGCCTTAACGGTATCGTTGCGGACGTCGTAAGCAACGACCGACGGCTCACGCATGACTATTCCCTTACCCTTGATACCGACAAGTGTGTTGTCGGTGCCGAGATCAATAAAAATATCTCTTGTAAACATATATTTCCTCCCGAAAAATATGATGTGAATTTCAAAATAACGGTGCAGCGATGCCAACATGCATACTACCCTATAATAATTCAGTATATATTATATAATATATACCCTAATTCTTCAAGAGGCACACAAGAAAAATTTACAAAAATTATATAAACTCCACCGAAAATCGCCCCTACAATAGACTTTTGGTGTGCTGTAGGGGCGATTCACGAATCGCCCCTACGAAGTGCGGCTAACAAAAAAGCGGTTGGTTTTTACACCAACCGCTCCCTTTTGAGTTTATCAAATGATATAATTGAATGTGTTTTTTGTTTGCACAAAAAACCGTTCCCTGTGTTATTGCATGCCACTACAATTTTTCAACCTGCTTTTGTCAAAGGCGGTGACAACCGCTTCTCTATTATTTTAATGTTATATTTTTCATAGAGTTCCTCATCGCTGATGGAGTAGTAATGTGGCTTCCCTTCTTCACCGTTAATAACTATATCTCCGGCTTTTGATCCGTAATTAACATAAAAACCTCCATTATCGCTTAAACCCATATAATATTCACAGTTGCCCAAATCAAAAATAATTCTAATGTCATTATTCTGACATATTGTGACTCCAGTTGTTCGATTTCGTTCCTTGGGATTTTTATTTTTCTCGCTTAAAATGTAAAAACTGAAACTACTGTGTTTGCCTTCAACAAAATCATAACCGTACCCAAGATATTCAATAACCAAGGTATCTTCAACGACAATCTGTTGTCCATTGCTATCTTCATAAACAAGTTTAAACGGGAACTCCCCATAATCTTCCGTAGGTTGTGGAACATCTTCATCGGATAACCACACAAAGATATCTGTCATAACCTCGC
>JAZQCY010000040.1:0-42914 GCA_045546555.1 Acutalibacteraceae bacterium | reverse complement strand
ATCCTGCGCTATTCCACCATCTTCACCAACGCAGGCTTTATGGGCATACCGCTCATTTCCGAGCTTATCAGTCCCGAGGCCGCCATTTATGCCACCTTCTACGTTGTTTCCTTTAACGTTTATAACTGGTCGTTGGGCTGCTATATGTACTCTAAAGACCGTTCCTACATATCGGCCAAAAAGATGCTTTTGAACCCTGCCACCATACCGACCTATATAGGTCTTGCGCTGTTCATCATCGGCGGACTGTGGACGGTTCCCGAAGGCTTACAGCCCATCTTCGACAGCTTTATCGTCCCCGTCATCAAGGATGACGTGCTGTTCCTTTTAAAGAGCACTGTCATTCCGATGTCTATGATGATGATCGGAATCCGCCTTGCCGAAAGCGATTTCAAGACGATGTTCAAGGACAAGTATCTGCCGATCATTTCGGTAGTGCGTCTGATACTCATTCCGCTTGCTGTTATGGGATTTATGAAGCTTGTGGAGCTGACGGGACTTATCCCCGATTCGATACTTACCCCTGCCGCAACGGTGCTGGTCATCAGCTCGTCGACACCCGTTGCCGCAATGGCCAATATCTTTGCCGAACGGTTTGACGGAGATGCCGTGTATGCAAGCAAGATAGTTTCGGTCACAACGCTGCTGTCTTTGGTAACAATGCCCCTGATCGCCGCCGTTTTGAGTAAGGTGTTTTAACACATTGTCTGTATTCTGTTAAATATAGCCTCCCTTGTGTAAAGGGAGGTGGCAAAACCGAAGGTTTTGACGGAGGGATTGTGAAGCATTCCTCCTCTTCAAAATAACCCCCACCCTAAAAAGGAGAAACAATATGAAGTATTTAGTATTACTTTGTGACGGAATGGCCGACTATAAGTTCGAGGGACTTAAAAACAAGACCCCGATGATGCTGGCCAAAAAGCCCAATATGGACCGCCTTGCCAAGACAGCTACTGTTGGTCTTGCCAAAACGGTTGCCGACCATTTGAAGCCCGGCAGTGACGTTGCCAATCTGAGCGTTATGGGCTATGATCCTGCCGAGTGCTACACGGGACGTTCGCCGCTTGAGGCCGCTTCTATCGGAATTGCGTTGACCGATACCGATGTCACCCTTCGTTGCAACCTTGTCACCCTTTCCGACGAGGAAAACTATGAGGACAAAACCATGGTTGACTATTCGGCAGGCGATATTTCGTCCGAGGATGCCGCCGAGATCATCAAATCGGTTGAAGAAGCCTTCGGAAACGATGTTTATTCGTTCTATGCAGGTGTCAGCTACCGTCATTGCCTTGTTGACAAAAACGGTACTGTCGACCTTGGAAATATGACCCCTCCTCACGATATCAGCGGTCGTGTTGTGGGTGAATACTTAAGCACCCATGAAAACGCCGCACCGCTTGTTGAGCTGATGAAGAAAAGCGTTGCCGTCCTCAAAGATCACCCCATAAACAAGCGCAGGATTGCCGAGGGCAAACGCCCTGCCAACTCCATCTGGCTTTGGGGTGAGGGCACCAAGCCGCAGATGCAGTCGTTCAAGGACAAGTACGGTGTGAATATGGGTATCGTTTCGGCGGTTGACCTTATCAAGGGCATCGGCAAGCTGGCAGGCTGTGAGGTTGCCGAGGTCGAGGGAGCTACGGGATATATCGACACCAATTTCAAGGGCAAGGCCGAAGCCGCCGCCGACCTTTTTAAGCGTAACGACATTGTGTATGTTCACGTTGAGGCTCCCGACGAGTGCGGTCACCGTGGCGAGGCCGAAAACAAGGTCAAGGCCATTGAGCTTATTGATGAGCATATTTTAAGCCGCCTTATTGAGGAGCTTGAAAAATACGGTGAGTACCGCATACTCATTATGCCCGACCATCCCACACCGCTCATCACCATGACCCACGCCCGTGATGCTGTTCCTTTCCTTTTGTATGATAACAAGGTAGCCGCCGCAGGCTGTGACACCTTTACCGAGGACACGGCAACTGCTTCGGGCGTTTACTACGACCACGCCCCCGACCTTATGGGAATTTTGCTTGAAAAATAATGAACAAAACCGCAGAGTTACCTCTGCGGTTTTTTATTTTATACTCCCTCTCCGCGGTTTTCCATTATGGATTTGCGGGTTATGGGTGCGACAAAATAATATGCCTTTTCGCTGTGGTAGATAGGTATCAGTTGGGAGTAAAGCGCATCGGTGGTCTCGTTGGGCACACCGCCGTTTTTCAAAAGCTCGTTATCCCCAACTGCACGGATATATATCATCTTATACCGCCGGTTTTCCTTTAACTCGGTCGGCAGTCTTCGGTCAAGAGCCAACATATCCTCGGCAATTTGCTGGATATTATCAGGTTTTTTAAAAACATAGGTGTGAAGCTTGGTGAATTTCCCCGACGGATAATCGTTGAACTCGCCGCTTGCAAGACGTGCACCTCGACCAAGCGTTTCCTCAAGTCGCATTACGATATCGGTCAGCTCATCGGCAAACTGTGTTCCGAAATGGTAAGCGCAATATTCATTCACAACGTCTTTCGGATCAACATCGGGGTCACGCATCAGTTCAAGCGAAACCGCCTTGTTTATATCCTCAAAAACACCTTCGGAATACAGCGCACCGCCCTTGCAAAAGCTCTTGCACTCCCGGACCTGACGGCTTAAGGTATTGGGGAACGGATTGGCTCCAAATCCGCCCCACGGCGTTGCACGGTGCATACTTATTTCAGAAAACGACACAATAGGCTTGCCAAGTTCGGCCAGACCGTCGGGCAAACTTGAACCGATATCAACCATAACACGGTCGATCCAATCGCCGTCGGTCTTTATCAGCGGCATAACTCCTGCCCATTCATCCCTTGTGAAGTGGTCAAAGCGCCAGCAGGAAAAAGTGATCTCGATATTTGGGAATACACTCCCGGCAACGGCGGCCTTCTTTTTGGCAAGCTTGTAAAATCCGTTACATCCCCACGGAAAGCAGTCCTTGCAGGTGCATCCGCCCTGGTCATAAGGCCATAGTGTCACACCGTCGATACCGATGTCGACAAATTGCTTTAAAAGCTCCTCAAAAACCGCCAAAAGCAGCTTTTCACCGTCCTGCTTTGAAGGACAAAGCTCGGTGAAATAGAAGCCGGCAGGTTTATAGAAATAGCGGCCACCCTCGGTCGAGTTTTCGGCCAACAGCTCTTTGGGTGCACCGGCAAAATACTCATTCGCAAGAAAGGTAAGATAGCATTTCATTCCAAGGCTTTTGACCTTTTGGAAGATAGCACGCATTTTTTGAAGCATAGCCTTGGCACTGTCATCACAAAAGGAAGTAAAATGATGCATATCGAACCAGAGGCAAACACCCGTCTGCCCCCACAAGGCAAGGCTTTCTATGTAATCAAAGATCTCGTCAACCGGCGCAGAATGGTAATAGTTGTAAAAATGATTTGCGAAATATGTAACTCTGAAATCGCTGTTGAAGGTAACCGTTTTGCTTTGAATTCTGCGATGCTGATTGCGCACAAGATAACCTACCGCCGCATTAAATCCGACCGCAGAGTTACTAAAGACGCTTATTTTGTTGCAGTCGACCGAAATTCGGTAGCCGTCACCCGATAAGGCTTTATCGCAGTAAAACTCAACAAAAGCGCCGTCCTGCCCACCGCCAAGATTCTTGGCATACCTTTGCAAAAGTATTCCTGCGCTTTGAGCCACTTCACAGCAAGCACCTAAAACAAACAGATCCATAGCATCCCGTCCATTGCTCTTTTTAGTCGATTATATCACGTTGGAAATACCTTGTCTACCGCAACAGCAACGAAAAATTTTCGGGATTTGCCGAGCACCATTCACTCGCATAAGCAAGTCGCAACCGTTTCGCCCGTACTTTTTAAAAAGATTATTATTTTGCACGCTCCGTTATCACGTTCCGTGCGATAATCAAACAATTCAAAGCTTTTGAAATCGGCAACATCGAAGCCTTCGACCGTATCGATCGGTTTTTCTCTCCAACTCACAGCACCGCCAAAGCCCATCAGCACCAGCCAAAATCTGAAAGCCTTGGCTTCCAAGCGCCTTTGACTGTACAAGCCCATTTCAACATCCAGCATGAAATCTACGTGGAACTCTTCAAAAAAGCCATTGCAGTCAACCACCATGTTCGGCGAGCCTGATTTATTCAGTATATTTCGTAAAATAACAGCTCCGATATTGCCGTTATCGATGAACTGCAACGATTGAATAATATTTTCACGATTTATACCGTCATCGCAAATCACAAGTTCGGGATCAAGACCGTTTTGGATAAACACGTCAAAAAGCTCATCCCACCTATGTGTTCTCAACTCATCGGGGCTTGGTTCCCTATTATTCTCAAACACAAAATCGTCGTAGTCACACAGTCCGTATTCGCAAAGCTCAATAGCCGCCCTTGTCACCGACTCGCTGTCCATTTTGTTTTCGACAATGTATTTTTCAATCGGTTCGGTATCAAACGGTTTCTTTTTGCAAAGAGAAACCAAGCCGTTTACATATTTTTTCATAAACTCACCTCTATGCTCATTTTATCACAAAACAAGTCCCAATAATAGGACTTTATCAAAAAAGCCGCAGGATATGCGGCTTTAATTTATTGTGCGTAATAATCATCTAAGCTCTTAAACGTGTAGCCTTGGGTGTGGGCTTCGTCGATCATATCACTAAGAGCATCGACATTGGACTGCGAGCTTGCGTGAAGCAGTATCACCGCACCCGGGTGGTACCGACCCGTAACGGTGTCGAAGGTCTTTTGGACGGACGGCTGATTTTCGGTATCGTAATCGCCGTGAGCCACCGACCAGAATATCGACTTATACCCCACCGAGGTCACAAGCTCCAAAGCATTTTCGGAATAAGCACCCGTTGGGAAGCGGAAGTAATCCGACTCATAATTGAAGTGCTTTTGCAGGTACTCATCGACCTTGTAAAGCTCCTCGGCCATTTTGGTGCGTGAAATATCGGGAAACACGGGGTGTGTTGCCGAATGGTTGCCTACAATATGGCCTTCCTTCAGCATACGGTCGACCTTTTCGGGGTTGCTTTTAATATAGCTCAAGGTCACGAAAAACGCAACCTTGACGTTTTTCTCCTTCAGAATATCAAGGATATCAACAGTCAGGTTTTTGTACTCGTAGCCGCAGTCGAAGGTCAGGTACATACGCTTGTCGGTCGATACGGTATCCAGCGCCAGCGCCTCGATATTTTCATATTTGTCAAAGCGTTTTTGATTATCGACCGATATCTCATGCGGCTTGCCGTTCTTTGCGGCACCAAAGCCGAAGCCGTGCTTAGTATTGTCAATGCCACGTGCATTTTCGGCGTCAACGACGGTGTACTCCCCCACCGTCACGTCATAATTCTGCAAAACAAAGCTCGACGTGACCTTTGAAGAATCGTCCTTTGAGGCCTCGTCATTTGAGGAAATAGATTCGGACGATGACGACGCAGGTAAGCTTTCAGGCTCGGTTGAAGTCACTTGGGACGTGCTGTCTGACGGAACCGACACCTCGGACGAGGTAAACTCGGCCGTGACCGAAGAATTATCGATGACATTACCCTCGGGTCCAACGCAGGCGCAAAGACCAAGCATCAACACAATGGCCATTAAAGCACAAACTATCCTTGTCATATCACACATCCCCTTTCCAAGCTTTTACATTTAATCTTTGGCAGGACCGCCGCCCCATTCAACTACTGTAAAGCCCTTACGTTCAAACTTTTCAAATGCCTGTGATTCGATCTCTACGGGCTCTTTCAGCGGCTTGAACGACATAAACACTCTCAAAACGCTATCAGGCTTTGGCGAAACAATAAGATCGGCCGCTTTGGTGTAATTCTCTCCTTGGAATGAAATAAGGTTATATTCATTCTGTTGCAGCACGGGTAACCAATAGATTATAAACTCATTGGCTTCACGCTCATTAAGGCCGATCTCGGCCAAAACATTCTCAAGAAACTCTGCCGTTTCGTCAGCTTTTACACAAAAACCTTTGGAAAAATCAGCCTTATCAAAGCCGTCGCCTTCCCAATACAAGCAGTAGAATTCTCTTTGGGATTTTGTAATTGTTCCGTCGGATGCTATCTCAAGCCTCTTCCAGCCTTCTCCGCCATTGTAATCGGGATACGTGCAGGTGAGATCAAAATCAAGCTTGAGTTCAACATCAACCACCGTTTTTTCTTCCGGGTACAGATACACCACCGGTTTCAACACCCCTCCGCCGCCGGGTGTTACATCTTCTCCTATGCTATCGACCGATACAACATCCAACCTTGAAAGGTCACCCATCTCTACTGCATTATACACTCCCGACACCTTGTATTTTTCGGTTGCTACATATACGAAGTCACCGACCGTGCATTCTGATGTAGTGTTTCCATAAATAACGAACAGTGCTTCGGTTTCAAAATAGTATGACAGATAGGTTTCTCTTATATCCTGTTTTACTACTCTGTAAGGAAATGCCGAAAAGCAGTTGGCATCCTTGACTGTAAAATCAACATCACCCAAAAAGCTTGGGAAATCTTCAGGCACAGTTATTCTGTCATAATTAACGATCTTTTCTTGGTCGCAATTATACAAAAGCGGCTTAATTTCGGATGCCTTCACGTTATTTCCGCTGATGCTATCAACGGTGACCCTTACCTCATCACCGTGTTTGAGGTTTTTTGCAGATGCATCAGATTCTATATTGACGGTACTGCCGTATTTTTCAGAATATTGAGAATAGACCGAGATTTGAAGCTTACCGTCGGTAGCTTCTGTTATTTGACCGATGAAATATTCGTCATCGGCGGTACTATCGCACGAGCAAACAAGTAATAACAATATGGCAAGGCATAAGCAAACGGAAATCAGTTTTTTCATCCAATACATCCCCTTTCTATATTTTCATTATAAAAGAGGATTATGTAAAGTTCAAGTTTCAATCGTGTAACATAATAATACAGTTTTGTAATAAAATAAAAAAATCATTCTGAAGAAGCTTGCCTCCCTTGTCTAAAGGGAGGGGGGCCGTGCGGTACGCACGGTGGAGGGATTCCTTTTGCTTCCACAGAATGACTGTTTCTTTTTATATTACTGCTTTTTGGCGTAGGTTTTGGAGGTGAACTTTTCCGCATTGACCACAAAGCGGTCGTGTGCACCCTTGCCGATAAGCCCAGCCTCGTCAAACGCCTCAACGCTGAAGCTTATCTTTCGCCCGTCAACGGCTGTTACGGTGGCGGTCACGGTGACCTCCATCCCGACGGGGGTTGCGGCAACATGCTCAACGTCGACCTTAGTGCCGACGGTGGTGCTGCCCTCGTCAAGGCTGTTTTCCAACGCCTTGCAGGCCGCCTTTTCCATCAAAGCCACCATCATCGGAGTGGCAAACACGGGTAATGACCCCGAGCCGACCTTTTGGGCGGTGATATTTTCGTTTACGGTCTCTTTGACCGTACCTTTAAGTCCAACTGTTACTTCCATAGAATTACTCCTCACTCAAAAACTCGTCAATGGCCTTTGCGGCAGTTTTACCTGCACCCATGGCCGAAATGACCGTTGCGGCACCCGTTACCGCATCACCACCTGCATAAACTCCGTCTTTAGTGGTCTTGCCCGTGGTCTCCTCAACGATAATGCCTCCACGCTTGTTGACCTCGAGCCCCACAGTGGTGGCCTTTATCAGCGGATTAGGCGAAGTGCCTATCGACATTATAACGGTATCAACATCCAAAACGAACTCACTTCCGGGTATCTCAATAGGTCTGCGGCGGCCACGCTCATCGGGCTCACCAAGCTCCATCTTGATACACTTCATACCCGTGACAAAGCCGTTTTTAGGGTCACGCTTGTCGTCGGGGTTATCGTAGCCTAATACCTCAACGGGATTGTTGAGCAAGTGGAATTCAATGCCCTCCTCCATTGCGTGCTCGACCTCTTCACGTCGGGCAGGAAGTTCGTCCAAAGACCTGCGATAGACTATGTAGACCTTTTCGGCACCAAGACGCAGAGCCGTTCTTGCGGCATCCATAGCAACGTTACCGCCGCCCACGACCGCAACCTTGCCGCCCTTCATTATAGGGGTCTCGGGGTCATCCTTATATGCCTTCATAAGGTTAGAACGTGTCAAAAACTCGTTAGCCGAATACACACCTTTAAGGCTTTCACCGGGGATGCCCATAAAGTTGGGCAGACCTGCTCCCGAGCCGATAAACACGGCATCAAAGCCCATTTTAAGCAGCTCGTCCACGGTAAGTGTCTTGCCGATTATCATATTGGTCTGAAGGTCAACACCCATTTTGACGAGGTTGTCGATCTCCTTTTGAACTATGGCCTTGGGCAGACGGAACTCAGGGATTCCGTAAACCAGAACACCGCCTGCTAAATGCAGAGCTTCAAAAACCGTGACCTTATAGCCCTTTTTGGCAAGGTCACCTGCGCAGGTCAGACCCGAAGGGCCCGAGCCGACCACGGCCACCCTTTTGCCGTTGGACTCGGCACATTTAGGGGTCTCATCTGAATGAGCATTATGCCAATCGGCCACAAAGCGCTCAAGTCGGCCGATACCGACCGGCTCACCCTTGATACCACGGACACACTTGGCCTCACATTGGGTCTCCTGCGGACAAACACGGCCGCAAACGGCAGGCAACGACGAAGTCTCGCTGATTATCTCATAGGCGGCCTCAAAATCGCCCTCCTTGACCTTTTCTATAAATTGGGGGATTCTGATGTTGACAGGGCAACCCGACACGCACAGAGGATTTTTGCACGACAGACAGCGCAAGGCCTCATCAACTGCCGTGGCCTCGTCATAACCGAGCGCAACCTCTTGGAAATTGTGCGCACGAACCGAAGCCTCCTGCGACGGCATCGGATTTTTCTTTAAACTCATATTGGGCTTCATTCCTTAACCTCCTTTTTAAAGAGGTTGCAGGTACGCTCGTAAGCGTGACGTTCAAAGTCACGGTACATTGCGCCCCTCGACATAGCCTCGTCAAAATCGACCTCATAGCCGTTGAAGTCGGGGCCGTCAACACAGGCAAACTTGGTCACCTTTTGTCCGTCACGGTTCAAGGTCAATCGGCAACCGCCGCACATACCCGTGCCGTCGATCATAATGGGGTTCATTGAAACGGTGCAGGGAATGTTATACGGCTTGACCGCCTCAACAACAAATTTCATCATAACAAGCGGGCCGATGGTGATGACCTCTTGAAAGGTCTCACCGCTTGACAGCATTTCGTTAATGGGAACACAGACGTTGCCCTTTCTGCCGTAGCTTCCGTCATCGGTCATAACGTGCAGCTTATCCGACACGGCGTTGAACTCGTCCTCTAAAATCAAAAGGTCTTTATTTCTGAAGCCAATGACCGAGGTGACCTCGGCACCCTGCTCATGCAGCTTTTGAGCCACGGGCAAAGCAATGGCGCAACCCACACCGCCGCCGACAATGAGAACCTTTTTAAGACCTTCTGTCTTTGTGGCAACACCCAAAGGGCCTGCAAAATCGGGAATAAAGTCACCCGCATTCTTGCGGTTCAGTCTTTCGGTGGTGGCACCCACTATCTGAAAAATGATCCTAACGGTACCCTTATCACGGTCAAAGCCTGCTACGGTCAAGGGTATACGCTCCGACTCCTCGTCAACACGCAAAATGATGAACTGACCCGCCTCGGCCTTTTGGGCAACAAAGGGAGCCTCAATATCCATCATCGTGACGGTTGGATTAAGCGATTTTTTGTTTACTATCTTATACATTTCAACCAGCTCTTTTAAAGCATAATACTTACGATATATTTTAACATATTACGGCTTAAAATCAAGTGTTTGTTTGCTTTTTGTCCGTGCTTTAAGCTTTTTGATGCAAACTGCCGCAAGCAACGCAATAATATTAAAGCAGACGACCGTAGCACCCACGGGAAGCATCACGGTTCCCGACATATAGCTGTCGGGTTTTCGGATGACAAAGGTCACCGCAAAGAGGAAGCCAAGCACAAAGCAGAGCATCGACATCACGGCCGAGCTTATGACGACCGATCTGAAGGTTTTGAAAAGCCGCATTGCCGCCACCGCAGGGATAACAATAACTGCCGAGATCATAATGGAGCCAAGCAGTTTCATTCCCACCACGATGGTTATGGCCGTAAGAGCCGACAAAAGCATATTACAGCCCTTTACACCAACGCCCGAGGCCTTGGCAAAATCCTCATCAAAGGTAACGGCAAAGATTCGGTTGTAAAACAGCAGATAGATAAGGATAACGAGTCCGCAAAGTACAAGGCACAGCACCGTATCGGTAGCCTTCATTGTCAGCACCGAGGCACCGAAAAGACCCGTGCAGACCTCGGCGGCACCCGCTTCGGCAAGACCGAAGATGATATAACCGACCGCAACCGTTCCAACCGAAACAAGCGCAGTTGCGGCATCGCCCTTCAGCTTACCGCTGCTTGACAGCCACATCAAGAAGAATGCCGCCGCCGTTACAACGGGGATGGTGATATAAATAACGTTCTCGTCAGCAACCTCAAACAAAGCCGCAACAGCCAACGCAAGAAAGCCAACGTGTGACAGACCGTCACCTATCATAGAGTATCTTTTAAGCACCAGGTTCACACCCAAAGCGCTTGAGCAAAGGCTGGTCATAACACCGACCACAAGGGCGTACAGCAGCACCGACGCATCAAAATACTGTCCCGAAAAGACGCTGAAATCGAATGAAATACTCATTTCAAGCCTCCTTTCAGAAGTGCGTCGCCAAAGCCGGAGGTAATATATTCCTCGGTCGTGCCGAAAAAGTGCGCATCCTGGTTTAAGTGAAGTATCTTGTCGGCAGTATTGACGGCTGTATTTATATCGTGGGTTATCATTATGACCGTCATACCCTGGTCGTTTAACTGTTTTATGACCGAGTACATCTCGGCCGAAGCCGTGGGGTCAAGCCCATTGACGGGCTCGTCCAACAAAAGCATATTTTCGGTGGCACACAGTGCCCTTGCTAAAAGCACTCTTTGCTGTTGACCGCCCGAAAGCTCGGAAAAAGGCTGCTCCGACAAATTTGACACGTTAAGCAATTGAAGGCTTTGCTCTGCCTTTTGCTTCATTGCTTTTGTGTAAAACGGCAACCACGTTTTTGCCGCAAAGGCCGACATCACGACCTCTTTTACCGAGGCGGGAAAGTCCCGTTGAGCGGTCTTTTGCTGTGGCAGGTAACCGATGCGGCCGACCCTGGCACCGTCTGCAAAGCTTATCTCGCCCGATTGAGGTTTTATCAGCCTTAATATACTTTTCATCAGCGTGGTCTTGCCACTGCCGTTTTCACCGACAACGCAAAGATACTCCCCTTTTTTTACATCAAAGGACAGCTTTTTTACCACAGCCTTGCCCTCATAGGCAAGGGTTAGATCCTTAACCGTTAATTGGCTCATTTCAAAGCCTCCGAAATCTTTAAAATATTCTCTCGCATAACCGAAACATAGGTCATACCGGCGTTAAGCTCAGCCTTTGAAAAGGTGTGACACGAATGCAAAAGCTCGGCCCTTCCACCCACCGTTTTGGCAATGCTTTCGGCAAATGTGGGGTCGGAATTTTCCATATAGAAGATCACCTTGGCGTTAGCCTCAAGTGCGCTTTTGGTCAGCGAGGTCATCTGCGCTACCGAGGGGTCTACCCCCGAGGAGCAACCCGAAAAGGCCGCATCAAACTCAAGACCGTAATCGGTGCACAAATACCTGAACGGGAAACGGTCACCGAATATCAGCTTGCTTTTATCGGCGTTTTGGCACACCTCCGAAAGGTCGCTATCCAACAAATTCAGCTCTTCAATATAATTCTCGCTGTTGGCTTTGTAAAACTCACCGTTTTCGGGGTCAAGTCGGCACAGCTCATCGGTCAGCGCCTTGACTATCATAACCACCCTTTTGGGTGATGTCCACACGTGCTCATCGTAAGCAGTGTGCTCGTGAACGTGTTGTTCATCGTGTCCGTGACCGTGGTCGTGGATATGCTCCATACTGTCGGAGGATATCTCCTCCAAGGTTTCGACCGTATCCGACATAGCCATCCATGAGGCATTGCCTTTCACGGTGCTTTTCAGCTCGGTTATCCAATCAAGATCGGATTCACCGCCGACATAGACCACAAGGTCGGCTGTTGCTACCGTTTTAAGCTCAGCCACCGTAAGATTTTCAAGCTGAAAATCGTGACTTTCGGTTCCAAGCGGAACCAGCATTTTTATATCAGCCTTATCCCCTGATATATTCCGCACAAAATCGTACTGCGGAAACACCGTGCAAACGACCGACAGCTTGCTTTCATCAACCGACGTGTCACCGCATCCCGAAAGCATGGCCAGCACCAAAAGCAAGGAAAGAATTAAACAAACTATCCTTTTCATATATCACCCGAAGTTTTGACACAGTCGGTGCACTCGCCGTACAGCACCGATTGGCCAAAGCCCAAAATAAATTTATGCTCCTCTTTTATATGCTCGCTGACCTCATTAAGGTGCGGACATTCCATGTGGATAAGCCGACCGCACTTTACGCACTTCAGATGATAATGATGGTCGCAATCGTCATGAATATCGGCATACTGATAAACAAACTGCGGACTGTCAGGTGTTTCAAAGCGGCGAAGCACACCCTGCTCAAACAAGCGTGATATCTGACGGTAGACGGTGCTTTTACCTGCACCGTTTTTGCAGACGGCATCCGACACCTCATTGACCGAAAAATGGCGGTCGCTATGTTCACGGAAAAAGTCGAGCACTATTCTCTTTTGTCCGGTCGTGTATTCCTTTTTCATAAAACACCTCAAAGTGTGATTTTGAGAATCATTCTCGATTTTCAAGTATACCATCAAAACGCAAAAAGTCAATAGAAATTGAGAACAATTCTCAAATTTATTTTTGCAAAAGAAAACCTCCGGAGGCTTGTCATCTCCGGAGGTTTGTCTTTTCGTGCACTTACAGCGTATTGTGCCACAGGCTCTTGTCGGCGTAGAACCAACTGTCAGCCTCAGCGTCGAATGCACCAAGCATTTCGAGCATTACACAGGTGGCAAGATAGGTGTCCCATCCCATAGGTGCGGCATGGCGTTCGATATCTGATATTTTTTGACGGCTCTTTCCTACCATGTTACCAAGATCGTCTTGCGAGAGACGAAGCTTTTTACGAATGACAGGCAAGCGCTCTACCAGATTCCCTATCAACCGCTGTCTATCAGCACTGATCACGAATTCGGGCATATCATCACCGCTCACTTATTTTTATTACATCATAATTATAGTACCAAACTCAAATAAAATCAATTGTTTTCGAGTGGCGAACGAAAATTTTGTAGGAATGACCAACAAAGTTGATGATTTTTAGGCTATAAAGCACAGTTGTTTTCAACACATTGTCACTTAATATTTAACCTTTGATTTCGACGTTTTTCTACAGTTGTTGCATTTTGAGATATTTGGCCTAAAAATGGCGGTTTTAAGCGGTTTTTGGGTTATCGTGTAAGGTGTTTTTGAGTTAAATATAACATGTTTTCCTACCTGAAAATATAACAAAGGCAGCAGTTTTCACACTGCTGCCTTACGTGGAATTTATGCTACAGGTATGTCAATTTCCTGCTTTGATTTTGTGGATTTGGGCTTGCGATTGTTCTCCACTCGTGGACTGTTTTTGCCCTCTGCGCACTCTTTTGTGATAATAATTTTGCTTATTGTCTTATCGGAAGGTGCCGTATACATAATATCACGAAGGATATTTTCAATAATAGAGCGCAATCCTCTTGCTCCTGTTTTGCGTTCAACGGTGACCTTTGCGATGTGCTTTAGGGCCTCATCCTCAAACACAAGCTCGATCTCATCCATCTTGAAAAGCTCGACATACTGCTTGATAACCGAGTTTTTAGGCTCGATCATAATACGGTAAAGTGTATCCTCATCCATTGCGTCAAGCGATGCGATAACAGGCAAACGGCCAACCAGCTCGGGAATAAGACCAAACTTCACAAGGTCGTGATGAATGACCTTACGTGAGGTTATTTCGGCCTCCATCTGCTGCTTGGACTTGACCTCTGCACCAAAGCCGAGACCGCTTTCGCCCATTCGCTTGCCGACTATTTTTTCAATTCCGTCAAATGCACCGGCGCAGATGAAAAGGATGTTTGTGGTATTTATCTGAATAAACTCCTGCTGGGGATGCTTTCTTCCGCCCTGCGGAGGAACATTGGACACGGTTCCCTCAAGTATCTTCAGCAAAGCCTGCTGAACGCCCTCACCGCTGACATCTCGAGTGATAGAGACATTCTCCGATTTACGTGCGATCTTGTCGATCTCATCAACGTAAATTATGCCTCTTTCGGCCTTTTCAACGTCAAAATCGGCGGCCTGAATAAGTCTTAAAAGAATATTCTCAACATCCTCACCGACATAGCCCGCCTCGGTCAGTGTTGTTGCATCGGCAATGGCTATCGGCACATCCAAAAAGCGTGCAAGCGTTTGAGCAAGCAAGGTTTTGCCAACACCGGTGGGACCTAGCATCAGCACGTTACTTTTAGCCAACTCAACCTCCGACTTTTCGGCGCAGAAAATACGCTTATAGTGGTTATAGACCGCTACAGAAAGGGTTTTCTTAGCATCATCCTGACCGATGACATACTCATCAAGGTGAGCCTTTATCTCAGCAGGGGTCGGAAGCTTGAAATCGTCTTTTGGAGCTTCCTTTTTAGAGGCCTTAGGCTTGCGTTGAGGCCCAAGATCGTTCTCCAAAAGCAGCGAGTGGCAAACCTCGATACACTCATCGCAAATAAACACACCGTTGCCCGCAATGAGATGGTCTACCTCGTTTTCACTGCGACCGCAGAACGAGCAGACGGGATGGTTTCTGTTGTTATTGTTAGGCATTATAAACTCCCAAAAAATTATCTCTTATCCAAAACCTTGTCGATAAGACCGTATTCCATTGCCTCTTTGGCCGACATAAAGTTGTCACGCTCGGTATCGATACGGATGGTTTCAATAGGCTTGCCGGTATTTTCAGCAAGGATGCGGTTGAGCTTCTCACGGGTCTGCTCAATATGCTTGGCATGGATAATGATATCACTTGCCTGACCCTCTGCGGCACCCAAGGGCTGATGGATCATAATTTCGCTGTTGGGCAGAGCCAAACGCTTGCCCTTTGCACCTGCCGACAAAAGGAATGCACCCATAGATGCGGCCATACCCATACAAATGGTGCTGACATCGCACTTGATGTAGTTCATCGTGTCATAGATAGCCATACCTGCCGAAACGCTTCCGCCCGGGCTATTGATATAAAAACTGATATCCTTGTCGGGATCCTTTCCCTCAAGGTACAGCATCTGAGCGATAACAAGGCTTGCGGTGGTGTCATTAACCTGATCGCAAAGCATAATGATACGGTCGTTTAAAAGACGTGAATAAATGTCATAAGAGCGCTCGCCTGCGCCGGTCTGCTCAACTACCATTGGTACTAAACTCATAATAAATCTCCTTTTCACCGCCATAATATGCTTCACACCGTCCGGCGGTAAAGGACGGATGCTATAATACTCCGCAACTAATAAGCTCTACACTCAAAAAATACACAAAGCGGCAGAACTCCAAAGAATTCCGCCGCGTAAGCGCTTAAAACTTGGCGGCACAACCACAGAAAATAGTATGCAACCGTTTTATCTAATATAAACAGTACCGAAAAATTATTCCTCGGTCTTTTCTGCCTTCTTGGTGGTCTTCTTGGCAGCAGGCTTCTTAGCGGGCTTCTCAGCCTCGGCGTCGTCAGCCTTTTTAGTGGTCTTCTTGGCAGTAGTCTTCTTCAAAGGTTTCTCTGCATCTGCAGCATCGGCCTTCTTGGTGGTCTTCTTGGTGGTAGTCTTCTTAGCGGGCTTCTTCTCCTCGGTCTTTTCAGATTTTTTGTCTACCTCGGTGATAACTGCAGCTGCCTTGATGACATCCATTGCCTTCTGAACTGCGAGATCCTTCTTGAGATCCTCTGCGGGAACGGAAGCCTTGACCTTGTCAACCTCAATGTTGTAATCCTTGGCCATCTTCTCAAACTCGGCGTTGAGGTCTTCCTCAGAAATTTCAATCTTCTCAAGCTCGGCAACCTTTTCAAGTGCAAGACGGATCTTGACCTGAGCCTCTGCCTGAGGCTTGAAGGTATCCTTGAACTGATCGATATTGCCGCCCATATACTTGAGGTAGGTCGAAAGATCCATGCCCTGAGCCTGAAGTCTGTAAGCAAACTCCTCAACACTCTGCTTTGCACGGTTCTCGATCATAGCGGCAGGAATGTCAGCCTTAACAAACTCGATAAGCTTTTCTACGATCTGATTCTCAACATCGGCATCAGACTGCTTTTCCTTGCGCTCAAGAGCCTTTGCCTTAAGGTCTGCCTTATACTCTGCCAAGGTATCGAACTCGCTGACGTCCTTTGCGAACTCATCATCGATAGTGGGCATTTCCTTAACCTTGATCTCGTGAAGCTTTACCTTAAAGGTAGCGGCCTTACCCTTGAGCTCCTCTGCGTGGTACTCCTCAGGGAAGGTTACGTTTACATCGAACTCATCGCCGGTGTTGTGACCTGCGACCTGCTCCTCAAATCCGGGGATGAAGGAGCCCGAACCCAAAGCCAAAGAATAGCTTTCGCCCTTACCGCCGTCAAAAGCCTTACCGTCGGCAAAGCCCTCGTAGTCGATAACTGCGGTGTCGCCCATAGCGGCGGCACGGTCCTCAACGGTGACCATTCTGGAGTTGCGGTCTGCAACGGCGTTGACCTCCTGGTCGATCTCCTCGTCGGTGACAACAGCCTTGACCTTCTCGGCCTTGAGACCCTTGTAGCCGTCGATCTCGACCTCGGGCTTAACGGTGATAACGACCTTGAACTCAACACCCTCTGCCTTGGAGATGGAAACGAGATCGAAATCGATCTTATCGTCAACAAACTCCAATTTGGACTCTGCGATGGCAGACTCAACAGCCTCGGGGTAGATTATGTTGAGAGCGTCCTCAAAGAAGACCGACTCACCGTAGTACTTCTCGATAAGACCCATGGGGGCTTTACCCTTTCTGAAGCCGGGTACATTGATTTTTTTGCCGTTTTCCTGATAAGCCTGCTTGATAGCCTCCGAAAACTTCTCGGCATCAACTGTAATTACAAGCTCATAACGGTTAGTTTCTTTTTTACTGAATTCCTTAAGCATTTTAAGACCTCCACAAAAATTCTCAGAATACTATACCACATATTTAAAAATATTTCTATAGTTTTCTTGAATTTTTTTACTGTTTTGCCAAAATTTATTAAAAATATCTATTAAACGCATTTTTTTACATTCAATTTATTGAGATTGACAATAAAAATGCGCAAAAAATCATAAAATAATCTCAAACGGCGTGAAATCAATACAGTCACACGAAACAAGTTTAAAGGTTATGCCGTCATATTCGGGCACCGAGCGGTGTAACCCCGAGCCGTGAATGTGTCCGTGATAAACCGTTTTGATGTTGTGCTTTTTCAAAACGTCAAGTATCTCATCGCAATGCGAATCCTCATAAACGGGAGGATAATGCAGAAAAGCGATCGGTTTAAGACCCATATTTTCTGCGGCGGTGATGGACGCCTCAAGTCGGCCTGCTTCACGCAGGATGACCTTTTTTTCGGCCTCGGGTTTGTCAAAAAACCAACCTCTGCTACCGCAAATACCAACTCCCTCGGCTTCGATGCAGGAATTAAAAACGCACTTTATGGTTTTGATGTCATTTTCTTCAAAAAATGCATTGATCTTGGTCATAGTGCTCCACCAAAGATCGTGATTGCCCTTTAAAAATATCTTCTGACCGGGCAGAGCGTCGATAAATTTGAGGTCGGCAAGAGTTTCCTCCAATTTCAGTGCCCAAGAGATATCACCCGGGATGACAACGGTATCGTCAGCGCTTACAACACGCTTCCAATTAGCCTCAAGGCGCTCGACATAGTTATTCCAACCGTAGAAAACATCCATCGGCTTGTCGGAGCTAAGCGACAAATGCAGGTCGGAAATAGTAAACAGCGACATTTGCCGCCCTCCTTTCGGAATAAAATTTAAGGTTTCGGTCACAATAATCTTGTCCGAATAAGGACAAATTTTTTAACGTTTCAGGAGAAAATTATTATGAACGAGAACTGCGGATGCAAAATTTCCGGTATCAAGTGTGAGGTAGAAAACTGCCGTTACCACACCAAGGACAACTGCTGTGATGCAGGTCACATCGAGGTAGTACACCACAATGCACAGACCTCGGCCGAGACCGCCTGCGGCACCTTCCAAATGAAGTAATATCGGATATTCCAAAACGGGACTGCCGAAAACGGCAGTCCTTGTTTTATTGGATATTATTATTTGATTTTAAGATAATCTATCACAACGTCGATCATATTTTCCTTTTCGCAGACGTTGTTGAATCGGGGTGTTGCACCCTTCAAGGCCTTGATAGGTGCAGGAGGAGTGGTCTTGGTGACCTCACTCAAAGCATCGACCATTCCAAACTCGTCATCCGAGCATTTAGACTCGTCAACCGCCTTTAAAACACTGGCCGAGAACTTGTAAGGGCTTGCGGTAGAGGCGATAACGGTCGGCTTTTTGTCACCCGTTGCGGCTACATATTCATCATAGACCTTAACGGCAACGGCAGTATGGGTATCGCAAAGATAGCCGTAGTTCTCAAACTTTTCGGCTATAGTCTTGAGGGTCTCTTTATCGTCACAGCAACCGCCTGCATAAAGCTCCTGCAGCTTTGCCAACATATCACCGTTTATCTCATACTTACCGTCGTTGGCAAGGCTTGCCTGCAGCTTGGCGGTGCTTTCGGCATCATTCCCGCCAAGGTGGTACATCATTCTCTCAAGATTGGAGGAAATGAGAATATCCATCGACGGAGAAGCCGTGGTGAAGAACTCACGATTACGGTTGTAGACACCGGTGTTGATAAAGTCGGTCAGAACGTTGTTGGCATTGGAAGCGCAAACCAGCTTGGCTACGGGAACGCCCATACACTTGGCATAGTAAGCGGCAAGAATGTTACCGAAGTTACCCGTGGGGACAACAACATTAAAGCCGTTTTTAAGATCCTCACCGTTGTTGATAAGGTCGCAGTATGCCGAAACATAGTAAACGATCTGCGGAACAAGTCGACCCCAGTTAATGGAGTTGGCGCTGGAAAATTCCATTCCGTTTTCTTTCAGCTTGGCCTTGACAGCCGCATCGGTAAATATCTTTTTAACACCGCTCTGTGCATCGTCAAAGTTGCCCTCGATTGCGCAAACAAATACGTTGTTACCCTTCTGGGTGTCCATCTGCAGCTTCTGCATGGGGCTGACACCGTTGTTGGGATAGAAAACGATGATATCGGTGTTTTCTACATCGCTGAAGCCCTCCAAAGCGGCCTTACCCGTGTCACCCGAGGTAGCAACAAGGATGACCGTTCTGCCCTTGCCGACCTTCTTGGCAGAGGTGGTGAGCAGGAAAGGCAAAAGCTGAAGAGCCAAGTCCTTAAATGCGCAGGTGGGACCGTGCCACAGCTCAAGGATATACTCGCCGTTATCGAGCTTATGAAGCGGTGCAGGCTGGTCGTTGTCAAAGGTGCCCTTGTAGGCTCCGTTAACACAGTAATCAAGCTCCTCCTCGGTGAAATCGGTGAGGTAAAGCTTCAATACCTCTTTTGCTCGGCCTATGTAATCCAGCTTGGCAATTCTTTTAAAATCAGCCTCGGTCAAGGTGGGAATACACTCGGGCACAAAAAGTCCGCCCTCGTTGGATATACCCTGCGCTATCGCCGTTGCCGACGAAACCTTGACATTTGCATCTCTTGTACTTTTGTATAACATTTTAATTCCCCATTCTGCCATACGGCATTTCAGAAATATTTAACCTAATTATTTTACACCATAATACACGTTTTGTCAAAACTTTTGTATACTGAATGCGTTTTCAAAATAATTGAGGGTCATTTTACCGTCGGCCGACACAAAAACCTCAGCAACATCGAACCTCGGTTTAAGGCCAAAGCCGTTATGCTGAAGA
This sequence comes from Acutalibacteraceae bacterium, assembly GCA_045546555.1. Lineage (GTDB taxonomy): Bacteria > Bacillota > Clostridia > Oscillospirales > Acutalibacteraceae > UMGS172. The sequence goes on along the minus strand of JAZQCY010000040.1, from coordinate 22,849 downwards.
TATATATTGGCCGTAGTGATAATTCTTTGTTGTTTTGGGTTATTTACATACTCATAAGGTCTTACTTTAGAGCCCTCCGCCCTCGTCTTGACCTCAACAAACAGTATCTCGTCATCGTTTTCGGCAATGACGTCTATCTCACCGAATTTGCAACGGTAGTTCCGAGCCGAAATGATGTAGCCCTTTTTCTTCAAATATTCGGCAACAAAGGCCTCACCCGAGTTGCCGATAGCCTGCGTTTTACCCATCACTTGCCCTCAAAAAAGCTTTTGAGAAAGCTCAAGCGGTGGATAGGCAAAACACCAAACTTGCGAATGGCATCATAATGTGCCGCCGTGCCGTAGCCCTTATGCTTTTCAAAGCCGTATTCAGGGTACTTTTCGGCATATTCCAAAAGCAAGCGGTCTCGGGTTACTTTGGCTAAAATGGATGCCGCCGAAATGGAACACGACTTGGCATCACCCTTGACCACCGTTTCACACGGTACCGAAATATCGGTCGGAACACGGTTGCCGTCGATAAGCGCATACTGCGCCTTGACCGAAAGACCCTCGATAGCACGGTTCATAGCCATATATGTGGCGTTTAAGATATTATGCTCCTCGATCTCCTCAACCGTGGCAAAGGCAACAGAATAAGCAACCGCCTTTTCAATGATAACGTCAAAAAGCTGTTCCCTTTTCTTTTCGGTCAGCTTTTTGGAGTCGTTAAGTCCTTGGATTTCGCAATCCTCGGGCAGTATTACGGCCGCCGCACAAACGGGGCCTGCCAATGGGCCTCGACCTGCTTCATCCACTCCGCAAACGAGTGAAAAGCCTTTGGCCTTGGCCGCATTTTCGTATGTAAAATCAGGCATTATTTATCCTCCGGCATTTCCAAAGTGATATTTCCCAATTTACCGCCACGGTACTCATCAAGAAGCATTGTGGAGGCACGTTCGCAATCGACCTCACCGCCACGCATCATCATACCGCGCTTTTTGCCGATGGCCTGCAAAAGGTCGTAAGCATCGTAAAACTCCGATGGGTCGACCTTATAGCGCTCCAACAATCGGTCGGGGTATTCTTGAGACATACACTCAAGCAATCTTACCGCAAGCAGCTCTTTATCAATAACGTCATCCTTAACGGCACCCGTAAAGGCAAGGTGCTCACCCACCTTGGGGTCGTCAAATTTGGGCCACAAAACACCGGGGGTGTCAAGCAGCTCAAGGCGTTCGTCAATCTTAAACCATTGGTTGCCCCTTGTCACACCCGGACGGTCGGCAACGCCCGCCTTGGATATCTTGGACATACGGTTGATAAACGACGATTTTCCGACATTGGGCACACCGACAACGGCAACACGCAACGGCTTACCTGTCATACCCTTTTTGTCGTAAGCCTCTAACTTTTCAGCCAAAAGATTTTTGACTGCACGGACAAAGCTATCAACACCCTTGCCCGTTCTGCAATCCATAGGGATGGCAATTATGCCCTCTGATTTATAGTGGTTTATCCATCGGTCGGTTGCCGCCTTGTCGGCGATATCGCACTTATTGAGCAATATCAGCCTCGGTTTATCTGCAACAATACCCGCCAGTTCCGGATTACGGCTGCTGACGGGTATTCTGGCGTCTGCAATTTCGGCAACGGCATCGATAAGCGGCAGGACCTTTTCGATCTGTCGCTCGGTTTTTTTCATATGACCGGGAAACCATTGAATATTCTGCATTTCGCTCATAATTTACCTGCTTTTAATATATACTTCCAAACTCGCTGAATGGATAGATGCGGTACAGCGCCTTACCCAAAATCTGATCCTCACTTACAAATCCCACGTCGGTGGTTCTGCTGTCAAGTGAAACACTGCGGTTGTCACCCAACACAAAAACATGGTTTTCGGGCACCTGTATGGGGTACTTATGGAAACCGTAGATACCGCCCGACATAACAGATTCGGTGTAAATGTCACCGACAAACTCCGAACCGACAGGCTTCATCGAGTCCTTGGTATCGCCAACCGAAACAACGCCGTCGAAAATATCGACCCACTGACCCTCGGTTGCAATAACTCTTTTTATGATAGGTGTATCGTCATAAACCTCACTTGAAATAACGATAATGTCACCGTATTCGGGTGTGTAGAACACGTCGGAAACGATAACACGCTCCTCATCCTTCAAGGTGGGATTCATAGAGCCGCCCTCAATCTTGACCTGGTTGAAAAGGAAGGTGAACACCAAAAGGATGGCGATTATCGTTATAACGGCGCAATCGATCCACTCGTAAGCCTCGTTCCAAAAGCTTCGGGTTTCCTTCATCTGCTTTTTGTCGGTCTTGTCAGACACGGGTGTTCACTCCTTTCAGACTTAAAATAAGCAAAAAAGGGAACAAGAATATCCTGTTCCCTTCGCTGCATAAATCAGATTTGTTCCTTAACCTTAGCGGCCTTACCAACTCTGTCACGGAGGTAGTAGAGCTTAGCTCTGCGAACCTTACCGTTACGAACGGTCTCAACCTTGGCAACGTTAGGAGAATGTACGGGGAATACACGCTCAACACCTACGCCGTAGGATACACGGCGAACGGTGAAGGTCTCAGCGATGCCGCTGTTGTTCTTTGCGATAACAGTACCCTCGAAAATCTGAATTCTCGACTTGTCACCCTCGGTGATTCTTACGTGAACACGAACGGTGGAACCGATCTTGATCTCGGGCTTCTCTGCTTTGAGCATGCCCTTAGAAATCTCTTTAACGAAATCCATTTTTATTTCCTCCTTAAATTTATCTCAGACGTTCTTAACTTTATACATCTAAAGTCGGGAGTGACCCGAAAAGACAGAGGACCGTCCGCTTTGGTGTCGTTAAACGGCATCAAACCCATCGGCAAGGAAACCGATGAAATCAAATGCTAAAGTATAATACCACAGTCAACCGTAAAATGCAAGCATTTTTTTGAAAAATATTAAAATTAATAATTATCGGCCTTGATTTCGAACCACGACTGCGGCTTTTGACACACGGGACAAGCCTTCGGTGCACTTTCACCAACGTGGATGTGGCCGCAGTTGAGGCACTTCCATATACGCACGCCGTCACGCTTAAAGACTATTCCCTCTTCAACGTTCTGCATCAGCTTAATAAAGCGGTCGTGATGCTCTTTTTCGATGTTACCGACCATTTTGAAAAGTGCGGCGATCTCACGGTAACCCTCTTGCTCTGCTTCGGCCGCAAACTGCTTATACATACTGTCAAACTCGTACCACTCACCGTCGGCGGCATCCTTCAACGACTCTGCCGTAGTGGGCATAGTGTTGTCGTGCAGCTGTTTGAACCAGATCTCGGCGTGTTCCTTTTCGTTATTAGCCGTTTCCTCAAAGATACGGCCGATCTGCTCAAAGCCTGCGTTCTTGGCCTCGGCGGCATAGTAGGTGTATTTATTTCGTGCCTGTGATTCGCCCGCAAAGGCCGCCATCAGATTTGCATAGGTTTTGCTTTTTTGAAATTCCAACGTAAACTACCTCCTAATAATTTACGTTAGTTTTTCCAAAATAGCACAGCTTATTCAAGATTTGTTATAAGATCCTGCAGATTTCTCAACTGATAGTCGATGTTCTTTATCAGCTTGGGTTGCTTCAAGGCTGCCTGCGCACCCTTTACGACCGAATGCTCGGCATCTGAACGTATACTGATATCGGTGTTGAGGTTTTTACCTAACAGCTCGGCCATTCCGTTGACCAAAGCGCCTCCACCCGTGACGTAAACCTTATCGCACATAATATCGGCAACAATGTCGGGCGGTGTGCGTTCAATAACACCGTTTATGGCCGCAAACAAGCTTTGCGCAGTGTCCTTCATGGCAAGATATACATCGGTTGAGGTTATTTCAAACAACTGCGGCAATCCCGAGAAAAGGTTTCTTCCCTTAGCCTTGATTATGACCTCTTCCTTTCGGGGTACGACCGAGCCGATCTGCTTTTTCAGTTCTTCGGCCGTCAGCTGCCCTATCAGCACGTTAAACTCACGGCGGACATATTTAATTATGGCATCATCAAAGTCGAGTGAGCCTATAGGTGCCGAATCACATTGTACGATACCGCCGCTTGACAGCATTGCGATATCGGTAACGCCTGCTCCGATATCTACCACCATTTTGCCACCCGGCTTGGTAAAGTCAATACCCATTCCAAGTGCTGCGGCAACAGCCGAATCGATAACCTGAACACGTCGACCGCCTGCAATTTCAGCGGCATTTTCAAGTGAACGGCGCTGAATAGAGGTTGCGCCCGACGGCATTGCGATGATGACACGGGGCTTGATAAGGCGCTTGCCAAGTGAGCTTGTGAAATACTCGGTCAACATCTGCTCGGCAACGTCGTAGTCGGCAATCATTCCCCTTTGGATGGGGAAAACCGACTCCAGATGCTCGGGCAAACGGCCGATCATATCCCTTGCTTTATCGCCAAAGGCCACAGGCTCCCGGGTTTCGCTGTCGACCGTAGCAACGGTGGGCTGTTCAAGAATAATTTTATTACCGCTTAACAAAACGGTTTTTGATGTTCCGAAGTCAATAGCCAGATCTATAGGCAAACGGTCCACCTCCCTTTTATATCTTCATTATATTTCATTTTGCTCTTGTTTACAAGAATTATTTAATGTTTGCAGTGCCGTAACGCAATACACCTTTTCGGCACCTGCCATTCTCAGCTGCTTGGCACACTCGTTTAAGGTATAGCCCGTGGTCTTGATATCGTCCACAAGCAGTACCGTCTTACCGTCAAGCCGCTTGGTTGCCTTATATGCACCCTTAACGTTAGCCTGCCGCTTATCATGAGCCAGTGTATGTTGTCTTTCGGTATTGCGTATCTTTTTGAGCAGACCCTTCTCAAGCGGAAGCTTCAACTGCTTGACCAAGGCTTTGGCAAGCAGTTCGATATAATCGTATTTGCGCTCGCTTAATGATTTGCGGGTTGACGGAACGATACATACCGTGTCAAACTCAACCTTTGGGAAACGTTGCACCAACGTTTCGGCCATACGCTTGCCGAAAAAGTCGGCGGCATAGGGCGCATTGCGGAACTTCAGCAAATAAACGCCCTCCTTGGCTGTATCACGGTTGTAGTAAGGTGAGCAGGTACCTGCAAACAGATAATGATACCTGTTACATTGACAGTTGTGCTTTTCGAGCCCGCAATAACGGCAGACCTTACCCATTATCACCTGATTGACTATGTCGACCGAGCAAATTTCACAAGGCTCACCGCCGTCGTTAAGCTCGCCACAGCAAGGACACCTTGGCGGAAAAAGCACCTCTAACATCTTATCAAGCACCTTCATCGGGCTTCACCCTCGGTCAGCATGGTTTTCAGTGCCGTATATCGCAGTGTCTTACGGTCGTTTTGAGCCATAGCCTCCAACACCTGACGACTGCCGACCACGATCAGCATCTTTTTTGCACGTGTAACGGCGGTATACAAAAGGTTGCGATATTTCAATTGATACGGAAAATCGAGCAAAGGCAGTATTACGCAGTCAAACTCGCTTCCCTGACTTTTATGCACCGTCACGGCGTAGGCCAACTCAAGCTGTTGAACCTCCTCACCCGAATACTGTGCCACACGGTCCATAAATCGGACGGTAAGGCAACGGTTGGTAACATCGATATCCTCCAAAACGCCGACGTCACCGTTAAAAACACCGACACCAACGTTACCGTCGTCATCCTCCCAGACAATATCGTAGTTATTCTTTATCTGCATAACCTTATCACCCTTGCGAAGGATAAATCCCTTTATCTCGATCTCGGGGGTACCCTCCACGGGTGGGTTCAATCGGCTCTGAAGCAGGTTATTAAGGTTGACCGTGCCAAGCTCCAGCTTCTTTGAGGGACAAAGTATCTGAATATCATCCGATGGAGAAAAGTTATATGCCTCGGGCAAGCGTCGACAGCAAAGATCAGTCACAAGCGCCGCCGCACGTGACGGCGTCTTGCTTTCAAGCATAAAGAAGTCGGCATCCTTGCGGTCAAGCTCCATTGTTTCTCCGCCGATTATGCGGTGTGCATTGACCACTATAAGGCTTTGCATGGCCTGACGGAACACCTTATTAAGCTTGATGCAGGAAAATCTTTCGGATTGGATAAGGTCCTTCAGCACATTGCCTGCGCCAACGCTCGGCAGCTGGTCCGAGTCTCCCACCAAAACAAGGTGTGTTCCAAGCCTTAAAGCCTTTAAAAGTGCATCAAACAGTACAACATCGACCATCGACATTTCGTCAACTATAATAACGTCGTGCTCAAGGGGGTTTTTCTCGCAACGGACAAATACGTGGGATTTGCCGTCATCGGCCGTGCCAACCTCCAAAAGACGGTGGATGGTCTTGGCCTCTTTGCCGCAAAGCTCGGTCATACGCTTGGCGGCACGACCAGTCGGAGCCGCCAAAGCCACCTTGAGACCTCGGTTCTCCATTATTCTGATGATACCGTTGACGGTAGTAGTCTTGCCGGTACCGGGGCCACCCGTCAGAATAAACACACCCGAGTCAACACAGCTGCAGACCGCCTGACGCTGAAGCTCCTCAAAACGGATGCCCAGCTCCTGCTCGGCCTTACGGATTTCTTTATCTGAAACAGGTTTTTCTCGGTTACCCAGGCTCAACTCGGTAAGCAGTCGGTTGGCAATATATTTTTCGGAGAAAAACTGCTCGCTCAGAGCAACAAAAGGCTTGCCGTCAATATACAAGCCGCACACAAGTCGGCGTGCTATCAATTCCTCAAGGGCATCGTCTGCGTTGGTACTCTGACTGTCAAGCAGACCTGCCGACGTCGTTACCACCTTTTCTCTCGGCAGGCAGGTGTGCCCGTTGACAAGGTTGTGCCTTATAACGTACAGAACACCTGCACACATGCGTTCGAGGTTATCTTCGGGGATTTCCAAGCGCTTGGCAATATCGTCAACACGTTCAAAATCAAATTCCAATCCGCCTGAGCATAGCAGATAGGGATTTTCTTCAATACGCTCGGCGGCATTTTCACCCAACACCTTAAACACAGTGACGGCCTCATCACTTGAAAGACCGTACTGTGCCAAACGCATACAAAGCTCCCTTAAAGATTTTCTGCCTTTAAGCTCATCTGAGATCTGCTTGGCCTTAGCCATGGTTATACCCTTTATGGTAGCAAGACGGTAGGGTTCGTTTTCCATTACGTCAAAGGTGCTGTCACCAAACAGCTTGACAATCTTTTTGGCCGTGGCAGGCCCAATACCCTTTATCGCACCCGAGGACAGATATCTTTGAATAGCGGCGGCACCCGAGGGCAGGGTTTTTATGTAGCTTTCGGCCCTGAACTGCTGACCGTAGGTGGAATGCAGAACGAACCTACCCGTTATTTCAAGTTCTTCGCCCACCGTGACATCGGTCATATTGCCGACGACCGTTTCGGTATAGCCGTTATTTTCAAGCTCAAGCACGGTGAAACCCGTATCGGCACTGCTGTAGACAACACGTGTGACCGTGCCGCTTATCATTTCAAATTTTTCGTCCATAGGCTTCACCGTCCTTTCAATTATAATTTTAGTCAACTTTTTTATTTGAACAGCTCCAAAACTGAAGGAGCCTCACCCAAAGGCACAAATTCTATTCTGTGCTTCTCGGCAATAAGGCGGCAGTATTCCGCCATTTCAAAGGACATTCCGCCATCAATGGCATAGGCCCTTGCATCCTTTAAAACATTATCCCATTCCAGCGTTTCGATCATCATTTGCAAACGGATATCGGCATCCTTACCGTCAAGCAGAATCGCATATACCCTTTTACCGTCGGCACCTGAATTGGCAATCTTCAAGGCCGCCCATCTGATTATTCCGACCACACCCATAACGCAAAGAATTGCGGTCAGTATCCCAAATACAGCTTCGATCATAAAATCACCCTGTATATACTATGGGCAACGGCACGTCCTTGACAAAAAACCGACTGTCGTGCCAAAAATTCGGCTCGGCAGTCGGCAGATTTTGTTTTTCTATTTTACTACAAAGGTGGTTTCGTTGGGATTTATCGAGGTCGCCCAAGCGTAAATATCCTTTGAAGATGTGGTTGCCGTGATCGGCTTGGTAACACTTGAAGCATTGGTAACACCACTGCAATCGACCTGCAGGACAATACCGCTTTTGGCTTTGGTGGCAGAGGTTTTATTGCGGTCGTAGCAGATCGTAACCTTTATAGGCTTGGTAAGGCTTGAAGAAGCCTTCAACCCCTCAGGCAGACCGACAAACTTAATGCTCTTGGCATCTATTTCAACCGTGGTGGTTTTTAATGAGCCTAAATTAAGCTTTACGGTTACCTCCTCGGTGCCGTCAACAATCTCAACACCGTTTTCCAAAACAAAGGAAACGTTAAACGAGGTGTTATCGGCATTGACCTGCATAAAATCTATAGGTGCCAGGCTCAAGCCGGTTTTTACAAGCTCATCCATTACCTCAACGGGGCCTCTGACCTTTACGTGAGTCAAAGCTTCATTTGTCTTTGCGTTGCCATTGTAGCGCTTCAATTCATAGGGTGGCAACCCGCCTTCGAGCGAGGAATAGCAAAGCGGCAGATTGGTAAAGGTGGGTTTAAGCGGTACGTCGGCCACCTTGTAAACAATTACTCTGACAACAGTATCGGAGTTATACACCAGCTGTGAGGCGTCAACAACGTTACCCGATTTATCAAAGAACACCAACGTTCCCTCAAAGCTGTGGGATTCAGGTGTGGTGTCATCGGGAACGGTCGGGGTAACAACTACCTTTTCTATCAAACCGATGACCTCGGACGGACCTGTGACCTTGAGCGTTGAAAGCTCAGCACCGTCGGCGTTGTTCTTCAAAAAGCTTCTGAATATCTCACGATCCTGCGGCAATAACTGCTGGAAGGCAGTGGTATTGATCTCAACCGGAATATCGGCGGCGGTATCGTAATCATAAACGACCGTGATATAGGACTGTGAGATCTTAACAACCGAGCAGTCTGTAACGTTGACGGTTGCACCGATATCAAGGGTATAGGTGCCGGGCTTGTTTACATCGGTAGAGGGCTTTACGGTTACAATAATATCCTCTTTCTGAACGGTGGATACTATATATCCGGGACCGCTCACCGTAACCGAAAGGCTATCCTCGTATTCACTGACCACCTTCAGCTCGGTGCCGTTATCATCCCTTTGGTTGCTTACGGTTATCTGTATATCCGAAATAGTGACCTCTCGGATCGGATTCTCGGTTATATCGATTACAAGCCAGAATATGACGGCGCACACAAGCGAGAATGCAACAAGAAATTTCTTATTATCAAACAGCTGTCTTACAAATTTCAGCGGATGAAAGCTCATGCTCCGTCACTTCCTTTCTTTTAAAAATGTTATTCTTTCGTATCGTCTTCAAGCTTTTCGTTTTTGGTTTCGGTAGCTTTGGGGTTATCCTTCTTACCAAACCAGCGGGCAAAAATGTTTTTCTTACCCTCGTCCTCAACCGTGATGAGTTCCTTATACAAGCGCTCACGGAGGCTTATCTGATTAAAGCCACGCTCAATAACACCGTTGATGCAGACCGAGATAACACCGGTCTCCTCCGAAACAACGACCACGACCGAATCGGACGATTCGCTCATACCGACGGCGGCTCTGTGGCGTGTGCCGAGCTCCTTGCTCAACTGATTGTTTGAGGTCAACGGTAAAATACAGCCTGCGGCTGCCACACGGCAGTTTCTGACGACCATGCCTCCGTCGTGCAAGGGTGACTTGGGGTAGAATATGTTACCCACAAGCTCCTGCGAGATGGCAGCGTCGACAGTGGTTCCCGTCGCAACAACCTCTCCCAAGGGGGTCGATCTTTCAAAAACTATCAAAGCGCCTATCTTTTGCTCCTGCATAGAGGCGCAGGCCTTACAGACCTCGTCAATGCTTCTTTGCACGGCTTCGGAATCGGCGGTTGTCTGTCCGACACCGAGGTTGCCAAGCTTACTGTGACCGACACGCTCCAAGGCGTGGCGCAATTCGGGTTGGAAGATGATCGCAACGGCGATAATGGCATAATCAAAGAACTTCATCAACAGCCATTTGATACTGATAAGGTCAAACCATTGTGCAACAAACCAAATACCAAGGAGCAACAAAAGACCTTTTATCAAAACCTTGGCACGGGTCTCCTTGAAAAATCCGATAGCCTTATAAATAACAAAGGCAACGATAAGAATATCTATCGCATCACGGATACGGAAGTCGGCAAAGGCCAACAAAAGCTGCTTAAAAAAGCCGACGGTAAATTCCCATGCGGTGATAAAAAACTCTGCCATTGCCACACATCCTTTCGCTTAATCAATTCATAATTTATTTTAACATACTAAAGCCATGATAATCAATAGTTATTTTTCATTTTTTATAAAAATTTACAACATTTTTTACGGCGTTCAGCAGTTTGTCGGCTTGTTGACGGTTATTGAACACCGAGCAGCATATTCTGACCGTTCCGATATCGACCGTTCCAAGCCTTCGATGAGCCATTGAAGCGCAATGGAGGCCTGCTCTTACGGCTATTCCCTTCTTGGCAAGGTGGGTTGCCGCAGTTGTACTGTCCATTCCGCTTATATTAAAGGACAGCGTCGGCACGAAGCGTCCCACCGTTGGCCTTTCGGTATAAAGCACGACACCCTTGATGCTTTTCAGTCGGTCGTAGATATAGGTCATCAGCTCAAGCTCGTGACGGTAGATATTGTCTATCCCCTTTTTGCGGACAAAATCGACACCTGCCGAAATGCCCATTATCCCCGGCACGTTGACCGTTCCGCTTTCAAAGCGCTCGGGGTAGTCCTTGGGCTGGTCATAGCTTGTCGACAACGAGCCCGTTCCGCCCTCAAAAAGCGTATCGGGTATTTCACCCAAGGCTATCAGCACACCCGTACCCATCGGAGCATACAGCCCTTTATGCGGAGCAATACACAGATAGTCTATCTTGCACTTTTGCATATTTATATCAACTATGCCTGCCGTTTGGGCGGCATCCACCAAAAACGGCACTCCTCTTTCGGCGCATATCTCACCTATAAGCTCTATGGGCAAGATCTCGCCCGTAACGTTGGAGGCGTGTGTGCAGACCACCAGCCGTGTATCGGGTCTTATCAGCCGTTCAAACGACCTTGCCGTGGCATCGGGGTCACCGAAAATGACCTCGGCATAATCGACCTCTACCCCCGATCTTTGCAGCTTATACAACGGTCTTGCAACGGCGTTATGCTCAAGGCTTGACGCCACAACGTGGTCACCCTTGCGTAAGACGCCCTTTAAACAAAAGTTTATGCTTTCAGTGCAGTTGGCGGTGAATATCACCCTTTCGGGTGCGTTGGCTTTGAACATATCGGATAGCTTTTTGCGGCATTCGTATATCCTTTCGGTGCATTCCACCGAGCGGTCGTAGCCTCCACGGCCGGGATTGACAGAGTATTCACTCAACGCACGGTTAACGGCCGAGATAACCTCGGGCGGCTTGTGGCCAGTGGTGGCCGCATTATCAAAATAAATCAAATTTGCACCTCCTTTTCGGCTATTATCCTGACATTTTCATTTCCTAAAATACTCTTGACACTTTCAAGGTCTTCAGCAGCGACAACTATCCCAAAAAGACAGCCTGCCGCCGTGCCGCCCTGCACCTTTCTGACCTCGGCGGCAATGCCCTTGGCCCTTAAAGCCGCCTTGGCCTTGTTGGCGTAGGTTGCAGTAGTCGTGACAAGTTGAACCTTTTTCATTTTTCATCCCTCCTTTTAACATTGGATAGGTTTATACAAGCCCACCCCTACATTTTATGCCGCCACGGGGTACGGTGTACGGAATATATAAAAAACCGACCTGTTTCAACTGAAACAGATCGGTTAAATTTAAGACAGACTGTATTTTAGTCCTTGACAACCTCAAGAACGACCTTGCCACAGCTCTTGTCGTGAGCCAAAAGGTCATGTGCGGCTTCGGCCTCGGTGATGGGCAAGACGGCGAAAATAGTGGGCTTGACAAGTCCTGCAGATACCTTGGGCCATACGTTTTCAACCAATTCGGCCAGGATCTGTGCCTTGACCTCGGGCTTACGTGAACGCAGGGTGCTTCCGATGATACGGACGTTGCGGACGTAGATATTTTTCAGATCGATCTCGGTCATCTGACCTGCCAAAGCGGCGATCATGATCCAACGTGCGCCGTGGGTGAGGTAATGGATGCATTTGCCCATAATCTCACCGCCGAGGCAGTCGATAGCAACGTCAACGCTGTGACCCTCCTCCAACTGCTTTTTGAGAACCTCTACGATATCCTCGTTACGGGTGTTGACAACAATATCGGCGCCCAATTTTTCAACAGCGGCTCTCTTTTCCTCATCAATAATAGTGGTGATGACACGGATGCCGAATGCCTTTGCCATAGGAATGACAACGCTTGCAAGACCGCTTGCACCGGCATTCATCAAAAGGGTGTTGCCTTCCTGGATCTTACCCTCGATAAAGAGGTTAAGGTATGCCGTTGCAAATGCCTCGGGCATAGCGGCGGCCTCGATCATCGAGCAGTTTTCGGGAACGGGCATCAGCATATCATACTTAACGCTGACGTATTCGGCATAGCCGCCTCCGCCAAGCAGAGCGCAGACCTTGTCGCCAATCTTGAACTTGCCCTTTTCGGCGGCAACGGAGCCAACCTTCTCAACAACGCCCGAAATTTCAAGACCCATCCATTCGGGAGCACCGGGAGGCGGCGGATAATCACCTGCACGCTGCATAAGATCGGCACGGTTCAAAGCCGCATAATGAATCTTTACAAGTACCTCTTCGTCGTTAATAACGGGATCGGGTACGTTTGACCAGGTAAGCTCCTGATTTTTTCCAACCAAAATTGCTTTCATAATTTATCTCCTTATATCAAAATAATTTTAACCCATTTAATATTTTAGCGCATTGTGCTACATTTTTAAAGTATTATTTTATCAGAACCACGCCATATTGCTGCGCATTTCACGCATCGATCTCAACTGAGGCTGTTCCTTGGAATTGATAGGTCTGTAGCGCTGAACACACAGCCACATACAAACACCCAGCATCGGGCCTATCTGACGGAGAAGCTTGCAGTGTGAGCCGTTGGCCAAAAATAAGTACTTTGAGTTCAGTTCCTTTTTAAGGCGGTGGCATATTGCAAGGTCAGCCACAAGCTCATCCTCGGTGGTGGCAAAGGAAACCATTTTGCAAATGTCGGCACCTCTGCGCTCCTGCTCCTTGGCTATTTTGACAACGCCCTCCTCATCAATAAACCTATGGAAATGGGACGAGATAAGTACCTCAGCACCCAAGTCGTGAAGCTTTTTGATAAGACGCTCCTGCTTAATGACCGCCTCGGTGTTATAGGTTATCTCAATGGGTTCGGGACAATAAAGGTCACCCATAACGTCGATGAGCGTTGCACCGCATTTTGCGGCCGTAATCATATACTCTGCACACTCATCATCGGTCATTCCCGTGCTGTGCGAATTGCGATAGCAGGTAACGTATATAGGACGGTCTTTGCAGGCGGCAAACAATCTTTTAAGATTATCCTCTGTACGCTGATCACGTCTGAGATTTTCAAGCTGAATGCCGTAGCTTTCGGCACCGTCATATTCCGAATTGGCGATGATGGCAATAGCCTCATCTACCGTTTCCGACTGAACCATTGCACAAAGCAAGGGACGGTCGGCGTTTTTAAAGGATGGTTTCATTTTTCTCACCTCTTATGTACGGTCACGGGCAATATATCGTCCGCCGTCAATCAAAATATTTACGCCTGTGGTGAATGCACTCTTATCAGATGCAAAGAATAAAATTGCATCGACTATCTCCTGCGGCTCGGCGGCTCGGCCTAAAGCTGTTTTCATGTGAGCCATACCGGGGCGGGTCAACACGGGACCGGGAGAGATGCAGACGCAACGGATACCGTACTTTGAGCCGTAAAGCGCAAGCGACTTGGTAAGACCGTTCATAGCTCCGCTTTTAGAGGTTGAATATGCAACATTACTTGCACAGCCCTCCTGACCGGTGATAGAGCCTATATTGATGATAACGCCGCTTTTCTGGTCACGCATATATTTCATTACTGCGTGATCAAAATAAAACTGACCCTTTAAGTTAACGTCGATACCCCAATCGTAAACATCAATGGGAATGTCAGGAAATTCAAGTCCGCCTTGGACACCCAGCATTCTCGTTTCGGCTCCACCCGCCATATTTACCATGACGTCGATACTGCCGAACTCTTCAAAGGCTTTCTTACAAACAGCCAAGACCTCGTCATAATTTCTGACATCACATTTAAGGCCGATAGCCTTGCCACCCTCAGAACAGATATCCTCGGCGCACTTTTCAACCTTTTCAAGATTGATATCGACCAGTACAACGTTACCGCCTTCCTTGGCAAAGCACTGACCCGTAAGCAGTCCCATGCCCGAAGCGCCACCTGTAACTATGAGTGTTTTATTTTCAAACAGCATAGTACAACCCTCCTGTGTTTTCGTTAAGTATAACCCCAAATTTTGGATTTGTAAATAATAAAAACGATACAATTTAACATTTTCGATACTATTTTTTTGATTTTGCTTGCGCAAGTTTATTGAAAACAGTATAATTTGGACATAAATTCACGAAAGAGGTCTGACTTGATGAACCCCTTTGAAAAAATAACCGTCAGTAATATCGGTTCGCTCACAACGGTCACCCGAAGCAAGGGTGAGGTATACCACGTAACCCACAGAACATCGTATGCCATATCGTTCTGTCTTTCGGGTAAGATAACCTATATCCACAATGGCAAGCGCTTTGTATCCGACCCCGAGCATGCGATTTTGTTGCCCAAGGGTCAGGACTATGAGCTTCATTGCAACGCCTCGGGCGAATTTCCCGTTATAAACTTTTACTGCACCGATGACTACTGCCCCGACGAGTTTTTTGCAGTCCCTATCAGCAATATCGAGCCTTACCTTAACGATTATGAAATGCTGCAGCACCTTGCAATGCTTCGCAAGACCGACTACCGTGTAAAATCCCTTGCGGTGCTTTACAACATTGTCAGCCGACTTGCCACCGAGGCCAAGCCCTCATCCTTCAATCCCATGCTGACCCCTGCAATTGAATATATTGAAGAAAACATTGACCGAGCCGACCTTAACCTTACGACGTTAGCCAACATATCACGCATAAGCGAGGTATATTTAAGAAGGCTTTTCAACCGTGAGTTTGGTGTATCGCCCAAGCAGTATATAACCACGTTGCGTGTTTCACGTGCAAAACAGCTTTTGAAAAACTCGGGTACGCCCGTAAGTCAGGTTGCGGAGGAATGCGGCTATTCCAGCGTTTATCACTTCAGCCGTGCATTTAAGACAGCCACGGGCTACACCCCATCGGAATACCGCAGTCAGCAGTCACAGCTGATGCTCTGAGTTTTAGTATAAATCGATTGACAATCACCTCATTTTGATGGTCACTTTTTAAAAGTAAACCATCGGGATGAGGTTTTGTTTATGAACTAAAAAACGATGTCGTATATAACTGATGGGTGTTTAACTGCGCTTTATCATGAATAGCGACACCGTACGTATGCGTAAATATGGAAAATGAAAGAGCATCCATAATTTCAGTGCTTTCAGATGAGCTTTCCAAGGTGACCGAGATGCTCACTAAGGCATTAAAACAATAAACAACAAACGCCTTCAACAGAGTTTCTCCGTTGAAGGCGTTTTTTTATTTATCGGTCTTGCGGTCGAAATCCTTTAAAAGGCGTTTATTTTTAACCGAATACAGCGTGAAGGATATCAGCATAACCACCACGCAGGCTATGGATGAAATGTGTGAAACCTTGGGTGTGATATCGTACCAGACAAGGTGCAGGAAAATGGTTGCGAAAAGCACCACCGTGGTCGCCTTTCCGTGCCATTCGGCGCTGTTGACAATGCCGGTCTTTTTGGCAACGTGCAGGTTGACGGCACCCGTGATAATCTCCTTAACCAGAAGCAATGCAACGATTATAAGAATGTGGTGATGCCTTCCGACCAAGCACAGCAAAACCACACCCTGGGTCAGCTTGTCGGCAACGGGGTCAAGCGCCTTTCCGAGGTCGCTGACCATATTGAAATGTCTTGCAATAAAGCCGTCGACAACATCGGTCAGTCCCGACAGAACAAGCACACCTGCGGCAATAATACCGTCGTGCTTGACAAGGTAAAACGCACAGATAACGGGGATCAATGCCAATCTTATAAACGACAAAACATTTGGCACAGTCCAAATGCGCTTGCGTTCTTCGGTCTGTGTCGTCTTATTCGTTGAATCCGGCATAAATATCTCCCCTTTTGTCAGTTTAAATCGGGTTATCCAAATATTGGACAGAATCCTATTAAAGCATTTTAGCACAAATTTCCACCTTGTGCAAGTACATTTATTTAAAATATCAAATTTAAATTTGAACACCGCATTCGGCTTGGATAAACCGTTCCAAAACAAGTCTTGTGCGGTCGTTCGGCACGGCTTGCGGCTTGTCCGAGCAATACACCGTGACCGCATATTTTTCATCGACCGAAGTGTGGTATCGGTCATCATTTTCCACCGTTGAAAATGAACTAAGCGGTGTCGAAAGCCCTTTTCCTGTGTATTTTATATAGGCCTCCTTGCGTGTCCAAACGGTGTAGAACCTCTTTAGCCAATCGGGTGTGCCTACCGCCACAAAGTCCTGCTCCGACTTGGTAAAAAACCGCTTGCAAAGCTTTGGATCGGCAGGCTTTACGGCTTCGGCATCAATACCAACCTCACCGCTTGATACCGCCACCGCAACAAGCGAATCGGTGTGGGAAATGCTGAAATGCACATTAGTATCACTTTTTAAATATGGCTTTTCTTTTTCTGTCAGTGAAAACTCAAGCTCACTGTTTTGCACCTTTAATCGTTCACACAAGACCGCCCTTAAAAGCAGCTTGGCGAAAAGCGACTGCAGCTGCTTGTCTCTTGCTTTAAGGCGCTGTACCTTGGCCGCACGGTCGGGTGAAACCAGCGTCAATAGACTATTAAATTGATCATCCGATATTTTAGGGATCCCCAACAAATAAACCTCGGTCAAGTACATCACCTCCTAAAATCATTTAAGCAAATTACAGAACCTTGTACCCTTCAGCCTCGACCGTCTTTTTGAGCAGGTCGTCCGATACGTCGGCACTTAAAGCTATAACTGCGGTTCCCTTTTCGTGGCTTGCCACTACCGACTCAACACCGTCTAAAGCCTCAAGAGCCTTTTTAACGTGAGCCTCGCAATGCATACACATCATACCTTCGATCTTCAAAGTCTTTTCCATTGTTTTATTCTCCTTTGCTTTATGGATCTTCTTTTTATTTTTATCGCCTTTTGCGCTGTGGATTTTTTTGAAATTCAGCCTCAGCGCATTGGTTACAACACAGAATGACGACAGGCTCATGGCCGCCGCACCGAACATCGGGTTAAGCTCCCACCCAAGCAGGGCAATAAAAGCACCTGCGGCAAGCGGGATTCCGATGCAGTTGTAGATAAACGCCCAAAACAAATTTTCACGGATGTTTTTTAGCGTAGCACGGCCAAGTCTTATAGCCGCAGGAACATCACAAAGTCGGTTCTTCATCAGCACAACGTCGGCGGCCTCGACCGCAACGTCGGTGCCTGCTCCGATAGCTACACCGACATCGGCACGTGTGAGTGCAGGCGCATCGTTGATACCGTCGCCCACCATTGCCACCTTACCGTCTGCCATCAGTCGCCTTATGACGGCCTCCTTGCCGTCGGGCAAGACACCTGCGATAATCTCATCCACTCCAACCTTGCCACCAACAGCTTTGGCGGTGTTCTCGTTGTCACCCGTCAGCATAACGGTTTTGATGCCCATACCCTTTAACTGACGAATAGCCTCAGCACTGTCATCCTTGACGGCGTCGGCTACCGAGATAATGCCGAGAAAAGCTCCGTTTTCGGCAAAAAACAAGGGTGTTTCTCCGCTCATAGACAGTTCATCGGCCTTTCTGACAGCCGCTTCGGGGACAACGGTAACAGTAGATATATATTTAAGGTTACCACCGTTGAGCTCAACGCCGTTGACCGTTGCAACAAGTCCGTTGCCGGGCAAAGCCTTGAAATCGGCAATTTCGGTCAAGGTCATCTGCCGCTTTTCGGCTTCGGCCATAATGGCCTTGGCAAGCGGATGCTCGCTTTTGCTCTCAAGGGATGCGGCCTTCTGCAAAAGCCCCTCCTCGGTTACATCAAACGGATAAATACCCATTACCTCGGGGTTGCCGGTGGTGACGGTGCCCGTTTTGTCAAGCACAACTATCTCAACACGGCCTGCTTCCTCGAGTGCGGCCGCAGTTTTAAACAAAATGCCGTTTTTGGCTCCAAGACCGCTTCCGACCATAATGGCCACGGGAGTTGCAAGCCCCAATGCGCACGGGCAGGATATTACCAGCACCGAAACAGCCCTTGCCAATGCAAAGCCTGCGGTTTGCCCCACGATCAGCCAAACTGCGGCGGTAATGATGGCTATAATGATGACTACCGGCACAAAAATGCCTGAAACCTTGTCGGCAACCTTGGCAATGGGGGCCTTGGTTGCGGCGGCCTCGCTGACCATTTTGATAATGCCCGAAAGTGCGGTATCCTCACCCACTCTTTGAGCCTCGCATTTCAAGAATCCCGATGTGTTGACCGTGGCGGCCGAAACGCTGTCGCCAATACGCTTTTCCACCGGAATGCTCTCGCCCGTCAAAGCCGATTCATTAACGGCGCTGTTACCTTCAAGCACAACACCGTCGGCAGGAATGCTGTCCCCCGGGCGGACGATGAAAGCATCACCCTTTTTGACCTCGGCGGCAGGCACAGTGACCTCAACACCGCCACGCAGCACAACGGCCGTTTTGGGCGAAAGCTCAAGCAGGCTTTTTAAAGCGCTTGTGGTCTTGCCCTTCGACCTTGCTTCAAGCATTTTGCCGACCGTGATAAGCGTCAGTATCATGGCCGCCGATTCAAAATAAAACTCGTGCAGAAAATGCTCTGCGTGGTGGATGTTTCCATTCACGTAAGCACCGGTCATGGCAAACAAAGCATATAAACTGTAGCCAAACGATGCCGACGAGCCAAGCGCCACAAGCGTATCCATATTGGGCGCACGGTTCAAAAGCGCCTTGAAGCCACTTATGAAAAACTGTCCGTTTATGACCATTATAATAACGGTCAAAAGCAATTGCACAAGTCCTACTGCCAACGGGTTGCCCTCAAAAAACGGCGGCAACGGCCAACCCCACATAGTGTGACCCATCGACACATACATCAATAATATAAGAAAGCCGACCGACGAAAGCAATCTTTTTTTGAGCTTCGGCGTAGTTTTGTCCTCAAGAGAATCCTCTCGAGAGGACCTTTTGGTATTTTCGGCATTTTTAATTGAGGCACCGTAGCCTGCATTTTCGACCGCTTTGATAATATCGGCCGCATTTCCGCCCTCAACACTCATTGAGTTGGTCAAAAGGCTGACGGCGCATGAAGAAACGCCCTCGACCTTATTGACCGCCTTTTCGACACGGGCACTGCAGGCGGCGCAGGTCATACCTGTTACATTATAATACTGCATGTCTTCACCTCATCAGCTTTTGCAGGGTGGCAACAAGCTCATCAACCGTTTCGTCCTTGCCGTTTTTGATATCATCGGCAACGCAGGTCTTGATATGTTGAGCCAAAAGCTCTTTGTTAAACGCATTGAGTGCGGCATTGACCGCCGCAACCTGGGTCAGAATATCGGTACAGTAAGCGCTTTTTTCAACCATACCCTTAATGCCTCTTATCTGCCCCTCAATGCGGTTAAGTCGGTTGATGAGTGCCTTATACTCCTCATCCGACCGTATTTTTGTTTTTTGACAATGACAAATATTTTCCATTTAATTCACCTGAAATCAATATACCCCTTGGGGGTATTTATATTATACAACGTTCAAATTTATTTGTCAATAGCACATTATTTGTGCGTTTTTTATAAAAATCGGTACAAAAATTTGAAAATAGTATCGCTTTTGCTATTGCCTTTTTGAAAAATAGTGATAAACTTTAATTGTAAAGCATTCAGTTTTCTGAATGTTAATGACATCAAACGGAAAAATTTGATGTTGTCGAAAGGGCGGTTCTTTTGCCGGTTACCGCTCTTTTGACAATCACCTTTTTCCGATAAAATCAAACGGAGGTATTTTATGAAAGTTTCTGTTAAAAGAGTGCTTTGCCTTATCTCGGCACTTTTGTTGGTCTTTGCGCTGACGGCCTGTGGCGGCGGCGATGAAGACAGCAGCACAAACTCGAGCACTACTGCCAGCACTTCTTCCAAGAAGGAAAACGTTTCGGTTATCGACCGCATTGAGATTGAAAAGGGCTCGAAATACGATGACCCCAACTACAGTCCCTATGCAAATATTCCCGAGTCATCCAAGGGTGTAACCGTTCGTTACGCAACCTGGATCGACCACACCCAGACCGAGGGTGCTGTTCCTTTGGCAAACTTCTTCAACGACACCGGCATTCACATTGAGCTTTATACCGTAAAGCAGTCCGGCTACGTCAACACCCTTATGACCAAGATCGCAGCAGGCGATATTCCCGATGTATTCATCAGTAACGAGGGCGACC
Organism: Acutalibacteraceae bacterium; assembly: GCA_045546555.1. Classification (GTDB taxonomy): domain Bacteria; phylum Bacillota; class Clostridia; order Oscillospirales; family Acutalibacteraceae; genus UMGS172. Next base: position 2,162 of record JAZQCY010000040.1, on the reverse strand, counting down.
AGGCCTTCCCGCTTACCATGCAGATTGCCGCTCCTATCAACAAGGTTTCTACCGTTGACCTTGAGGATCCCCGTTGGGACAAGACGATCTGTGCAACCGGCACTATTGAAGGTAACGTTTATCTTGTAAACACCCTTGGCACACCCTGGACCGGCTCCAACCTCGTTTTCTTCAACAAGACTCTGTTTGAGGAAAACGGTTTTAAGTCGCCTAAGGATTACTATGATGAGGGCACCTGGACCTGGGACAATATGCTCAAGTGTGCTAAAGAAATCAAGTCGCTCGGTTCCGATTATAAGGGTATAGCCATCGGTTCTACCGGTAGAGAGATGGACATTCTTTGCGGCGCTGTCGGCACCTCGTTCATCAAATACGACTATAAGACCCACACCTTCTCAAGCGGTGTAAACGATCAGAACCTTCTCAGAGGTATGCAGTGGTATGCCGATGCTAAGGAGCAGGGCTATCTCGATGGCTCGTTCTCTTCTTTTACCAAGGGTAAATGCGGTATCGCTATCCGTGGACCCTACGGTCTTAAAAATACCGGCTACTTCAAGGATATGAACCCTGAGGACGTTGGCTTTACTTACCTCCCCGCATTTGAAGAGGGAGAAAAAGGTCTTGTTTCGGCCATCTACGGTATGCACGGCATTATCGAAAATTGCCCCAACCCCGACGCAGCAGGCTATTGGATCCGCTACTGGCTTGACTACAACAACTACGACCTCAACAATACCTTCCTCACCATCGAAGCAGGTGACTTCTACTATGAGCTGATCAACACCGTAGCAGACGAAAAATACTTCACCTTCGACGATCCTTGTGCTCACCTCATCGGTGAAAACGGCCGTGGCGTTTTCTGGAATCCTGCACTTAATTCATCCAGCGCAGGTATGAAGACCGCTATCGACAGTGTCTCCAACAAGGTCGATCAGGCTGTCAAAGCTGCAAACGAGCTTATAAACAACAAGATTGCAGCCGACAAGCTGAAGTACAAATAATGATTTGACACATTTTAAGGCGATTGCTTAGGCAGTCGCCTTTTTTGTTGTAACATTTTAAGCTTTGATTTCGTATATAATATGTAAACAATTATAAAACTGCATTGACATTTGAGTCTAAATGAAGTATTCTTAAAGCAACGGAGGAGATAATATGCTAAACGCCAAAAGAATTGTGGGATTTGTGATTATGTGCGTTTTATTGTTGACAAGTTTGAGAACGACCACAACACTTATAAATAATTAAAAAACAGCAAAATTTTTAAAAAATATTTTAAAGTTGTAACATTTTAAAACTTTAAAACGTATTAGAGGTAGACCGGCAAAAGATACGCTACAATTTAACATTCTCTACTTCTACCCAAAATGTATTTTCATTCGCATAAAGTCTTGCCGAGCATTCGGTTATTTTGCCCACAAACAAGACCTTAAGCTTGATAATACACGCATCCTTCGATGCACTGCAGAGCGGCCTGTCGGCCGACCGTTCTGCATCCCTTTACATCGGCTATAAATAATTTTTATAGAAAATATTAAGGAGGAAAATCAATGAAAACCACAATCAAGAGAATCCTTTGCTTGCTCTGTGCGTTGTGTCTGTTGACCTTTGCCTTTACCGCCTGCGGCGGTGGCGATGGTGAGCAAACTGCATCCACACCGAGCACCAACACCAACTCCAACTCAGACGCACCTATTCCCGAGCCGAACCGTCCTGTAGTTGGCGAAGAGTGGAAAAATTTTGATCCTTATGCAACAGCAGCAGGCCTTAAAGGCACCACTGTTCGTTTCGCAACATGGATCGACCACACCCAGACCGAGGGTGCAGTTCCCTTGGCAAACTTTGAGGCTGATACCGGCATGAAGGTTACCCTTTACACCGTTCCCCAGAGCGGCTATGTAAGCACCCTCATGACCAAGATGGCCGCAGGTGATATTCCCGACGTATTCGTTAACAACGAGCGTGACGGCAACTTCCCCATGACCATTCAGATCGCAGCCCCCATCAACAAGGTTTCTACCGTTAACCTTCAGGAGCCCATTTGGGACCAGACCATGCTCGCACAGGGCACCATCGACGGCAACGTTTACCTCGTAAACACCATCGGTACTCCCTGGACCGGCTCTAACCAGGTATTCTACAACAAGGTTCTCTTTGAGGAG
>JAZQCY010000039.1:0-22494 GCA_045546555.1 Acutalibacteraceae bacterium | reverse complement strand
TTGTGTTGCAGAAATTCGGGATGCTCTTTGACAATGGGCGCATTGGGGCCGATATGCAGGAACACCAAGTCGAGCATCACCTTCATATTAAGGCGGTGACACTCACTCACAAACTCACGCAGGTCGTCCATTGTGCCGTATTCGGGGTCAATATCAAAATAATCGGCCATACGGTAAGGATTCTTTGGGTTGCCTGTGTTGCTTTTGGTCTGCCGTTCACTCCAATTGTCCGTTGACTCATCCTCTTTGAAAATGGGACAAAGATACATTGTGCCAAAGCCAAGCTCGGCCAAAAACGACAGCTCTTTCGTTACGGCCTTTATCGTGCCCTCGGCCGAAAAGGTTCGGGGGTTTATCTGATAGATCGCACCGTTTTTTATGAACCAATCGGGTGCGGTGAATGCTTTTTGCATAATATCAGCCTTCTTTTATAACCTTTTTGAGTTCTTCGGTGGTGTCCGAAACAGCTTGGGTTGAATTTTTCTTTTGCGAGAACATCCATTCCCAAATTTCGGGATTGGTGTAGGTCGGTGTCCAGGCATCATGCTTGGCGTCGGCAAAAATTGTGATCCTTGCATTGCCGCCGTTTTGGTTTACCTGCTTTACCATATGTATAGTTTCTTCAGGCAAAACGGTGGTATCAAGTGCACCGTGGGTCGCCCAGATCGGCAGATTTTTGAGCCCTGCGGCCGCCCAGTACATTCCGCCGCCGCAGACGGGCACAGCCGCCGCAAACCAATCGGGATGCGACAGACACATCTGCCAGGTGGTATATCCGCCCATACTTGTACCGATTATATAAACACGGTCAATATCCACACCGTCCAAATGGCGCATTTCGTCGATAAACTCGGTCAAGACCTCAAAAAGGTCAAACCAATATTTTGAGTGGCATTGCGGAGCAACTATTACCGCCTTTTCACCGACAAATTTCACGGCATTCACTAAAGAAACGCCCTTTTCTATCAGCGAAAGGTCATCACCCCTACCGCCCGCACCGTGGATGTTGACGACCAACGGCAGTTTTTCAGGTCTCTCGGGGCGGTGATACATATATTTCAACCACTCACCCGTGTGCAGTTTTGATTTGAATATCCGTCTTTCCATTTTTACCGACTCCTTAAAGTGAATATATATTCACTTTACCAAGTTTTAAGACACTTGTCAATCAAAATGCTTTATTTTTGGGAGGGCACAGAGGCCCTCCCCTACTTATTACTTCTTACCTATTACCTCTTACTTCAAATCAGCTCCAGATACGGTCGTTAGAGAACTCTTTGTCCCAAGCGGAGGTGTCCTCCCACATACCGGGAATATCCTTGTTGATGTGCTCTTTAATAAGCTCCTCGTTCAGCTCGTCAAAGCCGAGACCTGGCTTATTGGGCACCTGGATGAAGCCGTCCTTGATAAGCGGATCGGGCAGACCTTTAACAATATCCTTCCACCACGGTACATCGACCGAATGGAACTCGAGAGCCAATACGTTATGCATAGCGGCGGCAGTCTGAACTGCGGCCATGCAGGCAACGGGGCTTTCTGCCATGTGAATAGCAACTGCAACACCGTGCTCGTCAGCAATATCGCCGATCTTTTTGAGCTCCAAAGCACCGCCGCAGGTCAGAATGTCGGGGTGGATGACCGAAACACCGCCTGCCTTGATAATGTGCTCAAAGCCTTCTTTAAGGTAGATATCCTCACCCGTGCAAACAGGGATGGTAGTGCTATTCTTTAAGCGGACATACTGATCGGTATACATCCAAGGGACCATATCCTCGATCCAGGCAAGGTTGTAGGGCTCCATTCTGCGTGCGAACTTGATGCAGTCCTCAACGCAAACGTGACCGAAGTGGTCGATTGCAAGAGGAACCTCGTAACCGATGACCTCACGAACCTCTTTGATGTAATTCTCAAGGTAATCGAGACCCTTTTCGGTGAGGTGGATGCCGGTGTGAGGATGTGCGGTGGTGACGATGGAGTAGCTCTTCTGATGCTTGACCATGTCAGCGGTGACCGAGCCGCCCTGAACGTTCAGAATGTGGCCGGCATACTTTTTCATATCGTCGATGAAGCCGAGAGGCGCATTAAGGCAGCCGGGCTCATCAAGCAAAAGGCCGATACCAAGGTCCATTTTAAGGAAGGTAAAGCCCATGTCCATTCTTTTCTTAAGTGCAAGGCCCATATCGTGACCGGTGTGCTTTCCGTCAACGTCGGTATCGCAATATACACGGATCTCGTCACGGAACTTGCCGCCGAGCATCTGATAAAGCGGTACGCCGTAGGCCTTACCTGCGAGGTCCCAAAGTGCGATCTCAATACCACTGACACCGCCACCCTGACGGGAAGGGCCGCCGAACTGCTTGATCTTGCGGAAGATCTTATCAACATTGCAGGGGTTTTCGCCCAAAATGCGGCTCTTGAGCATCAAAGCATAGGTCTTGGACGAGGCATCACGAACCTCGCCGTAGCCGCTGATACCCTGGTTGGTATCAATACGGATAAGGGTACATCTTTTGGGTGCGCCGTCGATATCAACAAAGCGCATATCGGTAATGCGAAGGTCCGAGGGGTTTGAGTAGGTATTTACGTTACTTAACATATTTCTTCTGCCTTTCTTTTTTCTTTTTGTTGACTATTTTTTGATTTGGATTTATACTACGATTAAAGCATACAACCTAATAGGTTTGTTTTCTATAACTATGTTTGGCAATTTGCAAACTTTCTTACGATAGGCGGTGAAAATTTTGATCAGAGAGGCCTTTATTCCCGAAAATGTGAAGTCGGGTTTTATGTTTAAGCTGTGGAACAACACGGTGACCCCCTTCCACCGCAATGTTTTGGAGCACCGACATCTGCAGTTTGAGATCGTGCTTTTTAAAAGCGGAAACGGGCTTTATACCACCAAAAGCGGCTCGCACGACATTAAAAAGGACGATATTTTTGTGTTTGCGTGCAACGAACAGCACTGCATAACCGATATTTATGACGGCGAGGAGTTCAAATTTATGAACATCCATTTTGAGCCGAGATACGTGTGGGGTTCACACAACAACGGCCTTTCAAACGATGCCATGAATATGTGCTTTTCTCACGCAGATGACTTTTGCAACCGCCTGCCGAGAGATAATGTTTATACCGAAAGGGTTCGCCAACTTATTTACGATATTGAAGCCGAGCTTGAGGCAAAAGAGCCCGAATATGAGCTTATGGTGCATAATAAAGTATATGAAATACTGATAATTTTGGCAAGGCATTTGGGGTACGGCACGGGCAAGTCGGTCACGGCCGAGGAGTACCGCCACATCAGGGCGGTAAGGGCGGCCATCGACCACATCAACCGCCATTTGACCGAGGATCTGACGTTAAACGAGCTGGCTAAAAAAGCAGATTTAAGCCCCAATTATTTTTCGCATATATTCAAAAAAACGGCCGGGGTACCGCTTTGGGACTATATTACGTCTAAGCGCATTGAGCTTGCGATGACTATGCTGCACGACCGCAACGACATGAATATGCTGGACATTGCGGTTGAATGCGGCTTTAACAACACGGCCAACTTCAACAAAATGTTCCGCAAGGTAACAGGCCTTACCCCCAGCCAATTCCGCCGCCACGGAGAATATATTGGATAGCCGGGCGATTCGTGAATCGCCCCTACATTGCAAACGAGATGATAATACGTAGGGAACGGATTTATCCGTTCCGCAAATTACGGATAAACTATCGGAAAGCATAAATGCTTTCCCTACAAACACGGAACAGGAGAAACATATGAACGAAATAAAACCGGGAAAATACCGCCATTTTAAGGGCAATGAATACGAGGTTTTGGGCATTGCCCGGCACAGCGAAACGCTTGAGCCGATGGTGGTCTACAAGGCGCTTTACGGCGACGGCGGACTTTGGGTGCGTCCTGCCGCTATGTGGGATGAGGAAATCACCCGAGACGGCAAGACCTTCAAGAGATTCCAATATATAGGTGAATAAAATAGCAAAAATCGTTTGCAACTCTTTTGTTGCAAACGATTTTTCTTTTTTGATGAACTATATCACAAGAGTGAAACTGTTTTCGCCGTTTTTGGACAAGGAGACCGTTTTGGTCATAACGCCTCGGTCGGTTTCGACTGTGACCTCATAATCGCCGTAAAAGCCTCTGAAATCGGCACGGCCATCGGCATCCGACATAACCTCTGCTTCGGTGTGCCATCTTTCCTGCAACAGCTCTTTGATTTTGTAATAAGCAGGCTTTGGCGACATATCAAAACGCAGAAGTCCGCCGTGGTAGTAGTTTTCTCCGACCGTCATATTGCCCTGCGTTGCAGTTACCTTTGTGGGGTCGGGGCTCCAAACGTGGGCGTATCCGTCCACCAAGTTCCAATAAATTATCTGCTCAACATTCGGATGCGAGAACCAAACAGAATACAGCTTTTCAATGGTTTCGGCCTGCAGCTCCTCGTCCTCAGCCTCCCAAGAATACGAAGGAACGGTTACCTCGGTTATCTGTAAAGGCTTGCCGAAATTCGAGTAGAGGTCTAAATGCTTATAAAGGCTCATCGGGTCAAGGGTCTGTCTCGTTGCATCATAGTGACCTTCACGTCGGTTGAACAAGTGATACTGCATACCGATGGCATCTATACGTGCGCCCTTTAACATATTGGCCTCTATGTAAGAATAGTACTTATCGGTTGCACGGCATCTGTCTTTCCAAACCAGCCCTGTTCCCTCGTTGATACAAAGCTGATTATTGGGGAAATATTTTTCTGCAAGCTTAAAGCAGTACTCGATATAATCCGGCTCGTCATAGAATTTGGTCACGCCCTTCGGCCACTCCATCTCGTTGGTGACCTCAATAGTCGGGATTCGATCGGCGTAGCGCTCCGAGATCTCGGAACAGCGCCGTTCAAGCTCGGCCTTTATCTCGTCGACATCGGCATCATACAGCCACTTAGGGAAAAAGTGCTCGTATGCCAGACCGTGCTCACGGGGCTCAATGCCATGCTCCTCGCAAAACTCCATACAAAGGTCGGGTGCGGGTCTTCTGTAAACCTTTGGGCTGTTCTTGGCGTAACGAGGTTTGCCTTTTTCAGGCTCAAGAGTGCCCCAATAAAACGGAAGTGTTGCCATATTGAACACATCCGAAAAATATTTTTTGTATTTTTCGTTTTTCTCGGCCGACTCCATTTCGTCGAGCATAAACAGGTTTGCGCCAAAACGAAATTCGTGGTTTTTTTGAATCAGCTTGAGCTTGGCATTCTTTAAAGGTGTACCGTTTTTATCAACAACGGTGATCCTGCCGTCGCCTTTTCGGTAGGTCTCAATGCCGTGTGCCACCCGCTCGTTTACAAAATCCTTCTGTTCTTGGAACAGATCTAAAACATTTTTGTAGTCACTCATATAAAAGCCCTCCTAACGGTTTTGTATCTTAATTATAATATCCCGATTTTGCAAAGCACACCTATATTTTGATATAATAGGTTGAAAATTCGAAACAAAACGGCTATAATTAACGTGCAACAGGAGGAGTCAGTTATGTTTTTCGAAAAAGAAATGCTTTCGTTTAAGATTTTAAACGTTATGGAACTGAATCAAAAAAATGTCTATTGTTCCCATCAAACGGAACGTGATTTTAACGCTCTTTCGTTCCGTTATTCTGCGGATGCGATACTGAAGACCGAAACCGAGGAGCATCACGTGAAGGACGGGACAGTGGCCTACGTTCCCGCCCGACTGAAATACAGCAGGATCGCAACAAAGGACTCGCTTATCGTGGTTCACTTTGACACAACCGCCTATCCGATGCAAGCCATTGAGTGTTTTGAGGCAAAAGACCCCGATAAAATGTTGGGACTTTTTAGAAAGATGCTTGAGTGCTGGAGCAAGAAAGAAGTGGGTTACAGATACAGATGCTCTGCGATTCTTTATGAAATACTCGCCGAATGTTATGCCCAAAATTATAAGCCTGCGATAGGCAACTCCAAGATCCAACGGTCGGTTGACTATATTTTAAATAATTACAAAAACAGCGACCTCTCAATAAAAGAGGTCGCAGATAGATCGTTTATGAGCGAGGTCTATTTCAGAAAGCTTTTCAAAGCCGAATACGGCATCTCCCCTCAAAAATATATCATCAACCTGCGAATACAAAATGCGGCAGAATTGATCTGTATGGGATATTATTCCCTTTCAGAGGTGGCCGAAATGTCGGGCTATAACGACTATAAATATTTTTCGGTTGAGTTTAAAAAGGTTTTGGGTGCTTCGCCGTCTGAATATCTGTATAATTGCGAACACAAAGCCCTAATCACCGTTAATTAGTTGGTTTGCTTCAAAACCTCTTTCACCGTCAGCGTTTCGCCGTTGACGGTGAATTTTATTGAGTAGCCCGAAACGTCCAAGCCGTAAACACGGTCAGGGTCGTTTTGATAAGACGGTCTGGGGTCGCAAGCCAAAAGATCGGTTATGGGGTCGACAAGATCGCTCGGCAGTTTTTCAAGAACTCCGTCCCGAAATTCCACCTTTAATTTATACTCCTTATACCCTTCCGAAAAGCCGCAAACGGCATCGGGGTGACTGTCACAAAAGGCGATGTAGGGCTTTATGTCGAAAATGGCGGTGCCGTCCAAAATGTCGGCGCCCGTAACGTGTAAAACAGGACCTCGGTCAGGCGTAAATTCGACTTTTTCTAATTTGAGAGAGGAAAGACCTATCGAATTGGGGCGAAACGGTGAGCGTGTGGCAAATACGCCCATACGCTTATTGCCGCCCAATCTCGGCGGACGGACGGTGGGCTGCCATGTGTCACACTTTGCCTCGGAAAACTGCCACAAGACCCATATATGTGAAAATCCGTCAAGCCCTCTGACCGCATTAGGGTCACGGTATTCGGGCTCGAAAACGATTTCGGCCGGCAAATTCACCATACCGCTTTGCCTCGGTATGCCGAATTTTTCCTTGTGCGCCGTATAAATTTTTGCGATTATTTTTAAACTCTGTTCCATAAACCGCTCCATGAGTATTTAATAAATTCATTATATATTATCAGTGGGTAATTTACAAGCAACAATCTCTTTGAATTATCTCGTCTGCGCCGGACGCCGATTCGGCAATAATTCTTGAGCCCAAGCAAAAGCCCTCAAAAAATGCTTGCTCGCACATGATACTCACATACTCATCGACACAGTCCGAGTATTTCTCAAGGTTCTCTTTGTTACTATCGTCCAAAATTTTTAGCATTGTTTCACGGTGCCGCTCTTTTAAACGCTCCAGTTCGGCAATTTGCTTTACGCCGTCCCCAAACTTTGCAATAGGCTGTAAGTTTCCACGCCATATTTCTTTTATTATTTTCATTAAGATCACCTCATAAACATTATAGTGTAGCAATGAAGCGATTTCAAGATACCACGGTGGTACCATTTGCAATTTTTGTGCACTTTGGACAGTGATATATTGTAATTTTAGTTACTTTTACGATTCTGTTAACTGAACATATAGCTCTAAAATGTTAGCTTTCAGACTTCCTCAGTCATTTTGCCTCCTTGCACTAATTATTTTGTGTGTGCTCCCGAAAAGCCAACTTGCGGCGGACCGTCGGGGTAGCGAAGCGTGCGAGTCGGTAGTGAATGACAGTCCTGCGGACTGTCAGACCCGACGAGGGACCGAGCACCGCAGTGCGAGACCGCCGGTCCCTACATTATATCCTTGTACCTTATTGTAGGGGAGGGCCTCTGCGCCCTCCCAAAAACGGCTTGCGGCGGGCGAACAGGAAAGCCCCTACGATAGCCTTCTCCAGTGGGAGAAGGTGGCAGGCGAAGCCTGACGGATGAGGTGTCAGCCGTCACGATAGGTTGTAAATGTGTATACAATCATACTCTTGACATGAATCCCTGCCCTACAGACGTTTTGCAATGTTTTGCAATTCTGTTGTAGGGGACGGCGGCTCGACGTCCCGCAAGTCGGCTTACGGTGTGTAAAGGCAAAAAAATATACCCGAAGGTTTATCCTTCGGGTATGTAATTCAATAACATTGAATTAGTCCTCGGCAATAGCCTCTACGGGACACTGGTCAGCGCAAGCGCCGCAGCTGATGCAGGTGTCTGCATCGATAACAAACTTGCCATCGCCCTCAGCGATAGCCTCTACGGGGCACTGAGCTGCACATGCACCACAAGCGATGCACTCGTCAGAAATCTTAAATGCCATTGTTCGCACCTCACTTTATACGGGATTTCAGTTGCCTGATTACAAATCTATTGTAGCACATATTTTTAAAAATGCAAGCAAAATTATAAATTCTGCATAAATTTGCATTTCAAGCCTTAATTAAGGGGAAATCCTTCCCAGCCTGCGATATGCTTTGCAAGATAATCGGCATCGTTGGAGTTGATCGATCCGTCGCCGTTGCAGTCGGAGGTATAGTCGCAAACAGTATATCCTTCCCAGCCTGCGGCATATCTTGCAAGGATTGCGTTATCAAGTGCATCGACTGTGCCGTCACAGTTGACATCACCAATCGCAAAGTCACCCTTTACATACATTACCATAATCATAACGGTCTGATTGCTGACCAAGGTCTCCTGGGTGATGGGCACTGCGGTGTAGCCGAGGATTTCAAGCTCTTTTGCCTCGGTCTTCCAACCGACATAGCCCGTGAGCGACTCGGTCTTGTATACCTTGGTATCATTTTCGTCGACCAGCAAATGCATTACGGTATAGCTTTGAGCATTGCCACGCCACACCGCATACAAGGTGGTGTCACCTTCAGCGGTGTACTTATCGCCTGCGACGTATTCTGCCTTAGTTGCATTAGCAGTGGTTGCCCAGCCGAGGAAATCCTTATCGCCATTAGTGACGGTGACCTCGGGAACGGTAGCATAGCCGCCCTCTATCTTTTTAAAGGTCGAGCTCATACCCGTGCCGTTATTGTGGTCAAGAGTTATTGTGCTATACACGGCATCGGTAAAGGTGATGTCGGTTGTTGCGGCCGACAATGTATAGGTCTGACCGTAGACCAGCTTTTCGGTACCGATAACTGCGGCCTTGCCCTCATTGGGGAGCATAGTCAAAGTTGCCGTACCATTCATAGCACTATCCACGGTACCGCCCTTGCCAACCTTGACAACATAGTCCTGCTTGAAGCTGCTGCTCATCTTAGAGCTATAGGTGCTGTAGGTGTCGTTCAAAAATACAAGGGTGGAAAACTCATCAGCAGGGTTGGTGCTAAGACGGCTGCCTGCGTTGATAGCCATATAAAAGCTGTTCATCCACGAAAGGCCCGTACCCGAAGCCAGCTTACAGCCGGAATCAATAATAACGGTGGCCGAGCCGATAACACGGCTGGTGCCCGAGGAGGTGCTTTCGTTGTAGCAGCCGCCGTGGATACGGCGTGAAACATCGGCAGTACCGCCGACATAAACAACGGTGTTACCCGTAATACTTGTGCTTTCACCGCCGCCGTAAATGGCCTCGCAAAGACCGCCCGTCATAGAAATATGAACATCGGCATCCTTGTCGTGAACCGTTTTGGTTGCGCTGATGGTGGTGACCTTACCGCCGGTCATATTGATATTGATACTGCCGCCGACCTCACCGCCGTCACGTCCGGTGCCGGTAAGCACACGTGCGATGGCATTGCCGCCGTAGTTTATGTTGACATTGCCGCCGACAGCGCCCTTATAGCCGCCGCCGTAAATACGTGCCTGCGCTACATTAGAGCTTTCATCGTCGATGTTTTCACCTGCGTTGATATTACCGCCGACAGTAAGGTTGACATCACCCGTAACGGGATAGTTCTCACCGCCGCCGTAGATATAATAGTAATATCCGCCATAGACCTCAAGACGGGTGCTTGCGACCTCTTTACCGTTGCCGCCCGCAAAGATGTTGATGGGGGCATTATCGGCAAAGGTGACCGACTCGGTTATGACAACGTGTGTACCGTTGGCATAAAACTTGGCGGTAGGCACACCGCTTGACAAGGTCTGATCGAATTTGAGTGTAATATTGTCAAAGGTGAACTTACTTCCGCCACCGTAAAGACCCATTCTGGTCTTGGCCGAAAGGTCAAGCACGGCCGATGCAGTTGCGCCCTTGATAACGGTTTCGGATGCCTTGTTTTCACCGCCGAAGGTAAAGGCCACGGTGCTGACATCAAGCACAACATTGTCAACAATGACTATGGTCAGCTTGCCCGTGTCGGAATTTGTCCAGGCCTTTTGCAGGGTGGCAAACGGCGCGGCCTCGCTACCGTCATTGTCGTCACTTCCCGTTGACGAAACGTAAACTGTTTTGCCATCGGCGGCGTTGGCCGAAAAAGTGCCTAAAACAGGCACAAGCATAACGGCAACCATAACCGCACATGTAAGTAAACTGAGGAGCTTTCTAAGTTTCATAAATCGGTACCTCCGTATATCAATAACCATTTTAATTGTATTATATAACTTTACTTTTGTCAACCTGTATATATAGTGGTCAGCCCTATCGACCGACACAAGCAAAAGGCACCGAAATGTCAAAACATTTCGGTGCCTTTGTTGTATTATTCTGCGTCAGCTGATTCCCAGTTGTGCCAGACGTTCTGAACGTCCTCGTTTTCATCAAGCAGATCAAGCAGCTTTTCCATTTTGGTGACCATTTCGGGGTCATCAATGGTCGAGGTGGTTGCAGGAACATAAGCAGGCTCGGCAGAAACGAACTTGTATCCCTTTTCACTCAAAGCCTCGCTGACGGCACCGACCGAGTTGGGATCGGTCGAGATCTCAAAAACATCACCGTCGAAGGTGAAATCGTCGGCACCTGCCTCAAGAGCATCCTCCATAACCTTATCTTCGTCAAGGCCTTCGCCCTCAATGACGATAAGGCCCTTGCGCTCGAACATAAAGGTAACTGAGCCCGACTGACCGAGGTTGCCGCCGCACTTATCAAAGTAGTGACGCATCTCACCTGCGGTACGGTTACGGTTGTCGGTCAGAGCCTCAACGATAACGGCGATACCTGCAGGGCCGTAGCCCTCATACATAAGCGACTCATACTCTGCACCGCCGGTCTCACCTGCGGCTTTTTTGATGATGCGGTCGATATTATCGTTGGGAACGTTGTTGGCCTTGGCCTTGGCAATGACGTCACGAAGCTTGGAGTTTACGTTGGGGTCGGGGCCGCCCGCCTTAACCACCATAGCAAGCTCACGGCCGATACGGGTGAAGACCTTGGCTCTGGCCTGGTCGGTCTTTTCTTTCTTTCTTTTAATGGTACTCCATTTGGAATGTCCTGACATAATTTTCCCCTCCGGAAATTATTTAAAAATCATTACAGGCTATTTTAACACACTTTTCCTCGTGTTTCAATAGTGAAATAATCGGTTTTTGACGGTATCAGTTGTTTTTTTGAGGCTTTTTCCTTTTGACAGAGATCATTACGATCACAATGACGCTCACAGACACAACACAGGCAATAACAATTATGACGGTCAACACATTACCTGAGTCTGTGTCGTCGTTGTCATCTGTGTTTTCATCAGAGATTGTCTTTGTGCCGCAAACATCGCACTTGTTGGAGTCGGTAAAGGTATGCTCGCCGGCACATTCAACGGTTATGTTCGCATTTATGAGGGCTGTTCCTTTTACAAACACAAGGCGCTGTTCCTGACTGAAAAATCTGACATTCTCAGCATCGCACAAAAAGAGTGCATCACTTCCGACGTATTTAATGCCGTCGGGAACGGTAAGCGAAGTCAACTCGCACTCGCCGAAGGCTTTGGCGGCTATGGTCAAGGTTCCTTCTTTTATGGTGTATACATCGGGGATATCGGCGGTTGCTGCGATCAAGTGTTTTCCGATGTATAAGACACCGTCTTCCCAGTTAAGTTTATTGTTATAGTATGACGTTTCCGAAAATGCGCCTTCATCTATCTCGACCACGCTGTCAGGCAGGGTAATTTCGGTAAGACCTTCACAGTTCGAAAAAGCGTATACGCCTATCTCGGTTACTTTGTCGGGAATCACGACCGAAGTGAGCTTTGAGCAACCGAAAAAGGCGCCTCGTCCGACGCTTGCCATGCTGTCAGGCAGTGTAACGGAAGCAAGAGATTCACACGATTGAAACACTCCCTCTTCAATACGCGTTGCACCGTCGGGAATGGTAATGGCGGTAAGACCTTCACAGTGCGAGAAAGCGTATTCGCCTATCTCGGTTACACTGTCGGGAATGGTGATCGATGTGAAATTTCCGCAGCCTTCAAAAGCACGTGTACCTATGTATTCCACGCCATCGCTGATAATAATTTCAGTGATATCGTCCGACCGCACCCAAGGTGCAGTGTTATCGCCGGAATATTCATAATCGGCCATTCTGCCTTCACCCGAGATGGTTAGCACATTGCCGTCAAGCGACCATTCGCAGTCGCCCGTTGTGCCGCTTTCGACCGCACTTGCACTGCTTATAAACATTCCCGTGAGCAAGGGCATCATCAAACCGATAGTCAAAACAATTGCAGTAACCTTTTTCATATCCTCGTTCTCCTCAATAAATAATATTAAAGTTGTTTTGTGTTTGCTCTATGGCGCAAAAAATCCTCCAAAATAATAGTGGCGGCAACGGCATCGACCGTCTCTTTACGCTTTTTGCCACGGACATCGTTGAAATTGAGGGCGGTATGTGCGCTGACGGTGGTGCAGCGCTCGTCCCACAGCTCGACGGGTAAGCCCGTAGCAAGCCTCAAAGCCTCGGCGGCGGCGGCACACTCCTGCGCCTTAAAGCCTTCGCTTCCGTCCATATTTTTTGGGTAGCCGACCACTATCATTTCGGCACCAAGCTCTTTCGCCTTTTCGGCCAGCTTTTCGATCAATCTTTCACGGTTGTACTCGGTTATGACACACTTGGGGAAGGCGAAGCCCTCACCCTTGTCGCTCAAAGCCACACCCGTGCGTGCCGTCCCGACATCAACAGACATAATGTACATAAAGATTCCTCCGTGACGATGTAGGGAGCGACGCCCTCGTCGCTCCTCGGGCGAACACAGTTCGCCCCTACGGTTTAATTTATTATTCTCCAATAATACTTCCTATTGGCGATGGGAAAATCGGGCAAAATGCCGTGCTCGGGGTCGTAAAACGTTCCTTTGAAATACAGCGACCAATGCCAGCATCTCGGCGTTTCGAGGCTCAAGATACACACCTCGGGCAGCTGTTCCTTACTTTCCGCCTGCCGACGCTCACGGTCGTATTTTATCTCTAATTCATCCAGCGCCGAAAGCATCTGCTTGAGATTTGTCTCACGGTCGGTTCCCGTGAGTTTTACCATTTCGTCAACGCTTTTACCCGAAAGCATTGCCAGCACGGCCTGACCGCATTGAAGGTCGGTCGGCTCGTGGATATATTCAACCCTTTGAACCAAAGGCATTACTCGTTTTCCTTCTCTCTTAACGCTTCAAAAAATCTTGTTAAAACGGTCGAGCATTCCTTTTCACAAATACCTGCCCACACCTCAGGTTGGTGGTTATACGGCAGGTTGAAAAGGTTGACCACCGATTCATCACAGCAGGAGCCTGCCTTTTTATCAAAGGCTCCGAAAACCACTTTTTTCAGCCTTGCGTTGATTATGGCACCTGCGCACATCGGACACGGCTCAAGCGTGACATACAGCTCACAATCGTCAAGCCTCCAACGGCCCAGCTTCTCACAAGCCGAGCTGATAGCCTCAATTTCGGCGTGGCCCAATGCGTTGCAATGAGTCTCACGACGGTTTTGCCCCGTGGCGATTATCTCACCGTTTCTTACAACCACAGCACCAACCGGTATCTCGCCCTTTTTGCCTGCCTTTTCGGCAAGCTTCAGAGCCTCTGTCATATACCTTTTCATAGCTTACGCTGCGATAAGTCCCTGTGCAACAAGGACGTTCATAACGCAAATAATTACAAAGACTATCATCCAGGCTGAGCCGAAGAACCATTTTACGTTACGCTTGGTATTCTCGGTGTTTTCCTTGGAAAGGCGCAGAGCCGTTTTGTCGGTCTTGGCAAGCATGATGAAGCCGCACAGACCCATCAGCAACGAAACCGCATAGTAAAGCAGCATAATGACCTGGCTTGTCATGGGGCTGACCGACTCGGACGCAAAGCTTAAAATGACCGACATGGAGTTATTCATTGCGTGGATGAGCATTGCGGGCAACAGCGAGCCCGAGTAAACGGTGGCATAGCCCAAAATGAGACCGACACCGAAGGCAAAGGGAATCTGCTGAAGGTTGCCGTGCAAAAGTCCGAACAGTACGGCCGAAATAACGATGGCGGTGCCGTCACTGAACCTTTTACGCAAAAGCCCCATTACCACTCCTCGAAGAGCAAACTCCTCAAGCACGGCAGGCAGTATGCCAACACACAAAAGCATCAGAAGAAATGATTCAAGCCCCGTGCCGTAGCCATCCATCGACGGCTCGGACTGGAAGCCGAATAGCTGATCAAAAAGTGATGAAATGGCGCTTGTGGCAAAGTTGCTCAACGAGCAAACACCCATTCCGAGCATTATGAGGGTTATGACCTTGGTGAACGAGGTCTTTTTAAACGGCACAAGCTCCGAAAGGCCGACACCTGCGTGCTTAGCGGCAAAAATATAAGGTAAGGTGAGTACAAAAAGTGTGGTGACCGCATTTATGAGATAAAGCGTGTTGGGATTGTTCATCTGCCAGGTGGTGGAGGTCACGCCCAAAACGACATACATAACGGCCAGAACCGCAAGCTGAACGATAAGTCCCGCAAGATTAAACATGCTCAAGGACATACCTACCGCATTGCCTATGCGACGGATTGCGCTCTTTTCCTTAAAGGTCTCTTTATCAAAAAGAGGACTTCCCGGACGGGTGTCGACAACCGGTCTTGGCGGTTGGACAGGCACACCCTGCGGTGCGGGATAATAGGCATACTGCGGCGGCATATTATACTGCCCGTTGGCCGAACGGTTATACATCGGCTGATTGTACTGCGGGGGATAATACTGATTATTAGCTCCGTTGTACTGACCGGGCTGTGTATATCCCTGATTGGGATTCTGTTGTTCGGGCGCAGCCTGCGGTGCCGAGGTCTGCTCATATTGGTTTTGATCTTCTTGAGTGTAACGGTTTCCGTTTTGATCCAAAATATTCACCTCAAAGTTTAGTGTTACAGTTGCAAAACCTTGGATTTTAGTGCATTTTTACCAATTAGCAAATCTTTTAAAGGATTTTACAAGCTCTTTTTATAAAAATTGCCTAAAAATTGGCCGTATTTTCTACATAACGACTATTGCAATGTAAAGAAAAAAGTATTATTATATATACATAATAAAATAAATGTCAAAAATAATCAATGTATATTTCGTAAATTTTTAATATTTTCGGAGGATTTTTATGTATTCAGTCAAAGAAGTCTATGACCTTATCGGTCAGAAGATGAAGCACAATTTCGGCGTTTTGCCCAACCAGGCATCCGATGAGCTTTTCTATAAGGCATCGGTTCTGGCATTGCTTGACATTATGACCGAGCGCAGAGCCAAGTTCAGAGAGGATACCGCCAAGCAGGAAAGCAAGATGGTATACTATCTTTCGATGGAATTTCTGATGGGTCGTTCACTTAAAAACAACCTTTTCAATATGCAGCTTGACGACACCTTTAAAAAGGCATTGGCCAAGTATGACGTTAAGCTTGACAATCTTTATGAGCTTGAGCCCGATGCTGGCCTTGGCAACGGCGGCTTGGGCAGACTTGCCGCCTGCTTCTTGGACGGTCTTACCACCGGCGGCTACCCCGCAATGGGCTACTGCATAAAGTATGAGTTCGGTATCTTCCGTCAGAAGTTTGTTGACGGCTGGCAGACCGAAATGCCCGATTTCTGGCTTCCCGGCGGCTCGGCATGGCTTGTCCGCCGTGACACCTCGGCCGTTGACGTCAACTTCGGCGGTCAGATAAAGGAAATGTGGTGCGACACCCACCACAGCGTCACCGTTGAGAATTACGACACCGTAAAGGCCGTGCCTTACGACCTTATGGTTGCAGGTGCCGACGGAAGAAGCGTCAACGTACTCCGTTTGTGGAGCTCGGAGACCCCGTCCATCAATATGTCCGCCTTTAATCACGGCGACTATATCCGTGCTTTGGAGCATCAGGCTATGGCCGAGGTCATCAGCAAGGTGCTTTATCCCGAGGATAACCACCCCGAGGGAAAATCGCTTCGTCTGCGTCAGCAGTATTTCCTTGTATCGGCTTCGATTCAGGACATTCTGCAAAGACACTTAAGAAAATACGGCACCTTGGACAATCTGCCCGAAAAGGCCGCTATTCATATCAACGACACCCACCCTGCTCTGGTAATCCCTGAACTTATGCGCTATCTGCTTGACGAGTGCGGCTACACCTGGGATAAGGCTTGGGACATTGTGACCCGCACCGCCGCCTACACCAACCACACCATCATGCGTGAGGCCTTGGAGTGCTGGCAGATTGACCTGTTCCGCGGTCTGTTGCCGAGAATCTATCAGATCGTTCAGGAGATCGACAACCGCTTCAGAACACAGATGTGGGAAAAGACCCACGATTCCGATTATGTTTCACGTACCGCAATTATCGAGGACGGCGTTGTGAGAATGGCCAACCTTTGCGTTGCCTCCTGCCACAGCGTAAACGGTGTTTCACGCTTGCACAGTAACATCCTGAAAGATAATCTCTTCAACGATTACTACCGTGTGACCCCCGAAAAGTTTACCAATGTCACCAACGGTATCGCATTCCGCCGTTGGCTGTGCCAGTCCAACCCCGAGCTGACCAAGCTGATTACCGAGTGTATCGGAGACAACTTTATTCTTGACAATGCGGCCTTGAAGGAATTTGAAAAATTTGCCGACGACAAGGCAGTGCTGCAGAAATTGGCCGCCGTTAAGCGTGCCAACAAGGAACGCTTTGCCAAGTTTGTTAAGAAGGAATACAACGTAAATCTCGATCCCGATTCGATCTTCGATATGCAGGTCAAGCGTCTGCACGAGTATAAGCGTCAACATCTGAACGCTCTGCACATCATCGCCGATTACCTCTATCTCAAGGAAAATCCCAATGCCGAGTTTACACCCAAGACCTACATCTTCGGTGCCAAGGCGGCTCCCGGTTACCACCTTGCCAAAGAGATTATCCAGATGATCCACTCCTTGGCCAAGGTTATCGAAAACGACCCGACAGTTAAGGATAAGATCAAGATCTTGTTCGTTGAGGACTACCGTGTGACCATGGCTGAGCTGATGATACCCTCAGCCGACATTTCGGAGCAGATTTCTCTGGCTTCGACCGAGGCTTCGGGTACAGGTAACATGAAGCTGATGCTCAACGGTGCCATCACCCTGGGTACCGAGGACGGCGCCAACGTTGAGATACATGAGGCTGTGGGTGATGATAACATCATCATCTTCGGTATGCGCACTCCCGAGGTTCTCAAAATGCGCAACTCCTACGACCCCAGCCTCTATTACAACAACAATCCCAAGCTTCGCCGTGCGGTCGATTTCATTTGCAACGGCATCGGAGGGCATCAGTTCCCCGCCCTTTCAAATGCACTCCGCAACAGCGACTATTATATGGCCTTTGCCGATTTTGCCGACTACTGTGCCGCACAGGATAAGGCAAGCAAGCTGTATACGGAGCGTGACAAGTGGAGCAGAATGTCGCTTATAAACATCGCCAACGCAGGCATCTTCTCGGCCGACCGTTCGATCTACGACTACGCCACCACCATCTGGAACGCCAAGCCGTTGGATAAATAATTTTTTGACCCGATGCATTACTGATGTGTCGGGTCTTTTTTATTCAAAAAACTTACAAATTCATTACAAAAATCAACCTTATCTTGACACGGAATATAATGTATAGTAAAATTTGTATATCGTAACATTATGTCAACTTGACTTTTGGGAGTGGTTTTATGTTTAAAGAAATTTCGGCCAAGGAGATAAAGGGCAACCTTATTTCGGCCATTGCCGATGAGTATATGCTCATCACTGCAGGAAACAGTGAAAAATACAATATGATGACGGCCTCCTGGGGCTTTGTGGGTGAGATGTGGGGTGCCGACTGCGCCATAGCGCAGGTGCGTCCCCAACGCTACACTATGGAGTTTATCGAAAAGTCGGATTACTTCACCCTGAGCTTTTACGGCGACAACAAGGACATACACAAAATCTGCGGCAGCCGTTCAGGGCGTGATTGCGACAAGACCGCCCTCACGGGGCTTACCCCTGTTTTTGACGGTGATGCCGTTTACTTCAAGGAGGCACGGCTGGTGCTTATCTGCCGCAAGCAGTACGTGCAGAAAATGGAAAAGGCCTGCTTTACCGATGACGCACCGTTAAAATGGTATCCGAATGACGATTTCCACTATCAGATCTACGGTAAGATCGAAAAGGTGCTTGTAAAAGACTGATGTCTTTTGGGGATGTGAATTGAAAAGGAAACGTTTATCTAAAGCTGCAAGACAGTTTATTTTAGGCGCCATCGCCGTGGCGCTTGCAACGGTTTTGGTGATCGTGGCGGTCAATATTTACGATGCCTTTCGTGACGACACGCCGACAAGCAACGACTCGACCTCGGGTTCGGGTGCCGCAGCCAAAACGCAGGCCGAAATAGATGCTGAGGCCGTTGCGGCCTTGGGCAGGCTGACTGCGCCGAATTATGTAAACCAAGATTTTATTGATCCAAGCCGTGCAAGAACCGGTCTTGCGCTGGAGGGTCTGCACAACATTGTCATTCATTACACGGGCAACCCCGGCACCACCGCCAAGCAAAACCGAAACTATTTCGGCAAGCCCGATACGCTTGTTTGCTCACATTTTCTGATAGGACTTGATGGGGAGATAATACAGTGCATCCCATTGGATGAGCAATCAGCGGCAAGCAACCACCGCAATGTCGACACGGTATCAATTGAGGTCTGCCACCCCGACAAAACGGGAAAATTCAACGAAGCAACCTATGAATCGTTGGTAAGGCTTACGGCTTGGCTTTGCAGTAACACATCTCTCACCGAGGCCGACCTTATCCGCCACCACGACATTACGGGCAAACAGTGTCCGAAATATTTTGTTGACGACCCTATTGCTTGGGAGCAATTTAAAACCGACGTTGGTAAAAGGATCAGATAAAAGCAAAAAGCGGAACCGAAAGGTTCCGCTTTTTACTGCCCCGGCAGAATATAAAAATTATATTTCAGTTTTGCCCGTAGGGGGCATGGTTTTGTTTTGTTTTGCTTTTCTTACTTTATAATATAGTCAAGCGGCGAAACAGCCTTGCCGTTTTTGAAAAATTCAAGGTGGAGATGACGTTGCTCGACCGATTCGCACGGAACCACGTCAACAACACCTATCTGCTTGGTACTGTCAACGGTATCACCCTTGCTGACAAACAATGCGTTGCTCAAGCCGCAATATTTTGCAACTATACCGTTACCGTGGTCGATGACCACCGTTGTGCCGTACATTGCATCCTTTATAATATCGGTCACGGTGCCTTCACCTGCGGCGACAACGGGTGTGCCGACGTCGGCGGCAATGTCAACCGCCTTGTGCATACGCATATCCTTCATGGTGAGCGAATACTGCAGCTCGGTGTCAGAGTAGCCCTTTATGACCTCTCCCAACACAGGGTTTATGAAAAAGCTTGCCACGGGCGCCGCAACCTGCTCGGATTCCTCGGGCTCCAAGCTTTCAGTGTCCTTTGATTCGGTCTTTTCGGGCAGTTCGACCTGCTCGTTGCTATTGTCGTCCTTGTCATTAAGCCCTATATCAATAGGCTCTGACGGCACGGTGGGCTCCGACGGTGTATCGGTTCCGCTTTGCTGACTTGATTCGGCGTTCTGAATGTTTTTGAAGCCCTCAACACCCGTCCAGGCGGCTATACCTATGGCCAAAAAGCACAAGCACAGCACCACGTAAAAGGTCTTGCCGTTAAGAAATTTTATGAGCTTCGAGTTATGTTTATTACTGTCTTTCATTTTAATACCTTCCTTTTCGTTAGTATTTTTACCCCGAATGTCATAACATATACAAAGGGTTTCATTTTTTGTTAACAAAGATATCTTTGAAAGTTCACCGAGCGTTCATAAAAAGTCCACACATATCGGGTGCAGTTGGTTTATAATATAGACAGTTCAAGGGAGACGCCGCATCTCCTTTTGAACATGCTCTACCCTCCTCAAAACAACCCTCGAAAAAAGCAAAAGGACCGACTGCCGCAAGTTGGTCCTTTTGCTTTTTTATTACAAAAGATTACAAATATTTACAAATTACGTAATCCATTTGACTTTTTTCGATAAGGTTGTTATACTCATAAAGTGGGTGATGATATGAGAAAATTTCTTGCCGAATTTCGGCTGAATACAACTTTATTTATTTTCGCTTCAATAGTTTATATGGAGCTTATGCTGAAGGCATTTACAAGCGACACGTTTTTTGATATCGGTCTGCTGATAATGCCTCTGTTTTCTGTTGTTCCGTCCTTGATGATGTCCTGCATCTGTTCAAGACTGAAGCCCAAAACCGCCAAAATAGTCACCGTATCGGTGCTGACACTGTTCACCCTGCTTTTTGTGGCGCAGTTGGTCTACCACCGCTTCTTTGGCAGTTATTTTATTTTCTATTCGCTTGCCGCAGGCGGCGCAGGTCAGATAACGGGTGACGGCATGCTTGGCAACACCATAAACGCCATTATAAGCTCGATACCTGCAATACTTCTGCTGGTCATTCCGCTTGTGCTTTACATTGTATTTGGCCGCAAGAACATCCGCTACCGCCGCTTGAGATGGATCAACGTCGGCCTCGGTGCGGCATCCCTGATCTGCATTCACGTTTGCGTTTCGCTTTGCATTTCGCTGTCGGGCAACCTTGCCTCGTTGCAGTCGGGCGATTTTGAGCTTAATCAGGCCTCTGCCAAATTTGGTCTTTTGCGTTCCGAGGTGCTTGACTTTAAGTATAATATCCTCGGCATTGAGCAGGATGTTGAATTTGATGAGGAGCTGCCTATAATCGACACGGTGGTGCCTCCCGCAACCGATCCCGAGCCGACCGACAAGCCGATCGACACCTCCCCCAACGTGACCGATATCGATTTTGAGGCACTTAATGCCGAGAACCCTAAGACGGCCATAAAAAATCTTAACGACTATTTTGCCGCCAAGGAGCCTACCGCCAAAAATCAGTACACGGGAATGTATAAGGGCTACAACCTTATCACCATCACGGCCGAAGGCTTTTCTCCTTATGCGGTTGACCCCGAGCTTACTCCGACGCTTTATAAAATGAGTCAGGAGGGCTTTAAGTTCACCAACTTCTACACTCCCATCTGGGGCGTTTCGACCTCGGACGGCGAATATGCCGCCTGCACAGGCCTGTTGCCCAAGTCGGGTGTGTGGAGCTTCTACCGTTCGGGCTCCAACTCGATGCCGTACACCTTGGGCAATATGTTCCAAAGCATTGGCGTCACCAAGACCTTTGCCTACCACAACCACACCCACGACTACTACCGCCGTGACGTGTCCCACCCCAATATGGGCTATAAGTACATCGCAATGGGCACGGGTATGGAGGAATACGTCAAGAAGCGTTGGCCTGAATCTGACCTTGAAATGATAACCGGCTCGGTTAAGGATTACCTTTCGGATGACAAGCCGTTCCATGCTTATTATATGACGGTCAGCGGACATCTGCAGTACAGCTTCAGCGGCAACTCAATGTCCTCGAAGAATAAGGAGCTTGTAAAGCACCTTGATTGCTCGGACACCTTGAAGGCCTATTATGCCTGCAATATTGAGCTTGACCGTGCAATGGAAAAGCTTTTGGCCGAGCTTAATGCCGCAGGTGTGGCCGACAAGACGGTCATTGCCATAACCCCCGACCACTACCCTTACGGCCTTGAGGATAACTCGAGCTCGGATAAATATGCCGTTTGGCGTGAGCTGCTCGGTCACGATGTTGACACCACCTTCGAGCTTTATGAGAGCAACTTCATACTTTACTGCCAGGGCACCAAGGATGCTCCCACCATTGACAAATATTGCTCGGCGGTCGATATTCTGCCCACGATACTCAATCTGTTCGGCTTTGAGTATGATTCGAGATTGCTGATCGGCACCGACATTCTTTCGACCTCGGACTGCATCGTTCAGTTTTTGGACCGTTCGTTCATCACCGCAATGGGTAAATACAACTCCAAGACCAAGGAGTTCACCCTGCATGAGGGTATGTCTTTCGAGTCGGAGGAGCAAAAGGAGCAGTACATCAAGAGTGTGCGCAGTATCGTCAACAACCGCTTCAAGATATCGGCCGGAATAATCGAAACCGACTACTACGGCTATCTGTTCGATGATAAATAGCAAGTGAATACACATCAAAAGCCATCGGGGAACCGATGGCTTTTTTAATGTGCTTTCAATTAAGAATTGTCTTGGGGCCCTGTTTGCTCGACGTGTGGCATTTTCGGGATGGCACAGAGACCCTCCCCTA
>JAZQCY010000038.1:0-11956 GCA_045546555.1 Acutalibacteraceae bacterium | reverse complement strand
CCCGAATACACAATGCTCGGTGCGTTATCGGGCTATATCAGTGACCCTACGGTCAAGGATTTTCAACCCATGGGTGCCAACTTTGGTGTTTTGCCACCGTTGGAGGATCATATTAAAGATAAACAAAAGCGCTATGCCGGGCTTTTTTACCGTTCGGCCGAATGGTTTAAGGAACAGGGCTTTTCAAAGGTGGTTCCCGAAATCGAGCTTTAAACAAATGCTTTTTGGCAGGAGGAATTGTTATGAAAATTGCAGTTGACGCATTTGGCGGAGATAATGCGCCTTTGGCGGTTATCGAGGGTGCCGCTAAGGCTTCCAAGGAATTTGGTGCAGATATCATTTTGACGGGAAACGAGGAAATATTAAAAAGAACAGCCGCCGAAAACTCCATTGATATTTCCTCGATGGAGATAGTCCATACCGAAGAAATATTTGATATGCACGATCAGCCGACCGACATTGTTCGCTCAAAGAAAAATACCTCCTTGGGAGTTGCTTTACAGCTTGTTGCCGAGGGTAAGGCTGATGCTTTTGTTTCGGCAGGCAGTACCGGTGCCGTTGTTGCAGGCGCAACCTTCATAATCAAGCGTATCAAGGGTGTTAAGCGTCCTGCGCTTGGCACAAGGCTGCCGTCAAGAACCCGCAGATTTATCCTTATGGACTGCGGTGCCATTGCCGAGTGCCGTCCCGAGATGCTTCAGCAGTTTGGTGTTATGGCATCTATCTACCTCCATAATGTTGAGGGTGTCGAGAGCCCCGAGATCGGTCTGCTTAACATCGGAACCGAGGATACCAAGGGTACACCTCTGCAGATCGAAGCATATAAACTGTTAAAAGACAGTCCTATCAATTTTATAGGAAACGTTGAGGCAAGAGAGTTGCCTGCAGGTGCTTGCGATGCCGCTATTGCCGACGGTTATTCGGGCAATATTGCCTTGAAGCTTTACGAAGGCGTTGCAATGAACCTTATGAAGATGGTTAAGGGTGTTTTCTTGACCAATATCAAAACAAAAATTGCCTACCTTTTGGCCAAAAAGCCTTTGATGGGTCTCAAAAAATTTGCCGATTACGGCGATGTTGGCGGTGCGCCTCTGCTTGGCGTTAAAAAGCCTGTAATTAAGGCTCACGGCGGATCGGATGCAAAAAGCATACGCAGTGCTATCCGTCAGGCAATGCTTTGTGTTGAAAACGATGTTATCGGCAAAATTTCGGCAGACCTTGCAAAGACTGCCGAAAATGATACAGAAAACTGATTTAAGGTGTTTTTATGCAGGAATTAGAACAGATTATCGGGTATGTGTTTAAGGACAAATCCTTGATGCTTCGTGCTTTGTCGCACACCTCATATATAAACGAGGTTAAGAGCATTCCCGAGTCCAATGAAAGATTGGAATTTTTGGGCGATTCGGTGCTGTCGCTGATCGTATCTGATTATATCTTTAAAAACTTCAAACAACTCCCCGAGGGCGAACTGACCAAGCTTCGTGCTTCGCTTGTTTGCGAAAAATCCTTGGCCGCTTTTGCCCGTGAGATGGAGCTTGGAAAGTTCTTGTTTTTGGGAAAGGGTGAACAGCAGAACGGCGGTAGGGAGCGTGCCTCCATTTTGGCCGATGCGTTTGAGGCTTTGCTTGCCGCTATCTATCTTGATGGCGGAATCGAGCCTGCACGTGCTCACGTAATGCGTTTTGTCAAGGAAGAGATCAAGCATCACACCGTTGAGGAAGCCTTTCACGATTACAAGACCCAATTACAGGAAATTATACAGAAAAACCCCGGCGAGGAGTTGACTTATGTCCTTGTCGGCGAGGAAGGTCCCGACCACGCAAAAAGCTTTACGGTTGAAGTCAGACTTAATTCCAACGTCATCGGAAAAGGTGTTGGACACAGTAAAAAGCAGGCCGAGCAATACGCCGCCAAGCAGGCGTTGGAGCTTATGGGTCAGAACACATGAGCCACGCCAATATTTCGGTATTTGTACCGCATTTGGGCTGCCCAAACCGTTGCAGCTTTTGTGACCAGGTGATAATTTCGGGTTCTTCGTCTAAACCGTCCGAGTTCGATATAAATGAAGCTGTAAATACGGCTAAGGCGTCAAAAAATTACGATGCAAAAAATACCGAGCTTGCTTTTTTCGGCGGCAGCTTTACGGCAATCGACCGGGAATATATGCTGTCACTTTTAAAGGCGGCTCACCGACATATAAATGAGGGGGATATCTGCGGAATCAGAATATCCACCCGACCCGACTGCATTGACCGTGAGGTTTTGGAGATACTGAAGTCTTTCGGTGTCACGGCGATCGAGCTTGGCGCACAAAGTATGTGTGACGAGGTGCTTATTGCAAACGACCGTGGACACACCGCAGAAGACGTGGTAAAAGCCTCCGCACTTATTAAGGAATTTGGGTTTGAGCTTGGACTTCAGATGATGACGGGGCTTTATAAAAGTACATACGAGTTGGATCTCAAAACAGCCGAGAAAATTATTGAGCTCCACCCCGAGACCGTCAGAATATACCCGTCAATAACACTCGAAAACACCCGTTTGGCCGAGTATTACCGTTTGAGGGTTTATACTCCGCCGACTTTGGATGAAACGGTCGAGCTTTGCGTCAAGCTGCTTGATATGTTTGATTTGGCCGGTATAAACGTCATAAGAACGGGACTTCACAGTATAGATACAAGCCGTTACGTTGCAGGTCCGTGGCATCCTGCTTTTAAAGAGCTTTGCGACAGCAAACGGTATTTTGATAAAGCGTTGAGCCTTTTGACCGAAAAAGGCGAATACAGATTGCACGTTAATTCCAAGGAGATATCCAAGATGACGGGCAATAAAAAGAGTAATTTAGAAAGTTTGAATTCTTTAGGATATAAATGCACCGTTGTGGCGGACGACAGCGTAAAGCCGTCCGACATAACGGTCGAAAGGATGAATAACAGTTGTTTTTAAAGTCGATCGAAATTCAAGGCTTCAAATCCTTTGCCGATAAGACCGTTTTGAGGTTTGGCAAGGGCGTTACCGCCGTTGTCGGCCCTAACGGAAGCGGAAAAAGTAATATCTCGGATGCCGTCCGTTGGGTTTTGGGTGAACAGTCAACCAAAAATTTAAGAGGACAGTCTATGGAGGACGTTATCTTCAGCGGTACAGCCGACCGCCGTCCTCACGGCTTTGCCGAGGTTACTTTGGTTATGGACAACCGTGACCGTAGCCTTAACTTTGACAATGATGAGGTTGCCGTAACACGCCGATACTTCCGCTCACACGAAAGTGAGTATCTTATAAACAAGGCCGTAGTGCGCCTAAAGGACGTTCACGAGCTGTTTATGGATACAGGATTGGGACGTGACGGATATTCCATGATCGGACAGGGTAAGATCGACACCATAGTCCGCTCAAAATCCGACGAGCGCCGTGATATTTTTGAAGAAGCAAGCGGTATCTCTCGTTACCGTTACCGTAAGCTCGAGGCCGAGCGTAAGCTTGCCGCCGCTGATGACAATATGCTTCGTTTGAAGGATATTATGGCCGAGCTTGAGGGTCGTGTAGGCCCCTTGGAGGAGCAGAGCAAAAAGGCTGAAAAGTTTATCGAACTTGCCGCCATCCGCAAAAAACTGGAGATCGGTCTGTGGCTGAATTCCTTGAATCAGTCGGGCGACCTGTTAAAGGCGCAGGATCAGAAAATTACGCTTGCAACCGCACATTATAACGAGGTCGAGGGCAAGCTTCAGGAGCTTGCCGCAAGCATCGAGTCCGGCTCCGAGCGTTATTCTTCCATCAACGTCCGTATCGACGAAATGCATCGCACCGTTGCCGCTTTGGAGGAGGAGATAACCCGACTTCAGGGTGATATCAACGTTCATAACGCTACTATCAAGCACAACGAGGAAACTATTGAGCGCTTGCGTGCCGATATCTTGGAGCTTGAAAGCTCCGATACCAGGTCTAAGACCGAGATCGAAAGCCGCCGTGCGACGATTGAGGCCAAGCAGACCGAGATCGCTTCTCTTAACGAAAAGGTTACCGCACTCGAAAACGAGCTGAACGGTCTTATCAGCAATTCGGAGGTCATTTCCCGTCAGATCGAGGAGTTGACCAAAAGGCTGAACACTTACTCGGCTCAAATTTCCGATAAAAGGGTCGCTCTTGTCACCGCACAATCGTCCATCACCGAAATTGATGCACGCAACGTGACCCTTGATAACTCGGTTGCCGAAAAGACCGCCGAAAAGGAAAAGCTCGATACCGAGCTTAAAGAGTTAGAGGATATGCTCAAAAAGGCTGAGGAGTTGGCCGAGGAGGCCGCCAATGCCTTGAAGGGCAGAGAGTTGATATTTGATTCCAGAAAGCAGAAGCTTGAGGAATACAAAGAGGCTTTGGACAATTGCCGACTTGATATTGAGGATAAAAAGCGCAGAGTTGCTATTTTGGAAGAGCTTGAGCGCAATATGGAAGGCCTCGGACTGCCGGTAAAGGCGGTTATGAAGGAGGCTGAGCACGGCACTCTCCGTGGCATCCACGGCCCAATAAGCAAGCTTATCGAGGTCAAAAAGGAGTACGCCATTGCTATCGAAACGGCATTGGGTGCTTCGTTGCAGCACATTGTTGTCGATTCCGAAAATGATGCCAAGCGTGCTATTGAGTTTTTGAAGAATCAGAACAAGGGACGTGCAACCTTTTTGCCGATTTCCACCATCAAGTCGAGATCGCTTGACGAGGACGGTCTCGAAAACAAGTTTGGCTATGTGGGCATTGCCTCCGAGCTTGTTGAAATTGATAAAAAATATGAAGGTATCATCGGCAATCTGCTTGGTAAAACGGTCGTTGCCGAGGATATTGATGCGGCTGTTACCATCGCCAAAAAGCATGGCTACCGCTTCAAGGTCGTTACTCTTGACGGTCAGGTCGTCAATGCAGGCGGCTCGTTGACGGGTGGTTCTTTGGTTAAAAATGCAGGTATTTTAAGCCGTGCAGGTGAGATCAAGGAGCTTAACGACAAGATAGTAAAGCTGCTTGAAAAATCGGGAATGCTGACCGATAACTACAATGCGGCATCGGCCGAGGTCTCGTCTTTAGAGGCCGAGATCTTGAATGCTCGCTCTGAGTTTACCACCGCAACCGAGGACAAGATCCGCGTTTCGGGTGAGATCCGCCGTGTCGGTGACCTTATTGCCGAGCTGACCAAGTCGATCGAGGCTATGAACGGTGAAAAATTCCTGCTCAATAACCGTAAGGTTGAGTTGCAGAACATCGTCAATACTTCTAATGCTGAAATAGCCGATGTTGAAAAGTTGAAGCTCGAGGCGCAGACCGAGATTGACGGTCTTTCGGGCGGCAGAGATACCGTGACCGACCGCCGTGAGGCACTTACCGCCGAGATAACAGAGCTTCGTATCAATGTAATGGAGCTTGAAAAGGATATTGAGTCCATTGAAAACTCTATCAAGCTGTTAGAGGAGGCTATGTCCTCAAGCGGAAACAGGGGAGAAGCTCTGCTTAAAGAGATCGAGGCGGTCGAGGCCTTGTCCGAGGTTGAAAGAACGGCTATTGACGGTCTTAATGCACAGATTGATGAACGCAAAAAGGATATCGAGGAAGGCAATAAAAAGGTCACCGAGCTTCAGATTGAACGTGACAGCTTTGACCGTGAAGGCCTTAAAATGCGTCAGACCGAGCGTGATATGACCACCGAGCGTGAAAAATTAAGCGGTGAGGTCGCACGTCTTGAGGAGCGCCGTGAAAATATGCTCCGTGAGTATGATGAGATCATCAAGCGCCTGTTTGACGAGTATGAGCTGACCCGAACCGAGGCCGAGCAGGTTGCAGAGCCGGTTGAAAACATCCCCGAGGCCAAGCGTGAGCTGCAGGAGGTCAAGGGCAAGATAAAGAACCTCGGCCACGTAAATGTAGCCGCTATTGAGGAGTATAAAGAGGTTCACGAGCGCTATGTATTTATGAAGGCGCAGATGGATGACCTTGATGCTTCACGTGCCGAGCTTAATAAGCTTATCGGCGACCTTACTGTGCAGATGAAGGAGAAGTTCTCCGAAGGCTTTGAGAAGATCGGCAAGAACTTCACCAAGGTATTCACCGAACTGTTCGGCGGTGGTCATGCAGAGCTTGTGCTGACCGATCCCGAAAACATTTTGGAAAGCGGAATTGACATTGTTGCCAAGCTTCCCGGTAAAAATGTACCCAGTCTTGAAGGTCTTTCGGGCGGTGAAAAGGCGCTTATTGCAATATCCATCTACTTTGCCATTATGATGGTCAATGCACCGCCGTTCTGCTTCCTCGATGAGGTCGATACCGCACTTGACGATATCAACGTTGAGCGCTTTGCACAGTATATGACCAAGTCGCAGTTCGGTACACAGTTTATCTGCGTTACCCACCGCCGTGGAACAATGGATTCGGCCGATATGCTTTACGGTGTAACCATGCAGGAAAAGGGTGTAACCAAGCTGTTACAGCTTGATGTTGACGAGCTTATCAAGACGCTCAACATTGAAAACAAGTAATTTTCGGAGGCAAAAATGGGCTTTTTCAGTAAAATAACCGCAGGCTTAAAAAAGACACGTGATTCCATTTCCAACGCCGTAAACTCTATGCTTTCGGCGTTTACAAGGATCGACGAGGAGCTTTTTGAGGAGCTTGAAGAAATACTTATTATGAGTGACATCGGCGTTGTCACCGCCAAAAAGATATGTGACGAGCTTCGTGCCCGTGTCAAGGAGGAAAAGGTCACCGACCCGAGTGTTATCAAGGGAATGCTGGCCGAAACCGTCCGCAAAATGCTTGACGGCGACCGTGAGCTTAAAATGACCACACATCCGTCTGTCATTTTTGTCATCGGTGTAAACGGTGTCGGTAAGACCACCACCATCGGTAAGATAGCATCGCAGCTTAAAGCTTCGGGCAAAAAGGTCATTTTAGGTGCCGCCGATACCTTCCGTGCCGCCGCTATAGATCAGTTGGCTGTGTGGAGTGAAAGGGCAGGGGTCGATATGGTCAAAAGTGCCGAGGGTGCCGACCCTGCATCGGTCGTGTTTGATACCGTTGCCGCCGCCAAGGCACGTAACAGTGATGTTATAATTATCGACACCGCAGGTAGACTTCATAATAAGAAAAATCTTATGAACGAGCTTGCTAAAATGTACCGAATATTAAAGCGTGAGCTTCCCGAAAGTGATATCGAGACCCTTTTGGTGCTCGATGCAACAACGGGTCAGAACGCCGTAAATCAGGCGAGGGACTTCAAAGAGGTCGCCGAAATCACGGGTATAGTGCTGACCAAGCTTGACGGAACCGCACGTGGCGGTGTTGTGCTTGCCATTATGGACGAGCTTAACATCCCCGTAAAATTTGTCGGTGTCGGTGAGCAGATTGACGATCTTCAGCCGTTTGATCCCGATGCCTTTGCAAAGGGCATCTTCTCGGAGGAATGATGATGGATAAGTTTATAGTTGCCTCGCATAATAAGAAAAAACTAAACGAGTTGACCCGCATTTTAAAGCCGATGGGCTTTGACGTTGTCTGTCCGTCGGACATCGAGGGCGGTGTCCCCGATGTTGAGGAAAACGGCACCACCTTTGAGGAAAATGCTCTGCTTAAAGCAAGATCGGCCTGTAAATGCTCGGGACTTCCTGCTGTTGCGGATGATTCAGGGCTTTGCGTTGATGCCTTGAACGGTGCTCCCGGTATTTATTCCGCACGTTATGCAGGAACGGGTAACGATGACGATAACAATGAGCTTTTGCTTAAAAACCTTAAAGGTCTGCCCAAGGAAAAAAGAACCGCAAGGTTTGTCTCGTGCATAGCCTGTGTTTTCCCCGACGGACGTGAGTTTACCGTTAGGGGTGCCTGCGAGGGTTATATTTTGGAAGAACCCCAAGGCAACGGCGGCTTTGGCTATGACCCCTTATTCCAGACCGAGTTCGGTTGCTTCGGTACCCTTACGCCCGAGGAAAAGGACAAGGTCAGCCACCGCCACAATGCCATTGTTGCGTTTAAAGAAGAATTAAAGAATTACATTTGATTTGGGAGTAATATATGTTAAATTCAAGACAAAGAGCACAGCTCAGAGGTATGGCCAACTCATATCAGGCTATTTTTCAGATAGGAAAGGGCGGTGTAGGCGAGCAGCTTATCCGTCAGGTCAATGAGGCTTTGGAGGCTCGTGAGCTTATCAAGCTGACCGTGCTTGAGACTTCACCTATGAAGGTGAGAGAATGTGCCGATACCGTTGCCGAGGCAACGGGTAGCGATGTTGTTCAGGTCATCGGTTCAAAATTCATTCTGTATAAGCAGAGCAAAGAAAACAAGCAGATCGTTTTGGTGAAATAATATGGGTAAGACCTTGTTTTTCGGCGGCACCTTCAATCCGCCCCACATTGCACACCGAAAAATGCTTGAAGCGGTTGCCGCTTTGCCCGAGATCGAGTGTGTTTTGGTGGCGCCCACCAACATTCCGCCCCACAAAGAGGTGCCGGGATTGTTTGCTACTAAAGAGCAACGTCTTGATATGTGCGAATTGCTTTGTGAGGGTATAAACAAGGCACGGGTTTCGGATATTGAATTTCGCCGTGAGGGTAAAAGCTACAGCTACTA
Organism: Acutalibacteraceae bacterium; assembly: GCA_045546555.1. GTDB lineage: Bacteria > Bacillota > Clostridia > Oscillospirales > Acutalibacteraceae > UMGS172. The sequence continues at coordinate 3,352 of JAZQCY010000038.1, read as the reverse complement.
CACCTTGTCGGAATTAAAAGAGCAGTACGGCAATATTTCAATGCTCATCGGCGGTGATATGGTGACCTCGTTTACAACGTGGTTCAACTATAAAGGACTGCTGAAAACGGCCGAGTTTTATGCTGTCCGCCGTAAGGGTACCGACAATGCCGAGTTTTACGAGTGCATTGATGCTTTAAGAAATGAGGGTGGTACCTTTCACGTTTTGGAGCTGGATTTCCCCGAGGTCTCATCAACCGAGGTGCGTGAAGCCGTTTTTAACGGTGAAGGTGCAGAAGAGCTTATACCCAAAAGCATCTACGATTATATAATTTCAAACGGAATATACAGGAAGGCCTAAAACAATTGGAGCAGTATAAAGAATTACTCAAAAGCAGACTTAAAGAAAAACGGTATTACCATTCGCTTTGTGTTGCCGACGAGGCTAAGAGGTTGGCGCTGAAATACGGTGCCGATCCCGACAAAATGTACCTTGCAGGTCTGCTTCACGATATAACAAAAAATATTTCTGATGATGAACAGTTGCAAACCTTTAAAAAGTTTGATATAATGCTGTCTGTTACCGAAAAAGCATCACCGCTTATCTGGCACGCAATGTCGGGTGCTTTGGTGGTCAAGCACGAGCTTGGAATAACCGATGAGGATATAATTTCCTCCATCCGTTACCACACCACGGGCAAGGCCGATATGACCTTGTGTCAAAAAATAATATTCGTTGCCGATCTTACCTCGGCCGACCGCAGTTATCCCGATATCGAGGAAATACGTGCCGCCGCAAACCGTGATTTGGACGAATGTATTATTGGTATTTTGAAATTCACCATCAAGGATATAGTATCCAAAAATAAACCCCTGCATCCCGATACGTTGGATGCATACAATTATCTTATTACCGAAAGAAAAGAGGTTGAAAATAATGGAAACCTTTGATATATTAAAGATCGCCGCCAATGCGTTGAACGATAAAAAAGCAATGCAGTTGGAAGCTATCAGAATTGACGAAATATCGGATATTGCCGATTACTTTGTGATCTGTACCGCAACATCAAATGCCCATATCAGAGCCTTGGCCGATGAGGTCGAGGAAAAGCTTAAAGAGGCAGGTGTTGAGCCGGGTCACATTGAGGGCAGAGCATCCGATTGGTTGCTGTTGGATTACGGCACTGTCGTTATCCACATTTTCGGTCGTCAGTCACGTGAGTTTTACTCGCTTGAGCATATGTGGCAGGACGGCGAGCAGGTTGATTTGACGCAGATATTAACATCTGCTTTGGAGGAATAAAGTCAAATGAAGTACGATTTTAAGGCTATTGAAGAAAAATGGCAAAAAGTATGGGAGGAAAAGCAGGCTTTCGTAGCATCGGAGGATTATTCCAAGCCGAAGTTCTACGGACTTGTTGAGTTCCCTTATCCGAGCGGATCGGGTATGCACGTTGGCCACATCAAGGCTTATTCAGGTCTTGAGGTCATCTCCCGTAAGCGCAGAATGCAGGGCTACAACGTTCTGTTCCCGATGGGCTTTGATGCCTACGGTCTGCCTACCGAAAACTCGGCTATCAAATTTAATACCCACCCGAGGATTCTGACCGACCGCAACATTGCAAAATTCACCTCACAGCTTAAAAAGGTAGGCTTCTCCTTTGATTGGACCAAGGTTATCGACACCACCGAGGAGGACTACTATAAGTGGACACAGTGGATATTCTTAAAGCTGTTTGAGCACGGCCTTGTGTTCCGTGATCAGGCTTTGGTAAACTATTGCCCGAGCTGTAAGGTCGTTTTGTCCAACGAGGATTCGCAGGGCGGTAAGTGCGATATCTGCCACAGCGATATTATCCAGAAATCCAAGGACGTTTGGTATCTCCGCATTACCGAGTATGCCGATAAGCTTTTGCAGGGTCTCGACGGTGTTGAGTACCCCGAAAACATCAAGATGCAGCAGGTCAATTGGATCGGTAAATCGACCGGTGCGTTTGTTGATTTTTCTATCAAAGAGGTCGATGAGAGCCTTCGTGTTTACACCACCCGTTGCGACACCTTGTTTGGCGTGACCTTTATGGTTATCGCTCCCGAGCATCCCATTATCGAAAAATACCGTGACAAGATCAGCAATATTGATGCTCTTGACGCATACAAGGATGAATGTGCCAAGAAGACCGAGTTCGAGCGTACCCAGCTTGTTAAGGACAAGACCGGTGTTAAGATTGAGGGTCTGACCGCCGTCAACCCCGTAAACGGCAAGGAAATTCCCGTTTACATATCAGACTATGTAATGATGGGCTACGGCACGGGCGCAATTATGGCTGTTCCTGCACACGATCAACGTGACTACGACTTTGCCAAGAAGTTCGGCATTGATATCATCGAGGTCATCAAGGGCGGAGATATTTCGGTTGAGGCTTATACCGGTGACGGTGAGATGGTCAACTCCGATTTTCTCAACGGAATCGAGAAAAAGGCTGACGCAATCGAGAAGATGCTTGGCTTCCTCGGTGAAAAGGGTATAGGTGAAAAGGGTGTTCAGTACAAGATGAAGGACTGGGCATTCAACCGTCAGAGATACTGGGGTGAGCCGATTCCGATTGTGCATTGTGCAAAATGCGGAATGGTTCCCGTGCCTTATGAGGAGCTTCCCTTAAAGCTGCCCACCGTTGAGAATTTTGAACCCGGTGAGGGCGGCGAAAGCCCTCTTGCCAAGATCGAGTCGTTTGTCAACTGCAAGTGTCCCAAGTGCGGCGGCGATGCTCGCCGTGAGACCGACACTATGCCGCAGTGGGCAGGCTCGTCGTGGTACTTCTTGCGTTATATCGACCCCAAGAACGACAAGGTCTTTGCCGATAAGGAAAAGCTCAACTACTGGCTGCCGGTCGATTGGTACAACGGCGGTATGGAGCACGTTACCCGTCACCTTATCTATTCACGCTTCTGGCATAAGTTCCTTTATGATATCGGTGAGGTTCCCACCGCCGAGCCTTATGCCAAGCGTTCTGCGCAGGGTCTTATTTTGGGACCCGACGGACAGAAGATGTCCAAATCCCGTGGAAACGTTGTTGACCCCAACGATGTTGTCAACGAATACGGTGCCGACACTCTCCGTGTTTACATCCTCTTTATGGGTGATTACGGAATGGCCGCACCTTGGTCGGAAAGCAGTATGCGTGGCTGTAAGCGTTTCCTTGACCGTGTTGCCGATCTGCCTTCTATGGTAAAGGGTGAGGGTGCAACTCCCGCACTTGAGAGCCTTTTCCACAAGACCCTCAAAAAGGTCACCCTTGATATTGAGGATATGAAGTTCAACACCGCCATTGCCGCAATGATGACCCTGCTTAACGCAATTTATGACAACGGTTCG
>JAZQCY010000037.1:0-6329 GCA_045546555.1 Acutalibacteraceae bacterium | reverse complement strand
CACACCGTCAAGCATACAGTACCGCAAAAGGGTATCTCTTACAGCCTCTAACATCAGTGGATACCGTTCCTGTCGGGTGTTGAGAAGCGTGTATATGCGCCATCCCAATAAAGATTGATATCATCAAGTCCACCGTGACGGTTTTTAGCCACGATACACAGTGCCTTATGCTCATCAACCTGAACGTTGGGATCGTCATTGTCGTTCTTATAGTAAAGGTCACGGTACATAAACAGAACGATATCGGCATCCTGCTCAATAGAACCCGATTCACGCAAATCAGACAACTGTGGCTTGTGGGATTTAACGTTTTTACCCTCGGTTCCACGGGAAAGCTGTGCCGCAACCATAACGGGGATCTGCAGCTTTTTGGCCATGATCTTGAGGTTACGGGTGATATCCGAAACCTCCTGAACACGGTTTTCGGTACACTTGGCCGACTGAAGCAGTCCCAAATAGTCGATAATAACAAGGTCGGGCTTATCCCTTAAACGCAAAAGTCTTGCCGTGATCTCGGGAACTGTGATACCCGGGGTTTCATCGATATACAGCTTGGCCTGCGACAGATTAAGCCCTGCCTGAGTCAGTCTTGTCCACTCGTCGGGAGTAAGGTCACCCGTTCTCATTTTACCCGATTCGATCATAGCCTCGCTTGAAAGCAAACGCTGTGCAAGCTGATCTCGGCTCATCTCGAGTGAGAAGAAGCAGACCGTTTTGCCTGACTGCATGGCAACGTTACGTGCAACGTTCAAAGCAAAAGCCGTCTTACCCATACCGGGACGGGCACCGACAATAATAAGGTCGGACTTATTAAGACCTGTAATTACACGGTCAAGCTCGGAAAAGCCGGTAGGAATACCAACGTAATCCTTGCGTGTTTCGGGGTCACTTATCTTGGAAAGTCGCACAAAGGTCTCGCTTTTGATAACATCGTCAAGCAAATGCAGACCTGTTACATCCCTGCCCTGGCGAATGTCATATATCTTCTGCTCGGCATTTTCAAGCAGAGTGTTGGCGCCGACCGTTCCGCTTTCGGCCATTTCAACGATCTCTCTTGAAGCAAGCAGGAGTGATCTGACGTAATATTTTTCGAGAACGATATCGGCATAGGTAAGTATATTGGCCGAGGACGGAACGCTTTGCACAATATTGGTAAGGTAGGTCTTGGCCTCACCCTCACCGAATAAAAGCTTGCTTTTGGGTCCCTTTTCCTCATTGACCGTGTATTGCTTCATCTGCTCCAGAATGGTGATGAAGTCAATAGTCTGACCCGCAAGGCTCATTCCGCAAAGGGTGCTGTATATAGCACGGTTCTGCGGGACGTAGAAATGATCGAGCTTCAGCTTGTCCATAACAAGGTTGATGCTCTGCGGATCGATAAGTATTGCGCCCAATACCGATTGTTCTGCTTCGTTAGAGAACGGTAGTGTTGTTCCCTCAAAGCTATCTTTGATTGTTTCTGGCATTATTTCACCTTCTAATTAAAGGATGAGGCATCTTATTCTTCTACCTTAACGGTAACCTTGGCAGTGATACCGTTGTAGAACTTGATCTCGGCGGTAAACTCACCGTAGGACTTAATATCGGCTGCGGTGACCTTCTTCTTGTCGACCTCGACACCGAAGGTCTTGTTTATCTCGGCGGCGATCTCCTTGGAGGTGATGGCACCGAACAGCTTACCGTTGGAGCCCGCCTTGGCGTGCAGAACCACCGTCTTGCCCTCAACCTTATTGGCAGCAGCAGTTGCGGCGGCCTTTTCCTCTGCAATGTGGTGAGCCTTGGAGGCCTCACGGTTTTTAAGCTCATTCATTGCGCCTGCGTTAGCTTCAACTGCAAGGTTTTTAGGGAAAAGGAAGTTTCTTGCATAACCGTCGGATGCGTTTACAAGCTCACCCTTTTTGCCCAAGCCCTTGACATCAGCATTAAGAATAACCTTCATTTATATCAAACCTTTCATTATTTTTTAAGTTCTTTTTTATATTCGTCAATAGCATCTTTAAGCTGACGGACAGCATCCTCAAAGCTATCGACCGGCAATTGGCAGGCCGCCATGGTTCTGTGACCGCCGCCGCCAAGCTTTTCCATTATAACCTGTACGTTCATACTGCCCAACGATCTTGCCGAGATGTTGAACTCGCTACCGTAGCGGCAGATAACAAACGAGCCTAAAATTCCGCTAATACCCAGCATTTCATCAGCCGCCTGAGCCGAAGCAAGTCGGGTGTTTTCACTGACTGTATCGTTTACGGCAATGGCACAGTCATCATCATAGACCTCGGCCGAGCTGACGATCTCGGCACGAAGCTTGTAGGTTTCCATCGAGCCTGCAAACAGCTTTTTGACCGTCACGGGGTCGGCACCACGGTTGCGAAGGAATGCCGAGGCCTCGAAGGTGCGGACACCTGTGTTAAGGACAAAATTTCGGCTATCGAGCATAATACCCGAAAGCAGAGCCTCGGCCTCGAACTGACCGACACTTTTGGGTGCCATGTACTGAAGCATCTCGGTGACCATTTCGGATGCCGAGGATACTGCCGTTTCGTGATAGAAGATAACGGCATCGTTGATAAAGTCGACCGCCTTGCGGTGATGGTCGATAACAACAACGTTCTGACAGCGGTCATAAACCTCGGGACTGTCGAGGAAGGACGGACGGTGCACGTCGCAGACTATAAGCAAGGTTTCCTTATCAATGACCGGCAGAACCTCCTGCCCCGTCACGATATTACACTGAACGCCCAAAGCATCGGCACGGTCAAGCAGGGAGCCTGCCATGGTTTTGGTCTTGTCCATTACTATGTAGGACTGACGGCCAAGGCTAGACACGGCGCTTGCCAACGCAATACATGAGCCAAGGCTGTCAAGGTCGGCAAAGCGGTGGCCCATAAGAATAACATTGCTTGACGACATGATAAGCGTTTTAAGTGTGCTGGAAATGATACGTGCACGAACCTTATTGTGCTTTTCCAATGCACCCGAAACGCCGCCAAAGAACTTATACTCATTATTGGGCATTTTGACAACGGTCTGATCACCGCCACGACCCAAAGCCATATCGAGTGCCTGCTTGGCCATTTCCTCACATTCGGCCATAGAGCCGCCGCCCTGACCGACACCGATCGACAGTGTGGCCGAGCTGTCACCGAACTTCAGCTCTCTGACTTGGTCAAGCACGGTAAAGCCCTCGTCCGAAAGCTTTTTGTAGCTACGCTCCTCAAGCACGAGCATATAACGGTCGCCCGAAAGCTTGCGGCATATACCGTTGATGTGCGAGAACCATTTTTCGATCCTTCTTTGAACCGCACCTCTGAAGGATGCGATCTCGCTATCCCTTGCGTTTTTGGTGATCTCATCAAGGTTGTCGATGGCCACCAAAGCAACAACGGGGCGAGTTTCGGCATATTCGTGAGCCGTTTTGCGAAGAACGGTAATATCAAACAGATAGTATATACGCATCGGCATTGCATCGGCATCGATATCCGAATCGGTAACCGAGAATATCTTGTTGCCAAGGGTTATCTCGGCCTCGCCGTGGCTTTCGATATCATCCTTGAAATCGGTGCCGAATATCTGGGTTATGCTCTTGCCAACCGTCTGCGAGGCATCGGGCACATCGTTTTCAAATTGCGGATTATACCAAACGATCTCTCCGTATGCGGTGGTTATAAGCACGGGTATCTTCAGCTCGGTCAATGCCTTTGACTGAGCAGTGGAAATGCCCTTTGAAACGCCCGAGATGATCTTACCGATATTGGTGTGCAGACCGATAAGTGATACCAGAGCAATTATGGCACCAACCAGTGCAACACCGCCTGCGATATACAATGAATACTCACCGCCGAAGGCAATTACTGCAATGTCGACAATCAGCAAAATGAGTAAGATCAAAAATATTCTTCCTACTCCCCAAACCTTTTTCATCCGAGGTCAAACCTCCTTTAAAATTTCAAAATCAGATTTCAAGTATTACCGGCAGTATCATGGGGCTTCGGCCGGTATGCTCATGCAAATAACGTGCAAGTCCGTCACGGACACGGGACTTGACGGTGTTCCAATCACGTACGTTCTGAATATAGCATCGTTCAAGAATGTCACAAGCCACCTCACGGGCATCGTCCATAAGTTGCTCGGCTTCCTTGACGTAGACAAAGCCACGGGAAATGACCTCGGGTCCTGCGATGACCTCACGTGTGACCTGGTCGACCGACACGGCCACAACAATGATGCCGTCCTCGGCAAGGTGCTTACGGTCACGCAGAACAACGTTTCCGACGTCACCGACACCGAAGCCGTCAACAAGAATACTGCCTGCGGTTACCGTTTCGACCACCTTCATCGAATCCCTTGTCAGCTCGATAACGTTGCCGTTTGAGCCGATGAGAATGTTTTTATGGTCGATTCCTACCGTTTCGGCAAGGCCTGCGTGCTTAACGAGATGCTTCTGCTCACCGTGCACGGGAATGAAGAACTTGGGCTGAACAAGATTGAGCATCAGCTTGAGCTCCTCCTGGCAGGCGTGACCCGAAACATGAACATCATACATTTTTTCATACACAACGTGTGCGCCAAGTGTCAAAAGCTTGTTTATGACCTTGGTGACCGTCTTTTCGTTTCCGGGGATGGGTGTTGCCGAGATTATGATAAAATCTCCGGGACCGACGCTGACGTTACGGTGGTCGCCAAATGCCATTCGGTGCAGAGCCGACATAGGCTCACCCTGGCTACCCGTGGTTATGATGACCAACTGCTCGGGCATATACTTTTTAACCATTTCAAGGTCGATCAAAACACCGTCAGGCACGGTTAAGTAGCCCAACTCGGATGCAACCTGCACAACGTTCTGCATACTTCTGCCCGAAACGGCAACCTTACGTCCGCAACGGACAGCCTCGTCGATAATCTGCTGAACACGGTGGATATTTGACGAGAAGGTGGCAACGATTATTCGTTGCTTCTCGGCCTTCTTAAACAGGTTGAAAAAGCTTTCGCCGACAATGCTCTCACTCGGGGTAAAGCCGGAGCGCTCGGCGTTGGTCGAATCGGACAAAAGTGCCAAAACACCCTTTTTGCCAAGCTCGCCAAAGCGTGCAAGGTCGATAACCTCACCGTCAATAGGCGTGGTGTCTATCTTAAAGTCACCCGTCTGCACCACGGTACCCAAAGGTGTGGTAATACTCAATGCAACAGCATCGGGAATGGAGTGATTGACGTGGATAAACTCAACCGAAAACTCACCCAGCTTTACGGTGTCGGCAGGCTTAATGACATTGAGCTTGGCGCTGTCAAGCAGCTTATGCTCACGCAGCTTGCCCTCGACAAGGCCTAAGGTCAGCGCAGTACCGTAAATGGGAATATTGCATTCCTTTAAAAGGTAGGGAATCGCACCGATGTGATCCTCGTGTCCGTGGGTGACCAAAAGGCCCTTTATCTTTTCAACGTTCTTGACTACGTGCGAAAAATCGGGAATAACAATGTCGATACCCGGCATTTCCTCATCGGGGAAGGACATACCGCAATCGACCAACAGCATATCGTCGCCGTACTCGTAAAGTGTGATGTTCTTGCCGATTTCACCAAGTCCGCCCAACGGAGTGATGCGCAACGGCTTCAGCTCCTTGGGGGGCTTTTTGGTATAGCTTCTTTTGGTGGGCTGTTTAGTCATTTTAGTTGAACCCTTTGTGCTTTTTTTGTTGGTGTTTTTAGGCTTACTTGCCTTTGAGGCTTTGGTAGCCGACTTTTTTGCGGTATGCTCCGCACCCTTCTCGGGTCTTGAGCCTACAGGCTTTTTGTAATACTTCTTTTTGGTTTTCTTCTGTGCTTCGTTATAATTCTTTTCGGCATTATTCTTTTGCTTTACTGCCATTAAATAAACTCCTTTTTTTCTCTGTTCTTCGGTCATGGCAAGCTTGCCCGAAGATTTGATTTATGTATTAAAATTCAAGCGTATAACTAAAACATATTATCTATATACTAAAAATATATACTAAAAAATGCACACATTTATACAGATTATATTTTACCTCAAAAGACTGCCAATGTCAAGCGCACAAAAGTATTATTGGAGAAATGTTGTTATTATAAACACCGACCGTCACAGAAAGCGAATAAAAAAGACACTTTCAAGGCTTGAAAGCGTCTTTTTCACAGTTGGATCAGAAATCGATCTTATCGGGATCGTGGCGCATTGGGTGCTGCTCGATACCGTTGATGGCGGCCATGTCATCAGCCGACAGTTCAAAATCATACACCTGAATATTGGACAGTATGCGTTCGGGGGTTACCGACTTGGGCAACGGAACGATACCGTTTTGTAAAAACCACCTCAAAAC
>JAZQCY010000036.1:0-6721 GCA_045546555.1 Acutalibacteraceae bacterium | reverse complement strand
ACCGCAGCAATACTCATCCCAGTGGTAATGGTTGCAAAACCAGCATTCCATACCGTCCTCCCAGTCGGCGTGGACGGTCAGCGGTATTGCCGACAGCACTCCGAAGAGCATAACGACGGTCAACAGGATGCTCAACAGTCTTTTGATAATTTTGCGTTTCATGGTCTCATACTTCCTTTCAGCCTTGCGGTGTTGACACAGGTCTTAAAGTTATGATATAATAAATTAAATATAGGGTGAGCTCTGTGTTTCGTTGGCGCGTTGGCAGAGCTTTTGAAAAGGTTTTTCCTTTTTAAATAGGGCACCCATACGTATTATCACGGCAAGAATTATACCCTCCTTAATTTACCTTGCAATTATAATTTTATATATAATACTGATAATTGTCACCACACCCACGGCGGAAAAAGTGTGGGTTTTTGAAAATGTTTTTGAAAAAAGTGTGGGAAAAAGTGTGGGATGACATTTGGATCAAAAAACACGACGGTTGGAGGAGAGGTTTATGGAGAAGCGCTTATTTGGCATTGTTACCCTACTGCTTGCTGCGGTGGGGCTTTCGGGCTGTCACGGTGCCGGTGACAAATCAACGGGGCTGCCCATGATCTACGGCGCCGTCACCATCATTTCGGCACTGCTTTTGGTTGGTTGTCTGTTCCTTGTGCGGCAAAGAAAGGCTTGGTTTGTCCTGCTGTTTTCATCTGTTTTGGTGGTCAACGCAGGATACACGTTTTTGTCGTTGTCCATAAATCTTGAAATGGCTCTGTGGGCCAACCGAATTTCCTATTTAGGCTCGGTTTTTCTACCTATGGCAATGCTGATGATAATTCTCAATGCCACCAATACGGTCTATAAAAAATGGTTGACCGCATCGTTGCTTGTACTTTCGGTTGCTGTATTTTTGGTCGCCGCAAGCCCGGGAATTTTGAATATATACTACAAGGAAGTGTCGTTTGAGACGGTCAACGGTGTGGCCACACTAAACAAGGTCTACGGCCCGCTTCATCACTTGTACCTCTTTTATCTGTTGGGCTACTTTGCCGCAATGGTCACGGTCATCATACGTGCCGCCGTCAAAAAAACCGTCGGTGCAACCGCCCATGCAGTTATATTGGCTATCGCCGTTTTTGTCAATATCGGTGTCTGGCTTATCGAGCAGTTGTCCAAGCTCGAATTTGAGTTTTTGTCGATATCCTACATTATAAGTGAGCTGTTTTTGTTGGGCGTTCACCTTGTGATGAACGAAAATCAACGCCTGCGAGAGCTTGCCGCCAAAGGAGCTTCGGCCGACCCGCCTGCCGAGGCGGCCATCGAGCAGAGGTCTGTCGGCGGTGTTTCAACCGATGTGATAAAAAGCTTTAACGACGGGCTCGGAACTCTTACCCCTACCGAGCGGCATATTTACGAGGCCTACCTCAACGGCCGCTCCACCAAGGAGATAATGAGCGAGCTTAACATCAAGGAAAACACCCTTAAATTCCACAACAAAAACCTTTACGGCAAGCTTGGCGTGTCGTCACGCAAGCAGCTTGTTGAAATTTATAAGTTAATAAAATAAGCAAACAAAACGAAACCGTTGCAAATCTCCCAAAGAGACAAAGCAACGGTTTTTTATATTCTCATATAAAAGTCGATTTTGTACAAACGAATGTCTGTTTTGTTCTTGAAATATGCGTATAAATGTAGTTTAATTAACAATGGTGATGCGAAAATGAAATATATTGAGGTCGGTTTAAATCAAATACTCAAGGTCACTCGGCTTGGATTTACCCATCAGACTACATCGTCACGGCACGTTACCCGCTATACCTCGGAGTATATCGTTTATGCCGTGGAAAACGGCCGACTTAAGCTTTCGCACAACGGCGAAACGCTTGAGCTTTTGCCCGGTGACATTTATATTTTCAACAAAGGCGAATACCAAAAGCCTTTGGAAAACACCGCCTGCGATTTTTATTTTTTGCATTTTGATTCCGAGAACGTGGTGTGGCACGAGCTGTCCGACACAAAAATCTGTGACCTTATAAAAGCCAAAAAGGCGGATTATCTGAAGTCGAATGTTTTCAGTGCCGACGGCTATAAACATATCAAGGCCTTTGTAAATCAAAGACTTCACATTGATGACCGCAAAACCTTTGAATATGTTTTGAGTTTTTTTAAAAATAACAAATTGAGTCACAACGGCAACGACCCTTTACGCCGATTGGACACTTCCTTTGCGGCGGCTGAGCTACTCTTAAAGCTTGAGGAATTGGGATTTGAGGAGGTGTGCGGTGCCAACCGAAAAAGCAGCCGTGCTTTTGCTACCGCCGAACGCATCGCCGACTATATTGCCGAGCGTTATAAGGAAAATTTCAGCGGTGACGATCTGCAAAAAGCCTTATTTATAAACTTTGACTATGCCAACCGCATTTTTAAAAAGCACTTCGGTTTTAGCATTATTCAATATCGCAACCGATTGCGAATAAACACCGCCAAAACGCTGGTTGACCGAATGCAGTTGGACGAGGTTGCTGAGTGCGTAGGCTTCTCCGACCGATATTATTTCAGCAAATGCTTTAAAAAACATGAGGGTATAAGCCCTGAGGAATACCGTAGCCGAATCAGAGGTGAACAAAATGACAGCCATTAAAAATTGGTTTAAATTTGACAAAAGTCTTTTTAAGCACACCTCGTCTATGGGCACTCTTTCGCTTTTTGCGTTGATGTTTCCCATGCTTTTTGAGAGTGCTATGGTCTATATGCAGAACACCGTCAACACCGCCGTTTTAAGCGGTTATTCCGAGGACGCCGTGTCGGCAGTTGGGTCGACCTCAACAGTAATTTCGCTCGTTTCCTTGCTTGGTACCATGATAGCCAATGGCTCTATTGTTGTTATAAGTAACCGCATCGGTGCCGAGGACCTGAAGACAGTAAAAGAGTTGTCGCTGACCGCCATTGCAGTCAACGTAATAATTTCTGCTATTGTCACACCGATTTTGGTTCTTACAGCACCGCAAATTGTAGGTTTTTTGAACCTTGAAGGTATTGTGCGTGATTTAGCCATTGAATATTTCAAAATCAGAATGATATATATAGGCTTTGCTATTATCACCTCGGCATTACTGGCGTTGCTCAAATGCTACGGCTTCCCGAAGTACACCTTCTATATCGGTCTGCTTGTAAATTCAATCAATCTTCTTCTGAATATTCTTGTGGTCTACTATCCGCAGTATGCACCTATAACGGGTGTTGCGGGTGTTGCTTACAGCAGTTGTGTGAGCAGTATCGTCGGTTTCATTGTGGCTATTGTGTTCTTCATAAAGGTCAAGATAAAGCTCAAAATGCCCGACAGTGTTAGGGATTTTTTCCGTCATATCAAGAGCATTTTGCGAATCGGTATCCCATCGGGTCTTTCATCGGTATCGTTCACCTTTTCAAAGGTGTTTACTGCCAGCTTTATCGCCCTTTTGGGCGCCAAGGCTTTATCCGCCAATGTTTATTACACCAATATTCTGTGCTACGTCTACCTTGTAAGTATGTGCATGGGCAATGCGAACGCCTTGCTTGTGGGCAGATGCTACGGTGCCGGTGACTATGACCGAGCCGACCGCATGAATGCACAGCTAATAAAAATAACCACCGTTGTAAACCTTTCGATCTCTTTGCTGGTGTTGGCATTACGAAAACCGCTTTTAAGCATTTTCACCGATGACCCTTGGGCGGTGGATATGGCATTGGGTGTCTTTTTGGTCGACATCATAGTTGAACAGGCAAGAGCCATCAGCCAGATATATGAATACGCCTTAAGAGCTACAGGTGATGTTATGTTCTCAATGGTCTTTATCGTTGCATCGTGTTGGCTGTTCAGCATAGGTCTTTCCTATGTCCTTGCCATTCATTGCGGATTGGGATTGATTGGCTGCTTTATCGGTCTTGCGGCCGACGAATGGACTCGTACCATCGTCACCTATTTCCGTTGGAAAAGCGGAAAATGGAAGCATCCCCGAGCACAGTGAATACATATACTAACACCCCGTAAGGGAGTTGCGGTTAGGGATAATTCGCCCAAAACAGCGCCTTTTTGCGGTCTAATACGTCAAAAGCCCACAGTACACGTCAGTGTTACCGTGGGCTTTTTCCTTTTAGTTACACAAAAATTCATCTGTTTTGGGTGCTATGCAGTTTTGTAGGATGAAATTTGAAGATGTTGCGAAGTTGAAAAATGCAGGAATACTGCCGTATTTCAAGGCTTTTCAACAAGCGACATATCAAATTTCACCGAAAAACCGATTTCTCCCTAACCGCAACTCCCTTTCGTCGGGGTGTTTTGTTCAGTATTATGTACTCCGTATTTAATCAAACACGATAAACACGCTTCTGAAGGCAGGGACAAAATAGGTATCACCAACCTTGATCTGCTTCACAGAACCGTCGACGGGGTTATAAAGCGTGGCGGTCTGACGAGTTTTGTGGTTAAGGGTCAATTTTGCATCGGTCTCTCGCGTGTTGTTGACCACAAAGTACATTTCCTTGCCTTCTTTAATGTATTTTGCCGTAAGCAGATGTACGCCTTCAGCCTTGGCAACGAAATCGGTTTCGATCACATCGGCAAAAGCGTTGAGCTCGGGAGTGGTAACGGGTTTAAAATGCTCATTGAGGTTGACCGCATTCGTATTATCGGTGCCGACAGAAGGCAATTTATTGTGGAACAGCACGTTGACACCTGCATTTTTAAGCTTGACCAACGCCTCTTGTGCTCGTGAATCCATAACGTCAACACTCGGAACAATTATAGTCTTGACCTTAAGCCCCGAGATCATCGGCTTGCCGTTTTTAAGGCTTTCGGCGGCAGTGATCACATCCTCGGCATCGATATACTGGAAGTCGATACCTCTTTTGAAGAACACCTGCATTCCTGCCGCAGCCAAAGCACCGTCGGTCTGCGAAGCATCACTTTGTACGGCACCTGTAGTGGTCGGGAAATATTTTGCCTGTGCATCCTCGATCGGGCGGTAGACAAATACGCTGTCGACACTTTTGAGGCCGTCCAGCATATAGCCGATTCGACCAACATATTCATTGAATTTTATGCACTCTTCACGCGACTCATAATTTCGTCCCGCATAGCCCTCTATTTCGTTGAAGCGTTTGTCATAGGTGCCGAATTCTGCACGGAAATAGGAGTTGAACACCCTGACGCCGTGCATTGCAAGAAGCCCTGCCACCGCCGACATATTGTTCCACGAGTCACGGGCAAATTCGGGCTTTTTATGGAACGGGCAAAGCTCGACCATCATACCGTTGGTATCCTTTTTGCGAACTGCCATCTGCACGTGCTTGGCGGTGTTGCAGTTATACTCCTCGGGCAGGCAGTTGAGAATATCGATACCGGGGTAATCGGCCGCCATAATAACGGGAATATTGTCACCGTAGGAATAGACGTTCCATCTGAGGCTTTCCTCGACGAGATAATGACCCGAAAAGAGCGTTCCGTGAGCACGGCACCATTCGGAGATCTGACCCGAGAACGACCTTGCAATAAGCTTTGCGATAAGACGGTAGAAATTGACACGTACAGCCTCATAGCCTGCACCGTTTTCAAATATCAAGGGCAAATACGGCAAAAGCGACGAGCCATATTCCTTTTCGTAGTCCTCAAAAAGGGTATCGCAGTAGGGTGCCAATGCGTAAGGCCAGGTTTCGTAGGCACGGACGTAGCCCGTCTGCAAGGACGGCTCGTCGGTGAACACTGCGCCTGCATTTTTAAAGACCTCCGGACATTTGCTTTCGATACCGTCATACATCAGCTCAATAAAACGCTTTACGGCCCGTGGGTTCAAAAGGTTTATGTATCGCTTAAAAGAAGAAACATTGTGGGTCAGATGGCTGCCCTCGTAGGCAGGCTTTTGGCAAAAGATAAAAAGCGCCTCGTTGGCGTTAAGGTCACATTCAACAAAGGATTCGGTGAACGGCACCGGTATCATTTGGTCGTATTGAACATAAGACTGAGAAATGCTTGATGCGTCAACGGGATACTTTGCCGCCCAGACTATTTTGTCGGTCTCATCATCAATGGTAAAGGTGGTATGCCTCGGCTCATAAGCGATGCGGCGAATCATAAAAATGCCCTTGGCCTCAAGCTCGGGGTGACCTTTGAGCGTAAAACCGTTGGCCTGACCGCTGGGGTAGCCGTTCTCGTCGTATATCCAGTAATCCAGCCCCTCGGCCTTGATACTGTCGGCTGTTTCTTTAAAGGCTTTGAGCGCCTCATCGGTCACAAGGGTCTCGTCATTGAATTTTGGATTGATAACGGTACCGCCGTAGCCGTAAGCCTTCAGTGCCTTGGCAACTGCTGTCGGATCGTCCTTCACCACGAATGAGTGTAAAATAGGTCTTACGCGGTATTTTGAGTCGGGATTCGAAAACTTTTCCTTATCAAAGCTTTTCATGACCATTCCTCCAAAAAAGCAGAGTGTTTTATACTCTGCCTTTAATGTATCACACATATATTTTTTTTGCAATAATATTTACCGTTAAGGTCGCTATTTTACAATTGTTTCGTTTTTGTTCAAAGGTTAGTGGAATTTTAGTCTTGGATGATGGTGATAATGATTGTAGAATGTGGAAACGCTTAGCGTTTCCACAAAAGCAGATAAATCAGCTTTTAAACAATCAAATTTCTTGAAATTTGATTGTTTTTCTACATCATTGCAATGGTCGTTGTCAAATTTTCTTTGAAAAT
>JAZQCY010000035.1:0-4089 GCA_045546555.1 Acutalibacteraceae bacterium | reverse complement strand
CATGCGCTCGATGTAATTGGCCAGATGACGGCCGGAGAATGTTCTGTCCAGCCGGATTTCATCGCAGGAAAGGCCCTCAATGATGGCATTGAGCAGCGCTTCGTCGGTCATGGCCTTGGCCTCGGCAGGGGTAATGGTGCGCACGAATGCCGCCTCACACTTACCCTTTCTTGGCCTGTCCGCCCACCGGGGCTCCTTGCCGTAGCCGCCGTCGATACGAAACAGCACCAGAGGCAGTCCCAGCTTTTTCACCAAAGGTGCAATGGCAGGGTTCATATACTCGGTCTTTCCGCTGTATGTACGGTTACCCTCGGGTGCAAGCGCTATAGTGCCACCCTCCTTGGCCACCCTCATACAGTTCATAACCGCCGAAACATCGGTGGTCTGCTTTTTTATGGGGATGGGTGCAACCGCCCAACGCAGCAAAGACGACAAAAAGCCAAGCGAAAAAATATCCTCGGTCGCAAGGTAATACACGGGGCCCTTAAATGCAAGACCAACGAAAAATTGATCAAACGGGGTCTGATGGTTCATCAGTATAAGATACTGACGGTCACCCTGCTTGCGAAATCTTTCGATTCTTACTCCATATTTCAATTTGCAAAGAAGAGAAACTATTGGGCCTGCAACCACACGCACCACACGGTGGCGGAATTTAAGCCACTTTTTCTTGCGTTTTTTCATTCTACTCTCCAATTTGAATATCTTAACAATTTATTGTACCATATTATACCGCCAAATTTCAAGAATGTTTTATAATGTAACAAAAGGTCTTGCCGCAAATTCACGGCAAGACCCTTGATTTATTCAGCATTAACGTTAATCTCCTCATCGTTAAGCTTCGAGTAGACCAGCTTTTGGCTTGTGTAAAGACTTGCTCTGCCCGAAAGCAGAAAGCTTGTTATACACGAAACGGCACAGAATATCAATCCCTTGCCGCCAAAAAGCTCAACACAAAGCACAATGGTGGCTAACGGGCAGTTGGTGACACCGCAGAACAATGCCGCCATTCCCACCGCCGCCGAAAGTCCCGCATCAAGTCCTATAAGACTACCGATGAGGGAGCCGAGCGTTGCGCCGATGTAAAGCGTGGGGATTATCTCGCCGCCCTTGAAGCCGACACCTATGGTGATAGCCGTAAACAGCATCTTTAAAGCAAACGCCTCGTACCGAACCGTACCGCCGCTGAAAATGCGCTCGATCACGCCGATACCGCCTCCGTTATAGTCCTGATTGCCCACAACAAAGGTCAGCCCCACAAGCAGCACACCGCCTACGGCAATGCGCAAAAACTCATTTTTGAAAAGCTTTTTGAAAATATGCTCCGAAAGGTGCATAAGATGACAGAACAGAAAGCTTACCACGGCACCTGCAACCGCAATGACCAACACACGCCACAGCACGGTAAAGCTCAGGTCGGGGTCAAGACTTAACGCAAACCGCTCGGGGTGGACGCCAAAAAAGGTCGACACACCAAAGGCCGCAACGCTTGAGATAATGGCGGGAAAAAATGCGGCCGAGCAGAAATGTCCGACACTGACAACCTCCAAAGCAAACACGCAGGCGCCCAACGGGGTTCCGAAAAGCGCCGAAAAGAAGGCACCCATTCCGCACATCGTTAAAATATGCCGTGTTTTTTCATCAAGGTTAAGTATACCGCCAAGCAAGGACGAAACGCTTCCGCCAAGCTGTAATGCGGCACCTTCCCTACCTGCCGAGCCGCCAACAAGATGGGTTACGCAGGTTCCGATAAAAACTGCAGGTGCAAGCAAATACGGCACCTTTGATTCGGATCGGACACTTTTAAAAACGTCGTTTGTGCCTATGCCCGACACACGGCAAAGCTTGTAAACAGCAACCGACAAAAGACCGCCGACCGGCAGTAACAGTATCAGCCACGGATATCCCTCACGCAGACCCGACACATATTCTATCGACTTCGCAAAGCCCGAACCGATCATTCCGCCGATAATTCCAACTATCAGTCCCAAGGCAAGCCACCGTGCAAAGGCGAGCAAATAGCTGACCGCCGCCTTGGAATAGTTCCTTATCACATCCCTCATAATTGCATTAAAGCTCGATAAGAGTGTACTCACGTGAGCCGAAGCCCAGCTCGGCGGCAGCTTCGACGGTGTGGATGCCGTTGCGGCTTTCGATACGCTCAATAAGGTGCGGACGACCGGGATCAGATGATGCATAAACAAGGTCGACCGAAGCCTGGTCGATGGCAATGGGATCATCGGAGGCAAGGATGCCGATATCGGCGATACAAGGATCCTCGGCA
Organism: Acutalibacteraceae bacterium; assembly: GCA_045546555.1. Taxonomy (GTDB): domain Bacteria; phylum Bacillota; class Clostridia; order Oscillospirales; family Acutalibacteraceae; genus UMGS172. The sequence goes on along the minus strand of JAZQCY010000035.1, from coordinate 1,805 downwards.
ACCTCACAGCAGTCGCAGTCAACGCTCATATTCTTCAGCACGTTTATATATACTATCTTACCTTTAAAAAGCTCTACCACGCTTGAAGCGGCATCGGCCATCGACTCAAGGAACAGGTTTTGCTCGGTATTCCAAAAGTCAACGGTACTGCCTGCACCGTGGATATAGGCCTTGCCGAAGGACGAAGCGCATCCGATGGAAAGCTGCTTTATTGCACCGCCGAAGCCACCCATTGGGTGACCCTTAAAGTGCGACAAAACCAGCATGGAGTCATAGCTTGCAATGTTTTTGCCAACGTAGTTCTCCTTTATCACCTTGCCGTTGGGTATCTTCAGACAAAGGTCCGGACCGGTTGCATCAAGCAGGTCAACGTCAAAATATCGGCTCCAGCCGTGGTCGGCAAAAAGCTTCAAATGACGCTCTGTAGTGTTGCGTGCGCCCTCATAAGCGGTGTTACACTCAACCACCGTGCCGCCCACATAGTCAACAACAGGCTTCCAGAAATCGGGCTTTAGAAAATTCTGATTGCCTTTTTCTCCCGAATGTACCTTGATAGCAACCTTGCCCTTTAAAGGCTTTCCGACTGCCTTATAAAGCTCCACAACCTTTTCGGGTGTTATGTCTTTTGTGAAATATACGTTAGCGCTCATAGCTCGGCTCCTTGCTTGATAATTACAACGAATTGTTTTTATTATTGTAACATAAACGAGAGGTTTTATCAATCTAAAAAGTGACATAAAACCCATTTGCAGATACAGTAACAAGTGATGCAGCTTCGCTGTGATAGGTGATGCGATGCGTTCTGCTCATGCGCCAAGGGCGTGCATCACGGGCGAAGCCTGCATCACGCACAAGGTGCGCATCACGTTCCGAAAGGAACGCATCACTCAAAAAAGCCACATTTGTCCGGTAGACAAATATGGCTTTTTTGCTGCGAAAGAACAGCATAACGGTGCGTAAACGGGGGAAAGAAAAGCTAAAAGGTGCGTACTATAAAATAAACACATTAACAAAATGGTTAAAATCGCCCCTGTAGTGATAAGAGTTACCGTTTTTATTCATACCTATACTTTGAAGGCCTAAATGCTTAAGTATATTTTGAGATTTTGTATTGTTTTTATGGGAATATGCCTCAATAAATTTAATATCTTTATTTAACTTATCGATAAGCCACATAAAAAACAGCCGGAATAAGCCTGTGCCCTGATGGTTTGATATAATTTGTATTTCCTCCATCATAAATACATTATCGTTTACATAGTATTGGAAATAACCTACGATCTCATCGTCACTATGCATCAAAACAATTTGTCTTTGTTGTTTTGATAATGCAGGAGCCACACTACTTTGCCACAATTGAAAATCCTGTTCATATGTATTACCTGTTGGTGCAATAACACTCATATTGGAATATAGAATTTTAAACAGAATTGGAAGAATTTTTTCGGAGCATTGCGTGTCCAGAAAGGAAAACTGATACTTCATTTTGAATTCTCTTTTAGTGTTTTGCAACTCGCAATCAGCATTCTCATGATACGACCACACAGGTTTCTATATTTTTTATAGATGTCTTCATTTATCGCATTTGTATTAAATAACAACTTTAACCATCCCTCTGTCTCGCTACATTCTTTGAGAGTTATTTCGAATTTTGAAAGCATATCCGCTTTACTCTGTCCATAATTTGCTTCACGGATGTTTGCGTAAACGCTGCTTGAACTTTTGCGGATTTGGAAAAGAGTGTTTGACGGTGCTTTGATATTCTGGCAAAGCAATTCAATTTCTGTTGCAAGCTGCTCGGAATA
>JAZQCY010000034.1:0-1811 GCA_045546555.1 Acutalibacteraceae bacterium | reverse complement strand
TACAATATTCCCGAGACCGTTGACACGGTTGACGGATTTATCGACCTTGACGATGCTGGTCTTTCGGATATGGTCAAAAGATTAGGCCTTGCAATGGATAACGACGATCTGCGCTTCTGCCGTGACTATTTCCGCACCGAGAAGCGTAACCCCACCATTACCGAAATCAGAATGATCGACACCTATTGGTCCGACCATTGCCGTCACACCACATTTTTAACCACTATCGACAGCGTCAAGTTTGAGGATGAGCTGTTGCAGTCGGCTTACGAGGAATATATCGACGCCCGTGCCGAGATCGAGCGCACCAAGCCCATCAACCTTATGGATATCGCCTGCATCGGCACACGCTTGCTCAAAAAGCGTGGTATGTTGCCGAAGTTAGACGAGTCCGAGGAGATCAACGCCTGCACCGTTAAGATCGACGTTAAGACCGAAGAGGGAATTGAGAAGTGGCTGTTGCTCTTTAAGAATGAGACCCACAACCACCCCACCGAGATCGAGCCCTTCGGCGGTGCCGCAACCTGCATCGGCGGTGCTATCCGTGATCCTCTGTCGGGTCGTTCCTATGTTTATGCCGCAATGCGTGTTACCGGTGCGGCCGACCCATTAAAGCCTATAAACGAAACAATGAAGGGCAAGCTACCCCAGAAAAAGATCGTCACAACCGCCGCCGCAGGATATTCCTCCTACGGTAATCAGATCGGTCTTGCAACCGGTCAGGTAGACGAGCTTTACCATCCCGGTTATGCCGCAAAGCGTCTTGAGATCGGTGCGGTTATTGCGGCCGCTCCGCAGGAAAATGTCCGCCGTGAGGTTCCCGATCCGGACGATGTTGTCATCCTTTTGGGTGGCAGAACCGGTCGTGATGGATGTGGCGGTGCAACCGGTTCCTCCAAGTCGCACACCTTGAGCTCTATCGAAACCTGCGGTTCCGAGGTTCAGAAGGGTAACGCCCCCGAAGAAAGAAAGCTGCAGAGATTGTTCCGAAATGCCGAAGCCTCACGCCTTATCAAGAGATGTAACGACTTTGGTGCAGGCGGTGTTTCGGTTGCTATCGGTGAGTTGGCCGACGGTCTGACTATCGACCTTAACGCAGTTCCCAAGAAGTATGACGGCCTTGACGGTACCGAAATTGCCATTTCCGAATCGCAGGAAAGAATGGCCGTTGTTGTTGAGCCCAAGGATGTTGCAAGATTTTGCGAGCTTGCCGCTTCGGAAAACCTTGAAGCAACCGTTGTTGCCAAGGTTACTGCCGAGCCCAGACTTAAAATGCATTGGAACGGCAACACCATTGTTGATCTTTCCCGTGAATTCCTCAATTCCAACGGTGCCGAAAAGCACATTGATATCACACCTGCCGCACCCGAAGATTATACCAAGGCAACACCTTGTTGCTTCAAAAAGGGTATGACCGATCTTGCAGGTGACCTTAACATCTGCTCTAAACGTGGCCTTTCTGAGCGCTTTGACTCGACCATCGGTGCAGGCACCGTTATGATGCCGTTTGGCGGAAAGTATCAGCTTACTCCGTCGCAGGCAATGGTCAATAAGGTCTCGGTTGAAAAGAAGCATACCGACACTTGCTCGTTTATGGCTTGGGGCTACAACCCCTTCATCACCGAAAAGAGCCCCTATCACGGTGCTTATCTTGCGGTCGTTGAATCGGTTTCCAAGCTGATTGCCGCAGGTGCTTCGTTTGAGGAAGTATACCTTACCTTCCAGGAGTATTTTGAAAGACCCAATACCGACGGTAAGCGTTGGGGCAAGCCGTTGTCGGCTCTGCTCGGTGCTTTCAAGGCACAGAAAGA
>JAZQCY010000033.1:0-10744 GCA_045546555.1 Acutalibacteraceae bacterium | reverse complement strand
CTTGCCTAAAGGGTGACTCCCCATAAAATGGGGAGATGTCACGGAGTGACAGAGGGGGCCGCCGCAGTAAGCGGGTGGATTTTTGCGAAGCAAAAAGACGGAGGGAGTGCACAGGCTATCTCACGGCGGGCGAACGCAGTTCGCCCCTACGACAGCCTCTTGACAAGTCGGTAAAATATTGTTATAATTATGATGGTCTAAAAGCAGTAGAACGGAGACAACAGAACCGTCCCGTGTCTCCTAAAGTGAAAGGGTTCTTTTATGCGAAAGTTTGTTATTTTAGTTTCAATCATTACATCTTTGATTTTGTGTACATCTTGCCAAGTACATAATAGTTGTGTTTTGTGTTCGGATAACAAACTAACCAAATGGGAGTCTGGGGATTTTCAATTATACATAGACGATGCAGGTAATTGCGGTGTTTTGATTTATAGTGTTAACGGTGAAACCTTGGTGTTTAATGCGACGAGCATATATGGTAATAATATGATAATTTATAGTCGATTAGATGATAAATTTGAGGCAACGCCGATTGCAATATATGAACCAGCTGTTTCGCTGTTTGAAGGGGTTGAGTCCTATAATTCGGGAATAATATCAGACTCTCAATATGAGCAAGTATTTGATGTAGATTTAAGCTTTGAATGTGTTGATACATATTTAAGTGAAGACGAAATAATTTACGAATGGCAACCGTTATCATACGCAGAACAAAAAGCGCTTTATGATAAAGCTTATGAATCTCAGTACAGTAAAAACAAAAACCCTTCTAAAACATAGAGAGACACGGGGACAGTTTTATGTGTTGACAAAACTCACATTCAAAATAGGAGAATTGTTATGAAATGCAAGTTGATTATATTATTGCTTAGTATTATGTGTACAATTTTGTGTTTATGTTCTTGTCAGCAGAAGAATGTTCGTATCAACAAAGAAAAGAGTTTTTTCTCGGATTATAAAGTTGAAGATGGTAAGGTATATATATACTGCAGTCTTGTTGTTGAAAATCCTACAGAGGCCGAAATCAATGTTGCGCTACAGGCATGTTTTAGCGATGATGTTAAGAATGGCTTGTTGCAGGAAAGTATGGTCGATGGATATTTAATTGACGGAGAGACAAAAACATTCCAACTCAAAAATGGTGAAAACCAACTGGATATAGTTTTTATTGGATTGCATGCTGGCGGAAAGCAGAAGCACGATAGAACATTACCTGATATTGAAATTATCAAAGTAAAATAAGAAAAAGGAGAAGTTAATTAATCCTTGCAAATAGTGTAGGAGGAGTTATGTACAAGAGGTTGATTATATCGTTTACAGCGTTCCTTTTTGTATTTTTGTGCGGTTGTAATGACCTTGGTATAGGCGATGCGCTTGCACTGGATGAAGATCAGCATATTCACTTTACAAATTTGGACAATGACCGAATAGTTTATCAAGGTGTTGAGTACTATCCTTCTCCTGTCGATTTTTTGTGGCCAGAAGGATGGAAATGTGAGAGTACAGAGGAATATAAATATCTGGGCTGGGCAGGGTCGAGGTTTTTATCGCCTTCACATTGGTATGCCGATAGTTTCGAGTCCCCTATTTTTATTTATGCTAATGATGCAAGTAGTGGTATTACGTATTTAAGAGAAGATTTCGACTATGAAGTAGAGACATATGTAATAGAAGGAACTTCCGAAACGATTGTGTTTGGGAATGAGTTGGAACAGTGTGATTTGGATGTACAGTTGTTTGGGAAACCTACAGAGAGGATTGTATTATCTTCAACTGTGTGTTCTCCTTTAAAATTAAGATTGTATACTTTCAGTGAAAAAGGTCATTGGTATGTCTATACAGGCAACCTCAAAATTTTCAAATTGTCTGAGCGTTTTTACAATATTTTGGACGAAAATAACCTCATAACATAAGGTGTTGGCTCCATAACACAGGGGACGGTTCTCTGTGTTTGCAAAAAACACATTCGATTATATCATTTGATAAACCTTAAAAGAAAGCGGTTAGGGTAAAACCTGACCGTTTTCTTTTTGTGCCCTTGTGAGAACCTTCCTCTGACGAGGGAGGTGGCTTGCCGAAGGCAAGACGGAGGGAGAGATAAACCGGATCACAGCGGGCGAACGCAGTTCGCCCCTACGACAGCCCACACATTTCCTTTTACCGTAGAGGGCGTTCTGTGAACGCCCTCGGGTGGCCAACGGCCACCCATACGGCATAGCAAATTGTCATTTTATGTGGAGGGGTCTGTGTTCTCGGTCGGGGCTTGTGCAAGAAATTTTGGATATTATTTACTTGATGTGGAAATTTTCACAATTTCGTGTTATAATAACAGTTGAACATTGAAATAAAAACGATCGCTATAAAATTTATAGTGTAAGCTTAATATGCAAAGGAGGAGTTTTTATGCCGGGACCCGGTGGTGGATCAAGAGGTGGCGGAGGATTTCGAGGAGGCGGCGGAGGATTTCGAGGAGGCTCGCGCGGAGGCGGATTTCACGGCGGTGGCGGATTCCACGGCGGCGGCTTCCATGGAGGCTGGCACCACAGACCGTTTTTCGGAGGTTGGGGCTTTGGCCCCCGATATTATGGTGGCGGTGGCTGCTTTGGCGGATTGATGAGCTTTATTATGGCTCCTGTCATCCTCATCATTGTGGCCGTCGGCATTGTCATTTCCTCGTTTGGCACGTCATTTACGGTGCTTAACGGCGGCGGACGTCAGGTCATCTATGACGAAAACTCGTTCCAGGATTTTGCCGATGCTCAATACGCCAAGGAGTTTGGCACTTCAACGGCCTATGAGGACAACATTCTGTTGGTATTTCTGGCCGAGGATAAGGAGTATTACGACTATTATTATATGGCCTGGGTCGGTGACCACATCGACACCGATATCAACAATATGCTCGGCAGCAATCAGACCGAGCTTGGCCGTGCCATTGCGGCCTCGGTCAACGAGCAGTCGTACAAATACTCGCTCGACTCCAACCTTGCAGGTGTGGTCAATATAATGGCCGACCACATTGAGGGTAAGGGTAAGGACTCGTCCTTTACCTGCCGAGAGGAGCACAATCAGGTCGAGTCGCATTTGACCAACCGAACCAATATTCAGTTGACCGAGGAGACCGTCAACACGGCGCTTAAAGACTTTACCGACCGAACGGGCATTCCCATCGTAATTGTGGTGGAGGACATTTCCGAGGTGCTTGACGAGCGCTTGCCGCCCAAGGCGATAATGTCGCTTGTTGTTGCAGGCGGACTTGTGATAATTGCAATAGTCCTAATCATACGCAACATCCGCAACCGCAAGGGCGGTAACAAAAAGGACCCCGAGGAAAGAAAATATGACGACCGAGGTAACCGAATATAATGGGAGTTTTAAGATTTAACACGCAGTGCATCAACTGCATTTTAAAGAAATTTCTCGGCAACGTGCCGCCCGAGGTCGATGAGCCGACAAGGCTTCGCTTTGCCCGTGGACTTATGAAGATAATGGCCGAGGCTGACGATAGCGTCAGTGCGCCCGAGATCGTGGCCGAGGCAACGGCCTTGAAGAACAAGACGTTTGGCGATGCCGACGATTTTGCCGAGGTGAAATCGCACTTCAATGCGCTTATGCTGTCGTATGAGCCAAAGGCCAAGGAAAAGCTTTGCAGCACCAATGACCCGTTGCTTGTTGCGGCCAAGCTTGCCCTTATGGGCAACTACATAGACTTCGGCGCAATGGACAGTGTTGACGAAAGCAGGCTTGACGGCTTATTGAACGATGTCGACACGCTCGATTTGAACAAGGTCGAGTACCAACGTCTTACCGACGATTTAGGCTCAGCAAAAAGCCTTGTTTACCTTACCGATAACTGCGGTGAGGTGGTGCTTGACAAGCTGTTTATCGGTGAGATAAAGAACCGTTACCCCGAGCTTAAAGTCACCGTGCTTGTAAGGGGAGAGGCCGTGCTGAACGATGCCACAATGCAGGATGCCAAGGAGATCGGTCTGACCGAGGTGGTTGAGGTCTTGCCCAACGGCACCAACATTGCAGGCACCTGCTGTGACAAGTTGTCACCAAAGGCCAAATCGGCACTTTTGTCGGCCGACGTTATCATCTCAAAGGGGCAGGGCAACTTTGAAACCATGCACCACTGCGGGCTGAACGTGTATTATCTTTTCCTTTGCAAATGCAAGCTGTTCTCTGATCAGTTTAAGGTTCCGCCATTCACGGGAATGCTTTTGAACGACCGAAGGATGAAATAATACGGCCTGCAAAATTTAATACCGTATTTATGATAAAATTTGGCCGATAGGTGTTGACCTATCGGCTTTTTTTATGTAAAATAGGAATGTTAAAAAGACTTCGGCCAATACCGAAAAAGGAGTAGAGCTATGGCTAAACTTTCACCGTCAATTCTGGGTTGCGATTACCTTACCTTGGGGGAGGCCTGCAAGCAGTTGGAGGCAGTCGGAACCGATATGCTTCACTTGGATGTTATGGACGGCATTTTTGTGCCCAACATTTCGTTTGGCTGTCCCGTTATCGATTCCATCAAAAAGCACACCTCAATACCCTTGGACATTCATCTTATGATCGACCGCCCGTTGCGCTACATAAAGGATTTTGCAAAGTACGCCGATTGGCTTGGCTTCCATTACGAGGCAGGCTCGGATGTTGATGAAACGCTTGACGAAATACATAATTTTGGCTGTAAGACCTGCCTTACCATCAAGCCCAAGACTGACCCTCAGGAGATCTTCAAATATCTGCCCAAGTGCGATATGGTGCTTGTCATGTCGGTCGAGCCGGGCTTTGGCGGTCAGAGCTTTATGATGAACGCTCTTGACAAGCTTCGTGCCTTAAAGGCCGAGCGTGACCGTCTTGGTCTTGATATTTTGCTTGAGGTCGACGGAGGCGTCAACGAGGAGACCGGCAAGCTTTGCGTTGAAGCAGGTGCCGATGTGCTTGTTGTCGGAAGTGCGCTTTTTAAAGCATCCGATTTGGGTGAAAAGGCCAAGGAATACAAGGCTTTATAATATCAATTTTCAGCATTTTAGCGAGGGATCTATCATGAAAAAATTATTAGCATTATTGTTGGCAGCTTTGATGTTGGCTTCGTTTGTGGCCTGTGGCTCGGATGACCCGACCGAGGGCGGCAACCCTGCCGTTGAGGGCTACGTTGTCAAAAACGACGACTCGGTTGCAATGGGCGCACCCGCAACCCAGCTTAACCCTGCGGACGTTTATGCCAAGCTGACCTACACTCCTCAGATGTTCTACGGCGACTACCGTTTAAAGGGTGGTGACGAGGCCATTGACAAGTATGAGCAGGATATGAACTATATGGATGTTGATGCCGAGTATTTTGATAAGATCACCGCCATTCCTCATGCACTTGAGGTTGGACCCAATACGCTCGGTCACTACATCACCCGAATTAAAGAGCATAACTGGTTGCGAGCACATTTCCAGAATGACGCAGGCAACCTTTACAACACCCTTTGTTCTTATGTTGTTGAGGGCAACAAGATAAAGCTCACCCCCGTTGACGAGTTTAACGTCGACAAGGAAAACAACAAGATCACCTACTCGATGCAGGATGTTGTCTGGGAGTATGAGTTCAAGTTTGCAGGTGTTGATCTCACGCTTTCGGCAGGCGGTAAGAGCGTCACTTTAAGCACGGGTATTGCCGTTACCGATGATACCGACTATTTCTATCTTGAGCATTATCTCTCACCCGACTCGGCTGCAATCGACGGAATCGATCAGTTCGGAATGCTTTTTGACGCCGAGGACGGTGAGTACAACCGTTTCTTTGTAGATCATCTTGAGCTTGAGTATGCCAAGTATGACGAAACCGCTATAGCTACCATCAATAAGAACGGCCTTTTGACCTTTACCGTGCCTTGGTCGACCGGCACCAAGACCTATCAGTTTGTCTATTTCTACTGCCGTGACGACGGTATCGTTCTGACCGACGGAACCAATGTTTATTACTATAACGATGATTATAACGACCGCACCTCGGCAAAGCTCGACAACTTCTTGACCGAGGATCAGACCGGCAAGCTAGACAATATGTCGGATTCACAGCTTGAGGCCATTGTTGAGAAAAAGGAAAACCTTATGGATGATCTTGCCAAGGCCTTCAACGAAGCAGGTATTACCGTAAGCGTTGACCAGACTTCGGGTGAAATGGCAATGGACTCCTCCATTCTGTTCGGCGGCGATTCGGCCGTTCTGTCGGCCGAGGGAAAGGCGTTCCTCAATAAGTTCATAAACGCCTACACCTCTATCGTTTACAGCGACAAGTACAACGGATTTGTTGCCAAAACCATGGTCGAGGGTCATACCGCACCCTTGGCAAACAGCACCTACGAAAGCGGTCTGCCTCTGTCGCAGGAGCGTGCCGCCAACGTTAAGGCGTATTGTCTGTCGGCCGAAAACGGCATCAGCGCAGAGTATATCACAGCACTCAGCACAACCCTTGAGGATATCGGCTACTCCAACAGCCGTCCCATTAAGGACGCTGACGGTAATGTGAACAAGACCGCATCCCGCCGTGTTTCGTTCAGATTTATCATAAATCTTGACTGATATCCCGACACATAGCCGCACCGATCACGGCAATGGCGTTTTTAGGACAAACACATTGCCAATGCTCCAGGGTTTTAACCCGATCGAGTGTTTTTAAGCATCGGTCGGCAAACTCCAAAGCAACGCTTTTGTGACGCTTCGGCTCAAGTCCCGTCACAAGCAAGCGGTATTTGCCGCCGTTTACAAAGGCACAGCTTTTCAAATATCGGGTTTTTGGGTCGTGATACAGCGCTTCGCACGCCGCAAGCAGACCGTCGGTTCGGTTAAACTCAAAAACCGATCTGCGTTTGATCGTGGCACGGTCAATGCTTTGCGGAATGTACCAAATCTCACAACCGCCTGAAAAAACGGGGTATAGCTCAATTGCAAAGCGTGTTGCCGCCGAGGTGAAATTTGCCTTGGCGGCGGCAGTTTTCAATAAATGCGACAAGGCTTTGGCGGCCCTTTCGTCCGTCTTGTCAAAAAACACACGGTCGATGTTAAATTTCACCGTTTCGGTGTCAGTAAGGGTCACCTTTAACTGTCCGTCAACTACATTCACCGTCATAAAGCACCTCCGTGAATTTATATGCCATTATATACGGAGTGCTTGGCAAGGGTGAAACACGTATTATTTTTGCGCTTTCGGTCAACACTACGGTTGACGGGAGGCGATAAAATGAACGGTATAAAAAGCAATAAAAAGAAAACCACGGGGTTTCGGCTTTTCTTAAAGTCGGCGGCATGGACGCTGATAGCCTTTTCGCTGATAACGATAGGCTTTGTCGGTGCCGAGCTGCTCCTTGGCTCTCTTTAAAATAAGGAGATTATTATGGGAAATTACACAGAACTCAAATCGGGCTCGGACGTCAGAGGCTTTGCCAGCGACATTTTTGAGAACGAGATCAACCTTACCGATGATGCGGTGTTTGACATCACTGCCGCATTTGCACTGTTTTTGGAGAAAAAGAGCGGCAAAAAGGCAACCGAGCTGACCGTTTCGGTCGGTCACGATTCCCGCATTACCGGCGAGCGTATCAAGCTGAAGGTCATCGAGGCCTTGGTCAAGGCGGGTATTAAGGTGGTTGACTGCGGTCTGTCCTCTACCCCTGCAATGTTTATGACCACCGTTAAGGCAGGCTGTGACGGTGCGGTTCAGATCACCGCCAGCCACCACCCTGCCGACCGTAACGGTCTTAAATTCTTCCTGCCCACGGGCGGACTTGATTCGAGTGATATTGTCGAGATCATCAACGATGCCAACGAGGGCAAGCATTGCGAGCCTGCCAAGGGCTGTGTTGAGACCCGTGATTTTATGACCGAGTATGCCGCCATCCTGCGTGAGACCATCTGCCGTGAGCTTGGTGTTGAGGAAAAGGATCAGCCGCTCAAAGGCTACCACATCGTTGTCGATGCAGGCAACGGCGCAGGCGGCTTTTATGCCGACAAGGTTCTTGCCCTTTTGGGCGCCGACACCACGGGCAGTATCAACCTTGAACCCGACGGAATGTTCCCCAACCACATTCCCAACCCCGAAAATGAGTATGCAATGGCCTGCATTTCGGATGCCGTTATCAACTCAAATGCCGACCTGGGAGTTATCTTTGATACCGACGTTGACCGTGCAGGCTGTGTTGACCCCGACGGTGTTGAGATCAACCGCAACCGCCTTGTTGCTTTGGCCGCCGCCATTGCACTTGAAAACGAGCCCGGTTCGACTGTTGTTACCGACAGCGTAACATCTTCGGGACTTAAAGAATTTATTGAAAAGGATCTTGGCGGTAAGCATCACCGCTTCAAGCGTGGATATAAGAATGTAATCAACGAGGCCGTCCGTCTTTGCAACGAGGGTATCAACGCTCCCTTGGCAATCGAGACCTCGGGTCACGCCGCCTTGAAGGAGAACTATTTCCTTGATGACGGTGCATATCTTGTCACCAAGATCATCATTAAGATGGCAAAGCTCGGCCGTGAGGGTAAGAGCATTTCCGACCTTACTGCCAACCTCAAAATGCCGCTTGATGCCAAGGAGCTTCGCTTTAATATCGAGGTTGACGAGTTCAAGACCTACGGTGAGCTGGTCATCGAGGGCGTTCAGCGTTGGTGTGAGGCCAAGGCCGCAGAGGACGGCTACATAATTGCCGACGACAACCGTGAGGGCATCCGTGTCAGCGTTGACGACGGTTGGTTCCTGCTCCGTTTGTCGGTGCACGACCCCGTTATGCCGTTCAACGTTGAGAGCGATTCCAAGGGCGGCGTGCGAAAGATCCTTGAAAAAATCGCACCGTTCTTCTTCAACTGCCGCTTCCTTAATACCGATGCATTAAGAGAATATCTCGACACCCCTAAGGAGCAGGAAGGCTGATGAAAAGCAACCTTAAAGGTAGCATAATGCTGGTTATTGCTACCGTTATCTGGGGTACTGCCTTCGTCTTTCAGGAGGAGGCAGCCGAGTTTATCGGCCCCTTTACCATGAACTGTATGCGCTCGATAGTGGGCGCCACAGTGCTGATACCCGTTGCGCTTATAATGAAGCGGTTGCGTGTCAAAAGGACAGGTATACCCGAACGCTTGGTGACCAAAACGTCGGTTTTGGGAGGCATTTGTTGCGGTGTTGCCCTGGCAATTGCCGCCAACCTGCAGCAGATAGGCATTGTGTTCAATGCCGAAATGGCCGAGGGCGACTCGGGCAAGGCAGGCTTTATCACCGCAATGTATATAATATTTGTGCCCATAGCCTCGGTCTTTGGCGGCAAAAAGCTCCGCTTTTCGATGATAGCGGCCGTGCTTTTGGGCGTTTTGGGACTTTACTTTATCAGCGTTAAGGACGGCTTTACCGTGTCCTCGGGCGATATTTATCTTTTGCTTTGTGCCGTTGCCTTTACGGGTCACATTATGGTTGTCGACCACTTTGTGCAAAAGGCTGACGGTGTTACGCTGTCGCTTATTCAGTTTGTCACCGCCGCTGTCATTTCGGGTGCGTTGATGTTTGTTTTCGACCGTGATACATTATCGGTGTCCAACATCGTGTCGGCCGCCGTGCCCATTCTTTTCTGCGGTGTTATGTCGTCAGGCGTTGCCTACACGTTGCAGATAATCGGTCAAAAGTATTCCGAGGCCACCGTTGCCAGCCTTATTATGAGCCTTGAGTCGCTGTTCTGTATGGTTGCGGCCTGCGTGTTCTACGCAAAGCTCCCAACTTTAAGGGAGGGTATGGGCTGTGTGATAATGCTCTTTGCCATATTTGTGGTCGAAACTCCGTTTGCCGACCGTTTGTTTGGTAAGGTTTTTAAAAGGAAGCAAGAGGTATGATCGATTACCGTATCATCCGTTCCAACCGAAAAACATTGTCGTTGGAGATAAAGCGCAGTGGTGAGATAATCGTGCGTTCACCAATGCACACCACCTTAAATGTTATACGTGAGTTTGTCGATTCGCACGAGGCTTGGGTGCATAAAAATCTGCAAAGGATAAAGGAACGGCCCATTGAAGACGAGCTGACACCTGAGCAGGTTGCCGAATTAAAGCAAAAAGCTAAAGAGATCTTACCCCAAAGAGTAGAGTATTTCAGCCAACTCACGGGGCTAAAATGCACCGGCGTTAAGATAACAAGCGCCAAAACACGGTTTGGTAGCTGCAGCGGCAAAAACTCCATCTGCTTTTCATACCATTTAATGCGCTATCCCGAGGAGGCCATCGACTATGTTGTCCTGCATGAGTTGGCGCACACCAAGTATCACGACCACTCGTGGCGGTTTTGGATGCTGGTCGGGCTTTATATGCCGGATTACAAGCGCCGCCGTGAGCTTTTGAAAGGATGATTTTTGTGGAACCGAAAGACTATATAATCTCAAAAATCGAGGGAGAATACGCCTATCTGCACGATCTGTCCGAAAAGTGCGATGAGGATCTATTTATCGCAATGGCTCTGCTCCCGCCCGATGTCACGGTCGGCACCAAGCTAGCCAAAGCATTTAAGCCCGAACCAGCCTAAAAGGGCGGTTTTAAGGCGTCTTTTGGCTCTTTGTCGCACATAGGCGACAGCCTAATGTGCTCCGCATCACCAAAATCCACTCATAAAACCGCACCTTTTAGGTCGCAGAATTTTGTGGTTAAAGGATTTTTGATGTGGCGAGGCACAAAACGCAGCAAATCCTCTATGGATTTGCGAGTATTTTAACAA
>JAZQCY010000032.1:0-6304 GCA_045546555.1 Acutalibacteraceae bacterium | reverse complement strand
CTCGATGGTTGTAAGCCCCAAAGGCAGGACAACAGTCTGCAGCTTGGTTGCATTAAGGAATGCACCTTCTGCAATTGTGGTAACTGTTGCAGGCACGGTAAAGGTGGTTGCATCCTTGGCGGCGGGGTAGTACAACAGGGTCTTCATATCCTTGGTATAAAGGACACCGTCAACCGATGCGAAGCTTTCGCTTGCGGCATCTACAGTAAAGGACTTCATTGTTTTGATACCGTAGAAGGCACCCTTGCCGATGGTGGTTATTGATGCGGGAATGCTGATGGTTTCAAGAACCTTGGCATACTCAAAAGCATAGTCGCCAATGACGGTGGGACCGTTTTCGATAACAATGTTCTTGGTATAACGGTTGTAAAGGAAAGCGTACGCATTGATAGCTGTAAGCTGTCTTCTGCCGATAACGCTCGTAATGGTGAGATCGGCGTCCTTGCCTTTATAAGAGTTGATGCTTGACTGCTGACCGTTGACCGAGTAGTCGTATTTAGAAGCATCGTTGTTTACCGGTTCGACCTCGGAGGCATTGATCTCTTCGATCTTGATGTCGTCGATAAGTGCATCGCCGTAGCCTGCGCCACCGATCTGGAATACGTTACGCTCAAGATTGGTGGTGTAGTCTGCGGTAAATGTGTAGGATGCATCGACCCAACCGTCTGTGGGTGCGTATTCGATGGCGATGATGTAGCGATCGTCATCCTTATTGGTGGAAACGCCTATGCCCGATGAACCGGTCCATCCGGAAGAATACTGACCTCTCATAATGTTGAACGAAACAAAGGAGTTAAGTTCAACGTCGGTAACCTTGTATTTAAAGGATATTCGGTAAGACTTATTCTGTGTTACATACAGAGGAACCGAGGGGTTATCATCGTCAACAAGGCACATCATAGCGTGCTGGCTGCCGTTGGTACCCATTGCGGTCGTACCACGCTGACCCGAGGTGGAGGGAGCGTTTTCAGAAATGTCGTATGCATACTTATAGCGCATTACGCTATTGTTATTTTCAGTGTGGGTAGACCAACGAATCGAGCAGTACCAAACGCCGTTATGCTTACCGGGTGCGGCATAGGTCTTATAAGGCTCATGAGTAAAATCGGGGATAGTATACATTTCTTTCGGGGTCTCCTCTTCGTCAGAACCAGAGCCACCTGCGTGCTTGGTGATGATGACTTCGTCAATGTAGAACTCACAGCCGTTAGATCCGCCACCGTGAGCAACAAGGTATGCCTTGTTACAGATGTTGGTGTTGGTTGTGTTAAGATATGTACTTGCGGCCATGGTCGAGGTAGTGGTGACCTCATAGGTTTCGGTATGCCACTCACCGTCGTTATAATCGGCGGCAACCCAATTATTCATAGTGGGCTTGGAAACGTTAGCAGCATATTTGGATTGAGAACCAAAATTTATGGAAAGCTTACCGTCAGTTCCTGCGGTTATGACCTTAAACTTGACCTGGAAGGTGTAGGTGGTGTTACCTACCATTGTAAAGGCTTCATTACTGTCACCGATTGCAAGCTCCATATTATAGCCGTCACCGTTTTTGGTGCCAAGGTCAATATAGCCGTTGGTTTCTTCAAACGGTTGTGCGAAAATACCCTGAGTATTATACTGTGCGGAGTAATCGCTGTAGCCCATGCCTTCGGTGTTGAAGGTGATCTTATAAACCTCATTCTTGGGCTTGGGTGCGATACCGTCAACATACTCATCCTCTGTTGCACCCTCAACGTACTTCTTGATCTCAATGTCGTCAATAGCCCAGGTGTTCTGATTACTGCGTGCAACAAGATAAAGATTGTCACAAACGGTGGTGCTGCCACTGCCGCTATAGGAAGCATAGGTCATTGTTTCGGTGGTGGTGAACTCGTATGTAGCGGTATGCCACTCGCCGTCGTTGGCCGAGCTTGCAGCCCAGGATGTAAGCGGACCGTATTTGGGGTTAGAGCTCTTATAAGCAGAGATAGAACCGTAATAGAGTGAAAGATTACCTGAGGCCGAATCAAGCGCCTTGTATTTGAAGGTCAAAAGATATTTTGTACTGCCTTCGAGAATGTAAGCGGTGTCGGAGTTGCTTCCCGAAGCTATCTCCATATTATAACCGTCACCGTTGGGGGTGTGAAGGGTCATATACTTGTTGGTGCTGTCTTCGGTATCGGTTACCTGCGTAAGGTAAGACGAACCGTTGGTGTCCGACCAGCCCTTGCCCTCGGTATCAAAATTGATATAGGTGATCTGATTTTTGGGAGTGGAAGCGGAAATTTCCCTATACTTTGTGATAACAACATCATCGATATAGTAGGCAGCGGCAGATGCACCGTTGTTAGCAACAAAGTAAATACGGTTACACAAATTGGTTTTACTTGTTGAAGAATCATAGGTATTTGCCAGCATTGTTTCGGTAGTGGTCCACTCATAAGATACGGTAGTCCAAGCCTCGGTTGACAATTTGTCAACTGTCCATGTATTCATGGTTGGCTTTGCAAGGTTAGCGTTATAACCTGCCTGCGTACCAAAGCAAATAGCTATTTGGTTTTCGGCTTTTGTATAGCTGGCGACCTTGACCTTAAACTCAATTGAGTATTTGGTGCTTGCAGTCATTTCATAAGCGGTTGTCGATGTACTGCTGTTAGCCAACTCCATATTGTAGCCGTTACCGTTGGGAGTATACAGATACATATACTTGTTGGAGCTGTTATCGGGGTCGGTGATCTGGTCTATGTGGGTTCCCTTTGTTCCGTTAGAGCCCGACCAGCCATTACCATCGGTGTTGAAATCGAGCTTGATCTGCTCTGCGATCTCATAACCCTCGGGGGTGGTGACCGCCGCCGATACCGGCATAAGACCTAAAAACGAGAAGGTCACAGCCAAGATCGCCAAGGCGGTAATGATGGAAATTGCGCGCTTGAATGTTCTCATAAAATCACCTTTCTTAAAGTGTATTTTAAATAAAATATTACAGAATAATACTACCATAAATGCGTGACAAATTCAACCTTTTTACTAAAAATATATCGAAATATATAAATAAATTAAATAATATCAACAAACGGGAAAAATACCACATAAAAACCGCAGGGTGATGTTGCAAAATAAACCAAATAATCAAAAAACCAAACATAAAAATAAAAGATCCTTCGGCTGCGAGTGACCGAAGGATCAAATAAAGCTTTGATTAAGGGTTTTATTCGGCTTTGACCGTTTTGTCAAGTCCGTTTCCGAAGCGGATGCGCTCATATTTTTCGGGCGTCACGCTGACAATGTCAAACAAATAGCGGTTGGCATCGTCGTTGGTCAGCTTGTGGCGACCCGTGGCGTTATCATCGGCCTCAACCTCTCTGAAATGACCGCTTCCCACAACGCCTGTTTGTCCCGATGTTGCGTGGAACATTTTGAGGTCACGGTTGAACTCGACATAAGATGAATGCATATGTCCGCAGTTAAAGGCAACGGCATTGGAGGCGTAATCGCCAAAATCGTATGTACCGACCGAGGTCTCGGCAACGGTGCGGTTGTTAAGTGCCGTGATAAGCTTTTTCAGATCCTCGGCACCTGCACAAACATGGTGCATTTTGCCTTCTTCATAACGGTTGTCGATGGGTGCGTGGGACAAAAATACATATTTTACGCCCTCATCCTTTACGGTCAGCACCTTTTCGGCAATGAACCGCACCTGCTTTTCTGTATCACGGCAATAGAACGATTCAAGGCACACAACACGTGCCTTTTTCTCGGGAATATCAACGTAAAAATAAAGTGAACCGGGCATGGCCTCATCGTAGACAAAGCTGTCCTTACGGAAGTTTTTCTGGGTAAGGGCATACCACTCCTCGTGGTCGAGAAGCTCGGGATTTTTTTCACTTGTCAAAGCGTAAGAATGTGCGCCTTCCTTTAAGGTTTCGGGGTTGTGGTTGAAATCGTGGTTGCCGACAGTAAAAATAACAGGGCAGGGGAAATCGGAAAACAGATCGGCAACGATCTTGGTGTACTTTCTGCAGGAATCACCGCTTCTCCAACCCGTGGTGATGTCACCGCAATGACCTGCAAAGTCTATAAGGCCTTTTTCGGCAAGCAGACGGATGATTTTCACCGAATTGTCCACTAACTCGGGTGTTCCTACCGATTGCTGTGTATCGTAATGCGTGTCGGTCACAATGGCGTAATTCACGGCATTTTTATCGGTCACAGCGGTCAATTTTTCAATAACACGCTCAATTTCCTTGTTTATGCTTTCTGAAAAGTTCATAACAGTCACCTCAAAAAACAAGGAGACACAAAGTATATTTTACTTTGTATCTCCGTAATCTCCAATAAAATTATAACTCTAAACTTACCGATTGTCAATATAAAATCAAGCAGTTTGGCGAGTCTGACGTGAGCCTCCCTCTTTGAGGGAGGTGGCACGACGCAGTCGTGACGGAAGGAGTGCTCCCTCAGTCATCAAAGCAGTTGATTTACCACCTTACGCTCCAGCGCTCACTATATTTCATATCGGCATGCTTGTCGTTCTTGATTCCCTCGTGGGGCTCGGAATTTTCAGCCTTTTTGTGCAGTTCCATATAGTATTCCTCTGCATCTACGGGGATTTCGACCCACTTATCCTTCCACGAGGAAAGATAAGCCGCATTGGAAAGCTGAACCTCGTTTATACCGTCATAGCCGGGGGAAAGAAGTGCCTCACCGTGCAGAATTGCGTTGGTGAAGTTCTGCAGAATCCCCATGTGGGCGCTTTCCTTTTCGGTCTGCTCAATGACCTCGACCTCGGAAGGAATTGTCGAAAAATTATCCTCACAGTCAAAGCAAAACTCACGTTCATCGACCTTGAGTCTTGTTACGGTCATTTTTCCGCCCTCGATGACCAATTTACCCTTGGTTCCGCCGATCTCAAGGCGGTTGGTGCCGGGTGCCTCACCCGTGGAGGTGATAAAAATGCCGGTTGCGCCGTTTTCATATTCGGCATATATGGTGGCATCGTCCTCAACCTCAATGTGGTGATACTTTGCAACCGAGCAGAAGCCTCTTACTCTCTTGGGCAGACCGCAGATCCATTGCCAGATGTCAAGGTTATGGGGCGCCTGATTCAAAAGAACACCGCCGCCTTCGCCGGCCCAGGTAGCTCTCCAAGAGCCCGAATCGTAATAATGTTGTGTGCGGTACCAGTTGGTGATGATCCAAACCATTCGTTTCAACTCGCCCAGCTCGCCGTTATGCACCATATCGTGAGCCTTTTTGAACAGCATATTGGTGCGCTGATTGAACATAATCGCAAATATCTTACCGCTCTTTTTGGCGGCCTCGTTCATTTCAAGTATCTGCTTGGTGTATACGCCTGCAGGCTTTTCACTTAAAACGTGCTGACCTGCGTTGAATGCATCAATAGCAATAGGGCAATGGAAATAGTGAGGGGTTGCAATGATTACGGCATCGGTGATGCCTGCTTTGAGTAGCTCCCGGTGAGATGCAAAAACCTCAACATTCTGAAAAGCCGCCTTGGCCTTTTCACGTTTTGCTTCATCGGTATCGCAAACGGCAACCAATTCCATACCGTTTATCAGACCGTCATAAATGTGCTTGGCATGAGCCGAGCCCATATTACCGAAACCAATAACGCCTACTCTTACCTTTTCCATAATAACACCCTCAAACTGAAAATAAAGGTAGGGGCGGCTGCTTTGCCTTTTCGGGCGAACGCAGTTCGCCCCTACGGTTGAACTTTTACGAAACTATTTTGACTGTAGAATCACGTAAAAGAGTTATTTTGTACCTGCGTACGAAGACTCGGTGTCGGCGGTAACCTCGGTGACGTTGGTCTTACGTCTTGAGGTTGCGACACGCTTCATAAGCTCATTATAGTATAACTCATCATCAAACGGAATGTCAACCGTTTTACCCAACCAGGACGACAAATGCATTGCGTTGGAGATGGTAAGACCGTTGATGCCCTCCTCACCGCCTGCGGTAAGGGGAGTGCCGTGCAGGATGTGTGCGGCAAATGCGTCACGGACACCCTTGTGCTGCTCGTTCATACCGTCGGTCTCAACCTCACGGTATTCGGCCTTCTGGCTCTGGAAGGGAGTTGTAGCGGTCTTGGTGAACTCGCTTGTCTTCATGGGAAGCTCCCAGATCATAAGCTTGTCGCCCTCGGCAACGATCTTTGCACGGTCAAGAGTGATCTCAAAACGGTTGGTACCGGGGTTGTCACCGGTGGTGGTGATAAAGGTACCGGTTGCACCGTTGGGGTACTCAACATAAGCGGTAACATCGTCTTCAACCTCGATGTCGTGCCACTTACCGTAGT
>JAZQCY010000031.1:0-44910 GCA_045546555.1 Acutalibacteraceae bacterium | reverse complement strand
CGTCAAGGCGGTATACACCTCGGGCGCCGTACTTGATGCATTGAACGAGTTTGAAACGATTTTCAACGTGCTTTCAGAGCTTTCAAATGCCGTTAAGCTGATTGTCGACTTCTCCTGCATCGGCACCATGAGCTATTACAGCGGCGTTGTCTTCAAGGGCTATATCCGTGATATACCCGATGCCGTTTTGTCGGGCGGACAGTATGACAAGCTGATGAAAAAGCTGCACCGCACCGCAGGTGCCGTCGGCTTTGCCGTTTATCTTGACGAGCTCGGCCGTTACGACCGCAACAATGCAGAGTTTGACGTTGACACCGTGCTTTTGTACGGCGATGACATAAGCGCCGCAATAAAGACCTCCGAAATGCTGTCAAGCGGCGGCAATTCGGTGCTGGTAGCCAAAGAAGCGCCCACGAATTTACGCTACCGTCAGCTGCTTAAAATAACCGAGAAAGGATTGGAGACCGTCAATGGAAATGATTAACGTGGCATTGCCCAAAGGACGTTTGGGCGAAAAGGTCTACGATATGTTTGAAAAAAGCGGTTTCCCCTGCCCTTCGATAAAGGAGCCTAACCGCAAGCTGATATTTGAAAACGAAGCCGCAGGCGTGCGCTACTTCTGGGTAAAGCCCAGCGACGTTGCGATATACGTTGAGCGTGGAGCCGCCGACATCGGCGTTGCAGGCAAGGATATTTTACTTGAATACGAGCCCGATGTTTATGAGCTGCTTGACCTGAACCTTGGCAAATGCCGTATGGCCGTGGCCGCCAAAAAGGATTTCAGAGACGACCCCAACTCCACCTTGCGTGTTGCCACCAAATTCACCAACATCGCATCAAGATACTATGCCGAAAAGTGCCGTGATATTGATATCATCAAGCTCAACGGTTCTATTGAAATAGCACCGATCTTAGGACTTTCGGACGTTATCGTTGATATTGTTGAAACGGGCAAAACCTTGTTGGAAAATGACCTTGAACCGAAAGAGACCATACTCCCCATAAGCGCCCGACTTATTGCCAACAAATCAAGCTATAAGTTTAAAAATGAATTGATTGAGCGTGTTCGCAAAGAACTCGCAGAGCAGGTGAAAGCAAATGATTAAGATCTTAAAATACGGCGAGGTTCCGAACTCCGAGATTTTTGCACGTGGCACCGCCGCTACTGATGTATCGGGCATTGTTACCGAAATTATTGAGGACGTTAAACAAAACGGCGATGCCGCACTCATAAAATATGCCGAAAAGTTTGACAAGGCGGCTCTGACCACCTTGGAGGTCACCGAGGCCGAGATCGAGGAGGCCTTTAATGCGGTCGAACCCAAGTTTTTGGAGATCATCCGCACCGCCGCCGAAAACATCCGTGCCTTCCACGAAAAGCAGGTACGAAACAGCTTTATTATTTCCGAAAAGGACGGCATTGTTACGGGTCAGAAGGTCACCCCTATCGAAAAGGTCGGCCTTTACGTGCCCGGTGGTACTGCCGCTTATCCGTCCACCGTTTTGATGGACAGTATCCCTGCAAAAATCGCAGGCTGTAAGGAGATCTGCATCACCACACCGCCCTCTAAAGACGGTAAGGTGAACCCCGTTATTCTTGCTGCCGCAAGGATCGCAGGTGTTGACCGCATCTTCAAGACCGGCGGTGCTCAGGCCATTGCCGCACTTTCATACGGCACCGAAACCGTCCCCAAGGTCGACAAGATAGTGGGCCCCGGTAACGCCTTTGTTGCCGAAGCCAAGCGTCAGGTCTTCGGACTTGTTTCCATTGATATGATTGCAGGCCCGAGTGAGATACTTGTTGTTGCCGACAAAACCTGCAATCCCGATTTTGTTGCCGCCGACCTGCTTTCACAGGCCGAGCACGACAAGATGGCAAGTGCCGTTTTGGTTACCGACAGTATGGAGCTTGCCAACGCTGTCAGCGACTCCTTGGAAAAGCAGATACCCAAGCTTTTGCGTTGTGATATAGCACGCACATCCATTGACAACAACGGTAAGATCATCGTTGCCGATGACCTGATGAAGGCTATCGACATTGCCAATGAGATCGCTCCCGAGCATCTTGAGATCTGCGTTGACAATCCGTTTGATTATCTTGACAAGATCAAGCACGCAGGCAGTATCTTTATGGGTAAATACTGTCCCGAGGCCTTGGGCGATTATTACGCAGGCCCCAACCACACCCTGCCCACAAGCGGCACCGCAAGATTTTCAAGCCCCTTGTCGGTTGATGATTTTGTAAAAAAGAGCCAATACACCTATTACACACGTGACGCTCTTAAAAAGGTTGCCGACGATGTTGCCTTCTTTGCCGAAAAAGAAGGTCTCACAGCACACGCAAAAAGTGCAACCATCCGTTTTGAGGAAGAAAAATGAGTAAGTTTTTGAAAGAACGCTACTGCTCGCTCGAGGCCTATACCCCGGGCGAACAGCCGAGAGACAAAAAATACATAAAGCTTAATACAAACGAGTCGCCGTTTCCGCCGTCCGAGGGTGTTATAAAGGCCGTGAACGAGAATGAGGTGCGTGATCTTCGTCTTTATTCCGACCCCACCGCCAATGCGCTCAAAGCCGCCTTGGCCGATTTGCACGGTGTAAGACCCGAAAACATATTCCTTTCCAACGGTTCGGACGATATCCTTAATTTTTCGTTTATGGCGTTCACCGAAAAGGGCGCAATGTTTCCCGAAATAAGCTATGGCTTTTATGAGGTATTTGCCGAATTACACGGCGTTGACTATGTAAAAGTCCCTTTAAAAAGCGATTTTTCCATCGACCCAGAGGATTATAAAGGCGACGGCAAAATGGTGGTCATCGCCAACCCCAACGCTCCGACGGGACTTTGCCTTTCGGTAAGAGAAATTGAGGGTATTTTGAAGGCCAATCCTCAAAGTGTTGTTGTGATAGACGAGGCTTATGTTGATTTCGGCGGCCAATCGTGCTATCCGTTGATAAATAAATACAAAAACCTTTTGGTCGTTCAGACCTTCTCCAAATCACGCAGTATGGCAGGCGCAAGGCTTGGTTTTGCCATTGCCGACGAGGAGCTGATAGCCGACCTTGAGAGGATAAAATACTCCACCAACCCTTATAACATCAACCGTCTGACCATGGCGGCAGGTGTGGCGGCGGTCAAGGACAATGGTTATTATATGGATAACTGCCAAAAAATCATTGAAAACCGTGACTATACCACCCGTGAGCTTGAGGCTTTGGGATTTTACGTCATCCCTTCTAAGGCCAACTTCATTTTTGCAAAGTCGGACAAAATCGGCGGAGAAGAGTTGTATTTAAAACTCAAAGACAACGGCATACTTGTCCGTCATTTCACCAAGGAAGCCATCAAGGATTTTAACCGCATCACCATCGGCAGCATACCTGAAATGGAAGCCTTTGTTAAGGCAGTAAAACAAATATTGGAGGAATTGAAATGAGAACCGCCTCTATTGACCGCAAAACTAATGAGACCGATATTAAAATGACCTTAAACCTTGACGGTGAGGGAAGCTCCACCGTCGACACAGGCTGCGGCTTTTTGGATCACATGCTGACCCTTTTTGCCAAGCACGGACGCTTTGACCTTAATGTCACCTGCAAGGGTGACACCGAGGTCGATTATCACCACACCGCCGAGGATATCGGCATTGTGCTGGGTCAATGCTTTAAAACCGCTTTGGGCGATAAAAAGGGCATCATCCGCTACGGTAATATGATCCTGCCCATGGATGAGGCACTCATTCTTTCGGCCGTTGATATTTCGGGCAGAAGCTACTTGAAATGCACATTTTTCGGACTTTGCGAAAAGGTCGGTGACTTTGATACCGAGCTGGTTGAGGAGTTCTTTATGGCGTTTGTCCGCAATGCCGAGCTGACCTTGCACATCAAGCAGTTTGACGGTGAAAATACCCACCACATTATTGAGGGCACCTTTAAATCGGTGGCAAGATCATTAAAGGATGCCGTCAGTATCGACCCAAAATTTGCAAACGAAATTCCTTCCACAAAGGGTGTACTTTAAATGATAGCAGTTATTGATTACGGAGTGGGAAACCTTTTCTCACTCTGTTCGTCGTTAAAATATGTCGGTGCCGACACGGTGGTCACGGGTGACCCCGAGGTCATAAAAAAGGCCGACAAAATAATTCTGCCGGGTGTCGGAGCATTTGAGGATGCCCGCAAAAAGCTCTCGGTCAACGGACTTGACCAGCTTGTTATCGAAAAGGCCAAAAGCGGCACCCCCATATTGGGTATCTGCCTTGGAATGCAGATGCTTTTTGAGGAGAGCCACGAATACGGCGTACACAAAGGTCTTGGACTTATCAAAGGCAAGGTCGTTGCTATGAAAGGCCGTATTCCTAAAAGCTTGGACATTCCGCACATGGGCTGGAATGCCTTGAAATTCCACAACCCCACCCCAATTTTCAAATATATAAATGAGGGTGATTGCGTTTATTTTGTTCATTCCTATTTTGCCGATGGCTGTGATGAAAGCCTTACAGCCTCCGCCGAATACGGCATCAGAATAACCGCCGCTGTGCAGAGCGGCAACGTTTACGGCTGCCAGTTCCACCCCGAAAAAAGCGGTAACGTGGGACTGAAAATCTTAAAAGCATTTTGTGAGGAGGACGGCATTCAATGATAATTTTCCCCGCAATCGACATTGTGGGCGGCAAGGCTGTCCGACTTTTTAAGGGCGACTACGCACAAATGACGGTGTATAACGACGACCCTTCGGCCGTACCACGTGATTTTGAGGCCGCAGGCGCCACCCACATTCACCTTGTCGACCTTGAAGGTGCAAAAAACGGCGATACCCCCAACCTTGAAACCGTTAAAAAGATAAGAGAAACCACCAAGCTGTTCATTGAAATAGGCGGTGGCATCCGCAATATGGAAACGGTTGACCGATATCTCTCGGTCGGCGTTGACCGTTGCATTTTGGGCACCGCCGCCGTAAATGACGAGGAATTTTTGAAGGCCGCCGTTAAGAAATACGGTGACAGGATAGCCGTTGGTGTTGATATCAAGGACGGCTTTGTGGCCATAAAGGGCTGGCTTGAAAAATCGCAGTATACGGGACTTCAGTTTTGCGAAAAAATGCAAGACCTTGGCGTTTCCTGCATAATCTGCACCGATATTTCCAAGGACGGCGCCATGAAGGGCACAAACCTGCCGCTTTACCGTGAGATGTCGCAGAAATTTTCCGTGGATATCACTGCTTCGGGCGGTGTATCGACGCTTGAGGATGTCAAAGCGCTTCGTGAGATGGGCATTTACGGTTGCATCATCGGCAAAGCATACTACACGGGCGCAATCAAGTTAGAAGAAGCATTGGAGGCGGCAAAATGATAACCAAAAGGATAATCCCCTGCCTTGATGTTAAAAACGGACGTGTTGTCAAGGGTGTCAACTTTGAAGGTCTTAACGATGTATCCGACCCCGTGAGCCTTGCCGCTTATTACAGTAACGCCGGCGCCGATGAGCTTGTTTTTTATGATATAACCGCATCGGCCGAGGGCAGACAGCTGTTTACCGACATTTTAAAAGAGGTTGCATCCAAGATATTTATTCCCTTGACGGTTGGCGGCGGCATAAACACGCTGGACGACTTTGACCGTGTGCTCAAATGCGGTGCCGACAAGGTCAGCGTAAATTCGGGCGCAATCAGAAACCCAAAGCTCGTTGAGGAGGCCGCAAAGAAATACGGTGACCAATGTGTCGTTCTGTCGGCCGACATCAAGCGTGTTGACGGCAAATTCACGGTGTTTTCCAAAGGCGGCCGTGAGAACACCGGAATGGAAGCAATAGAATGGATAAAACGCTGTGTCGGAATGGGCGCAGGCGAGGTCGTTGTCAATTCCATCGACACCGACGGTGTCAAAAAAGGCTTTGACCTTGAAATGTTAAGCGCCGTGTGCGATGCCGTAAAGGTACCTGTTATTGCTTCGGGCGGCGCCGGCGGCATTGACCATTTCACCGAGCTTTTCAAGGCCGACCCACGTGTTTCGGCAGGACTTGCCGCTTCAATTTTCCACTTTGGCGAGGTCAAGATACAAGACCTTAAAGAGGAACTCAAGAAAAATAACATTTTAGTGAGGCTTTAACGATGAATACTAATTTTGATATATCACAGCTTAAATTTGACGAAAAGGGACTTATTCCTGCCATCGTAGTCGACAGTTTGACCAAAAAGGTGCTGACCCTGGCCTATATGAACGAGGAAAGCCTCAAAATTTCGATGGAAAAGGGCTTGACCTGCTTTTTCAGCCGTTCTCGTCAGGAGCTTTGGCTTAAAGGTGAGACCAGCGGCAACTATCAGCACATCGTGTCGATAACCGCCGACTGTGACCGTGACGCTTTGACCGTTGTGGTCGAAAAGGACGGCCCTGCCTGCCACAAGGGCACCGATTCCTGCTTTACCGAGACCGTTTGGGAAAGTGACGAGCTTTCCGAATACTCGATGGACGGACTTTATGAGCTGTTGCAAGGCAGAAAGGCACAGATGCCCGAGGGCTCTTACACCACCTACCTTTTCTCAAAGGGTCTTGACAAGATTCTCAAAAAGGTCGGCGAGGAATGCACCGAGGTCATTATCGCCGCCAAGGATCACGACAAAAAAGAGACCGTTTATGAGATTGCCGACCTTGCCTATCACGTGATGGTCATGATGGTCGAAAACGGCATTTCGGTGAATGACGTGCGCAAGGAGCTTGCATCACGTCACGTTATCGACCACAAGGTCAAGCAGGAGAAGATGGCCAGTGATAACGATTGATCTTCACACCCACACCAACTACTGCGACGGTGAAAACACACCCCGTGAAATGGTTGAAGAAGCCATAAAAAGAGGCTTTAAAATTTACGGATTTTCGGGGCATTCCTATGACCCGTGCGTTGAACCGTACAGCATGACCCCCGAAAGCACCGAGGTCTACAAAGCCGAAGTAAATGCCTTAAAAAAGGAATACGAAGGCAAAATGACGATCTTTTTGGGGTTAGAGCAGGACTACTATTCCGAGCCCTACGGTGACGGATATGACTACATAATAGGCTCGGTACACAACGTCAAAAAGAACGGCAAGCTGTATCCTGTTGACCTTACACCTGAGATGTTGCAGGAGGTTTTGGACGAGCATTACGGCGGCGATTTTGAAAGCTTTGCCGAAGAATATTTCGACCTTGTCAGCGATGTTGTCAACAAAACGGATTGCGATATCATCGGCCACATCGACCTCGTTTCAAAGTTTTTTGAAACCCACCCGAGGGTGTTGACCGACCGATACAAAAACGCAGCCCTGAAGGCTGTGCGTGCGCTTGTGCCGTCTGGCCGATTTTTTGAGATCAACGTCGGTGCAATGACCCGAAGCTACCGCACCGCACCCTACCCTGCCGAGTTTATTTTGAAGGAGATAAACCGACTCGGCGGCAAAATTGTCATCAACGGTGACTGCCACGAAAAGGAACGCCTTGGCGATTTTTTAGAGGATGCCGCCGCCTTGGCCAAAGAATGCGGTTTTTCGGAGCGCTGGATACTTACCAAAAACGGTTGGGAAGCAGAAAAATTATAAAACTATCTATTAGCAAAAAAGAGCGGAAAAGCAATGCTTTTCCTCTCTTTTACTTTTTATGTTCACTTACAGAATACCCTCTCTTTGAAGCTTTTCTCTTTTGAGGTCGTTTAAAACCGAGGGGTAAAGCTGACAGGTCATACCGCCGTCCACCGTGATCTCGGTGCCCGTGATGTTCTTGGAAAGGTCACAACCGAGAAAATAAGCGGCATTGGCAATATCCTCAAAATCGGAAATGTCACCGATGGGGGTCAGTTCACCGTTTACTATCTGCTTATTACCCATCTTGACCCAGCGTTCGGTCTTTATGGTACCCGGAAGCACAACGTTGGAACGGATGCCGTACTTGCCGAGGTCAATAGCAAGCGCACGGGACAGCGAGTTTATACCGCCCTTTGATGCCGAATATGCGGCACGGTTGGGGATGGCACGGTAGGCCGTGTTGGAGCTGATGAAAACAACCGCACCGTGTCCGTGATCACGCATACGAATAGCCGCCTGGCGCACCATTGAAAAGTTCCAAACAAGGTTGGTTTCAAATACCTCCTGAAACTCGTCCAAGGATTGCTCAAAAAAGTCAAGCCCCTTTGCAGGGTCGTTACCAAATCCCATATTGGCGGCGTTGAGCACTATGGTTTCAACAAAACGACCAGTTTTGTCAATATCGTTAAAAATATCAATAACCTGCTGCTCGTTGCGGATGTTGCACTCATAGCCCTTTGAGAAAACGCCGTAATCAGCGGTCAATTGTTCGGCGGCTCTTTCGGCTTCCTCACCGTTGCGACTTGTAATAAACACATCCCAACCGTTCTTGGCAAAGGTTTCGGCTATTGCATAGCCCGTGCCGCTTTGAGCTCCCGTTATAAATACTGCTTTATTCATAAAAATCTCCTTTTATCCGTAGGGCAGGGGCTTGCTCCTGCCGTTGTAGGGGACGGCGCCCTCGACGTCCCGACAAGGTACAATTCATCAGAAATAAAACTCCGATTTCGCGGGGCGGATGTTGGTCAACTGACCGGTGTAATGGCGAAGTGTGTGAGGCTGATAGGGGTGCTTCAAGCACTCCTCCTCGTTTATCTCGATGCCAAGACCCGGCTTATCGGGAATGGTGATATAACCGTCCTTATACTCGAGGCTCTCGTTGGTGGCATCCTTGCGCCACTCGACGTCGCTATACATAATTTCCAAAATGCAGAAGTTGGGGCAAGCGGCGGCCAACTGCAAGGTTGCGGCGTTGGCAACGGGGCCCGACGGATTGTGCGGTGCAAACGGAATATATCTCGACTCGGCCTCGGCGGCGATCTTTTTCAGCTCCGAAATACCGCCTGCGTGGGAAATATCGGGCTGGATGTAATCGGCGGCACGAATATCAAACAGCTTGCGGTAATCCCAACGGCTGTAAAGCCTCTCACCTGCCGAAATGGCAACGGGAGACTTGTCTCTGACAGCCTTCAAAGCGTCGATATTATCGGGCGGTGTGGGCTCTTCAAAGAACATCGGCTTGAACTGCTCAAGCTCCTTGGCAATCTTGATACCGGTGGGAACGTCAAATCGTCCGTGACCCTCGATAAGCAGATCGACCGAGTTACCGACGGCCTCACGGACAGCGGCAACGTTGCGAAGCGCCTTGTCAAGATCGGCATTGGATATCTGCAAATACGACTTGCCGAACGGGTCCCACTTCATTGCCGTAACGCCACGTTGAACAGCAATTTTTGCCTTTTCGGCAAATTCCTCGGGCTCCTTTGCGCCTGCAAACCAGCCGTTGACGTAGATACGAACCTTGTCGTGATACTTGCCGCCGAGTAACTGATAAACGGGAACGTTCAAGGACTTGCCCAAAATGTCCCACAAAGCGCACTCGACCGCCGACAAGGCGCTCATCAGCACGGGGCCGCCACGCCAATAAGCGTCACGGTAGGTGTGGTGCCAATGCTTTTCAATGTCCCTGGGGTCCTGCCCCACAAGATATTCTCTTATATGCTCCAAAGCACCAAGGAAAGCCTTTTCCTTGTACTCCAAGGTACCCTCACCAACACCGGTGATGCCCTCATCGGTGTAGATCTTCACAAAAACCCAATTGGTTCTGAAGCAGTCAACAACAAATGCCTTTATGTCGGTTACCTTCATTTTCATTTCTCCTTTACAAGTTTTGCATATTATAATAGTAACACCATGTCCTGTGATTTTATATCAATATTCTATCACACTTTTTAGATATTCTATTATTTTTATCAAAAAACCGCCAGAAAGCAACACTTTCAGGCGGCAAATTTTAAAAATTATATTATTTGATCTTATCAAAAACACGGACGAAATCGCAGATAAAGGCATCGTCCTCATACTCACCGACAATATCGTAGGAATGAAATATCTTTTCCTTGCCGTCGGCATCTATTATTGTCTTACCCTTTGAGCTGCGGTAGCCCTGAACCTCGGTAGTCAGTAAAATAAACTGCGGAACGTGTGAAACGTTTTTATTGCAACGGGAAACCTCTTTACCGTCGCAATAGAAAACATAGCCATCAGGCTGCCAATCCATACCAAAATAGTGCCAACCTTCCTCTTCTATCTCGTACCTCACACGTCCTTCCTCACGGAACTGCTTGCCGTATCCGCCCATAATGTTGCCGGTTGTGGCAATACCGGGCGTGAAGTGCTCCATAATATCGGACTCGATACCGCACCATTCGGGCTCAAAACGTGCGCCAATGGTCGGTGACTGTGTCCAGAATGCACTCCACATGGTTTTTGGATCCTTCTGGAACTTGCAACGGCACTCATAGAAACCATAACGGTGCACAAACTTTGGCGGTTCTAAAATGCCGAGTTTCCAAATCTCGTTCTCGCCCCAAGGATTGTCAAGACCGCTTTTAGGCACATCAAACGAGTTACTGCCCGTTTGAAGCTGAGGAGAAACATATCGACCGTCAACCTCGGTGCGGTGAAGCTCCACACAGCCGTTGCGGACGATCACACCTTGATCGGTATAAGCATCAAAGCGTTTACCCCAAAAATTCAAACGGAAATCCCATTTTGTTCGGTCAAGCTCGGTGCCGTCAAATTCATCCGCCCATACAAGCTTCCATTCACCGTCGGGTAAGTATGACGGCTCATGATTATCAATTTTGTATTCTTTCATAATGACAACGCTCCTTTTATAAATTTTGGCCTTTACAAGTGTTTCTTGCTGTGCTATGCTAATTATAGCAATTGTAACGGCGCATTGCTATCAATATTCGATTTTTATATTTTAGAAATTCTATCCAAAAGGAGGGCTATGATTGGAATCGGGATTACCCAAAATTTTCGGTTCGGGAATTTTTGACACAAGCATCCGACAGGAATACCGCTTTAAGGGCGGTGAGATTTTGACCCCATTGCGCACCGTTAAGGAGTATGAGCTTGAGCTTTTTTGTGAGGACGGCGGTATTTCGTTTGTCAACGGTCAGCGCAACGAGATCAAAAAAGGCTGTATTCTGATAGCCTCCCCGGGGGACAAACGGCAGAGCCTTTTGCATTTTAAGGCCTTGTTTTTGCATTTTTCGGCCACCGATGAACGTTTGCGCCAGCTTATTGCCACCCTGCCCAAGTTTATTCGAGGGTGTGATTTTGAAAAATACAAAAAACTGTTTTCGGCTCTTTGCGACCCCGAACCCGATTTTGACGATTTCAGCGACGTTAAAGCAGCAGGTCGGCTGATACGTCTGCTTTATAATTTAAGAAAGGACTGTGCCGTCAGCGCCTCGGACAATACATCTGCCGACACAAGCCAGTCGGCGGTCAAGACCTCGGTGGAATATATCCGTGAGCATTATTCCGAGCCCTTGAATGCCGAGATACTGGCCAAGCGGTGCCATTTGAGCACATCCTATTTTTACCGCATCTTCACGCAGGTAACCGACCTTCCGCCCAATGAGTTTATCACCCGAACACGGCTAACAGCGGCTCAAAGTCTGCTTGCCTCCTGCGATATACCGATAGTCGATGTTGCCGCACGTTGCGGCTTTAATTCGCAGAGCTATTTCAGTTATGTTTTTAAGGAACGCTTTAAAATGTCGCCCAAGGCCTTCCGCAAAAAGCATTTTTATCAGATTTAACGACACTGTTCTGCTTTTTTACACAAACTACTTGATTTTGTGGCATTTTCCGTTTATAATGTAAGAAGCAAAGATAGAGGCGCAGTTATTATGAGTAGCGTGACCACGGTGCGAAAACGCCCACGTGAAGGGAATAACTGCCGAAACCGTAGTTGCTTTTTCGGGCGATTGCGGTTGGGATACGGTGAAATACGCCGTGTACTGTCACAGTTTGTGGAGGGCTATCATCGCTTTTTGGCTTCAAAAGGCTGTGGTACACCACAGCCTTTTTATTTTTCTTTGCATAAATTTGAGGAGGACTATTTATGAAACTTCGACCCGCAAAACGCAAAGTCTGGGTTACCGTTGCATTGATGTGCCTTGTCGTGTTCTGTATCACATCGCTTTTCACCACTGCAACCGCAGCCGAAGACGAACCCATCACCGAGATCACCCAGATCACCGTCACCGTTGACGATGTTCAGTATGATCTTTCGGACTATGACTCGGCAAATGAGTATATCGATGCTTATGACACCAATGTCAATTCCGACCCCAATTTTGATCAGAACCTTGAAACCGCTCTTGGCACCGTCCGTGAGCAGATCCCCTTCTTTGGCACCATTTGGGCTCTGATCCCCCCTGTGATCGCCATTTTGCTTGCTCTTATCACCAAAGAGGTCTATTCTTCCCTCTTTGTCGGTATTTTGGCCGGCGGTCTTATCTACTCCAACTTTGATTTTGAAGGCACCGTTACCCACGTTCTGTCTGACGGCTTTGTCGGCTCGATCGCCGATTCCTACAACGTCGGTATCCTCGTGTTCCTTGTAATGCTTGGCGCAATGGTTGCCATGATGAACAAGGCAGGCGGCTCGGCTGCATTCGGCCGTTGGGCAACCAAGCACATCAAATCCCGTGTAGGCGCACAGCTTGCCACCGTCGCTTTGGGTGTTCTCATCTTTGTTGATGACTATTTCAACTGCCTTACCGTCGGTTCTGTTATGAGACCTGTTACCGATAAGCAGAACATTTCCCGCGCAAAGCTTGCTTACATCATCGACTCCACCGCAGCTCCTATTTGTATCATCGCTCCCATTTCTTCCTGGGCAGCCGCCGTTTCGGGCTTTGCCGCAGGTGCAGGTGAGGACAGCGGTATGTCGCTCTTTATCCACGCTATCCCCTACAACTTCTATGCATTGCTCACCATCGCAATGCTCATCTTCCTTGCTTTGACCGGTCTTGAGTTTGGCCCGATGAAAAAGCACGAGGACAACGCCAAAAACGGCGACCTTTTCTCAGCAGGTGTTCAGGAGTCGGTTGAGGCATTGCCCGAGAACCCCAGAGGCCGTGTTTGCGACCTTATCGTTCCCGTTATTTTCCTTGTTGTCGCTTGCGTTATCGGCATGATCTACTCGGGCGGCTTCTTCAGCGGAGAGGACTTCATCACCGCATTCTCCAACAGTGATGCCTCCGTAGGTCTTATGTACGGCTCGTTCTTCGCTGTTATCTTCACCATTATATTCTTCATGATTCGCCGTGTGCTTTCGTTCAAGGCTTGCATGGAGTCCATTCCCGAGGGCTTCAAGGCAATGGTTCCCGCAATTTTGATACTTATCTGCGCATGGACGCTCAAAACCATGACCGACTCCATCGGTGCCAACGTCTTTATTGCCGAGCTTATTCAGAACAACGCAGGTGCATTGCAGAACTTCCTGCCCGCCATCATCTTCCTTATCGCTGTCGGACTTTCGTTCGCAACCGGTACCTCCTGGGGAACCTTCGGTATCCTTATCCCCATCGTGCTTAGCGTATTCAACCAGGGCGGCGAGATCGCAGTTGTAGCAATTTCCGCTTGTATGGCAGGTGCCGTTTGCGGTGACCACTGCTCACCTATTTCGGACACCACCATTATGGCTTCGGCCGGCGGTCAGTGCAACCACATCAACCATGTTTCGACCCAGTTGCCCTATGCACTCACCGTTGCAGGCGTTTCCTTCGTAAGCTACATCATCGCAGGCTTTGTCCAGAATTGGATGATTACTCTGCCCATTGCATTTGCTCTTATGATCGGCACCTTGTTTATAATTAAAATAATTGCCGGCAAAAAGGCTAAGGCATAACCTGATGAATTGATTTAAAAATCACCCCGAGCTTCGGCTTGGGGTGATTTTTGTCGGTGCAACGTAATACGATTTTGCAAAAAAATTGCATTTTAATATATTGCTTTTTGCCGTAAAGCATTGTAAAATATAAAGGTAAATATCTTTTTTTTGGAGGTTAATATGGCAATAAAAACGGTTTTGTTTGACCTCGACGGAACGCTGCTCCCTATGGATCAGGACAAGTTCAGCGAGCTGTATTTCGGAAACCTTGCAATAAAGGGCGCATCTTTAGGATATGATCCCAAAACCATTATCAAGGATATGTGGCAGTGCGTTGGGTCCATGTTCAAGAACGACGGCTCGGTCACCAATATGCAGGCCTTTTGGAACACTTTTTGTCAAATACACGGCCCCGAGGCCATCAACGACAAGGAGTGCTTTGACGAGTTTTACGTGAGCGACTTCAACAAGGCGCAGGCCGCCTGCGAATGCCGTCCCGAGGCCAACGAGATAGTAAAGCTTTTAAAATCCAAAGGATATGCCGTTGTTTTGGCGACCAATCCTCTTTTTCCTGCAACAGCTACCGAAAACCGTGCAAGATGGGCAGGGCTTGACCTCGACGATTTCCTGCTTTATACCACCTATGAAAACTCACACTTTTGCAAGCCCAACCCCAAGTATTACATTGAGATATGCGAAGAGCTGAAGCTCGACCCCAAGGAATGCCTTATGGTGGGCAACGATGTAACCGAGGATATGGTGGCAGAAACGCTTGGAATGAGGGTCTTTTTGCTGACCGATTGCCTGCTTAATAAGGACAACAAGGACATAAACGCTTATCCCCACGGTGGATTTAAAGAGCTGAAGCATTTTATCGAAACCGAGCTTTGAGGTGATGCTATGCTTTTTAAAGAAAAATCCCAGGACATATACCGTGGCGACTATAACGAGTCTCATGTTCCCGAAATACCCATAAGCATTGAAAAAATATACACTGTTAGGTATTTTGAGCTTCCGGCAAGATACACCTACGATCACCCTATGGACGAGCACGAGGAATATGAGATCATATACCTTGAAAAGGGTGTTTATCTTGACAAAAGCGAAGAAAAGGATGTCATTATGCACGCAGGCGATGCCGTGATCTACGGCAGAGGTTACCCTCACAGAAACAACTGCGACGGTGTGCATTCGGCCTCTATATTTATTTCCTCGTTCATTTGCAACAGTGAGATCATGCGGGAGTATTTCCCCGACAACACAAGAACCTTTGTGCGTATCACACCCGAACAGCGTCAGATATTGGCCCTGGCCTTTGAGGCGGGCGCCAAGGCCTACGACATCAACGGACATTGGTGCGGCTTGAAATCGCAAGCACCGCACCTTAACCGTCAGATACACATAAATTATATTGAAATACTGCTTTTGCAGATAATCAAGGGCTTGAAAAAGGAAAAGGATAAGAAAAAGATCTTTTTTGAGCACAGCGACAGCCGCACCGCAGTTACCTCGCAGGTGGTAGACATACTCGAAAGCCACGTATACTCCAACATCAATATCGACGATATCTGCAAGCAGGTCGGCTATAGTCGAGGTCACGTTTGCGGACACTTTAAAAAGGACACCGGCAAGACCATAAACGCATATTTCCAATACCTGAAAATCGAAGAAGCCAAGCGGTTGATATTGGAAACCAATCAGGATTTCAGCAGCATTTCCGAGACCTTAGGCTTTAGCAATCCGCAGTATTTCAGCAAGGTGTTTCACTCCCTTACGGGACACACTCCGGGACACTTTAGGAAGACCATCTTTAAGGGTTCAATAAAAAATTAGATTTAAGGGAGTTGCAAGTTATCCCTAATCGCAACTCCCTTATGCCGACAGCGTTGTGCCGTCGGCTTTATTTTGTCAAAATTTAAAGGTTGAAAACCATGTAATAATGTGATATAATGCTGTGAGTTAATGATTTGGGTGGGATTAAATTGAAAAACAGAACATTACAGCTTGTTATCGCCGTTGTTGTGGCGGTTGCAATTTTCTTCACAGGCTTCACCGTGCATCTTGTGATGGATGACGGCGCACCCGAGGATGGGCTGACTGCCGACAATGCCTCGTCAAGTGCACCTCAAGACAGCACCGCAAGCGTTGATACTTCGACCGAGAGTGTCACCTCAAGCGAAGACTCTATAGGCTCCGAAACCGCTTCGACCGAGTCGTCATCCGACACCGTAAGCAGTGAAAAGCAGGAGTCCTCGAAGGTTGAATCGACCACATCGTCGTCAACCTCATCGACCACTACCGACAGTCCTTTAAAGAACGAGCTGTTCCCCGGCTATAAGTACAACACAACTTTGGATATCGAGGACAATGTTTTCCTTGATGCGCTTGTTTACACCGGCTATAAGCTGGACAAGCACCGTGCCGACGGTCTGATGTGGGAATACGTGCTTTCTAAGTATAAGAGGGGCAAGGGCTGGTTGTCAAACATCACCTACGGCGGCGGAAGCTCGGGTCTCGAAAAGACTGCCGACGGTCTGCCCAACATTAAGGCCTTTGAAAAGGGCGGCCTTGTTTGTGCTTCGTTTGCTACCTACGTTTATTTCAACTATCTGCCCAATGTTGCAAAGATAGATACCTCTTGCTTGAAAATCCCCGAAAAGACCTATAGTGCGCAAAGCTTCTATACTGCGGCCAAGCAATGGTTAAAGGACGGTTATACCTATAACATTGGCTTCACCGCAAAGGACACGGGCACAGGAATTAAATTTGAGGCTGACGAGGAGATACCGCTTGGCTCCATCATCGTTTTCCGTGATATGGACAAGCCCCAGAAGACCGAGGCTGACCACATCACCATCTACGTCGGCAAGAAAAACGGCTACCATTGGGTCATTCAGACGGGAAACAAAAACGGCCCCGAGTTCTGTGCCGTTGAGCGCTTTAAGTTTGGCCCCGATCCGCAGTGGCCCTTGAAGATTTTTGCCACACCCAACTGCATTTACGATGCAATCGGCGCAAAGCAGACCTCAAGTCAATGATTTAATGTTGCAAACCGCAAATTTTTAGTGACAAACCGAAAAATGTGTGATATAATACTCTAAAGTGCTTTTATAGATTATAATTTTGGAGCGTAAATATGAATATTCAGTTTTTAAAAGAAGTTACAGATGTTTTGAAGGACGTTTTGATTGAAAACGGCTACTCGACCGAGGGTCAGGAGCTTGGCACCTTTGTTGGCGAGTTCAAGACCTATAAGGTCAGCTACAGCGACGACAGAAAAATGTTCTCGGTCGGTGTTGCACCTGCCGATACCGAAAGCTTTACCGAGCTGAGCTCTTGGTACTTTGATGAAAGTGACCACGGCGCAAAGGATACCGCCTGCATCGGTGAGGACTTCCTTGAGGCCGTTGCCAAGGATCTTGGCGTAACCGTTGTCAAGGCCGCAGACGGCACCACCAAAGAGGTTGCTCTGCCCGAAAAGGCCGCCGTTGGCACCGAGCCCGGTATTGAGGCCTTTGCACAGAAGTTCCTTGCCATGTTCCCCCAATATAAGGAGGACTACAAGGCAATGGTCGCAAAGTACGGTGACTTCCTTTATGTTGAGTTCTTCAAGCGCTACGGCATTGCCAAGATGAAGGAGCTTATGGCCGACGAGGACAAGAACAAGAAGCAGTTGACTAAATTTTGGTCGATGCTCGGCGATATGCACTATGAGGGTGAGCTTATTGTCGGTGACGTTATCTGCTCCGTCATTCTTGCAGGTTCCTTCGGTAACGAGCCCGCAGTGTTCGACGCCGCCGCCGATAAGTATCTTGCCGATTACCCCTTCCTGAAGGGTGCAGGCCGTGCCGCAGTTCACGATTACAAGCGTAACAAAAAGCTCCGCAATGTTCTTGAAGGCTGATTTATTTTAAAAAGCAAAACAGTTCTGTCAAACGGCAGAACTGTTTTTTGTTTTATTCATCGCAGTCTTGGTTCTTTTTCAAAACCGCTTTTCCATCCTCGGTCATTGTTACCGAAAGAATGTCATTGGGGGCAATGCCCATCATTTTTCTTAACGCAATGGGTATAACTATCCTGCCTGCTCGGTCGATCCTCAAGACCGATTTGAATTTAATATTCATAGCTTCCATCCTTTTTATTTAGTTTAAGCACTATGAATTACCCGATCGCTGTAAAACAAAAAAGTGCGTAGCCGAAGCCACGCACCAAAAACGGTGCTTTGACTTCTGTTGCGACGCAGAATTTTCCCAACACAAGGTAGAGAACCAAAGCACACATTTTTAACAAACGTGCACCTCGTGTTGGTTTATTCAATTCTACGTCGCACAATTATATTATCACATCGCAGCCTAAAACGCAAGAGCGAAAAATAAGGTGTTTTGACGAATTATAGAAACCTATCGACAAATTACACCCACAAACGACATATCTCGGCTTTTTCGTAAGTGGTTTGTTCTGCAGGGTTTGTGTTTAGTTTAAGCACTATGAATTACCCGATCGCCGTAAAACAAAAAAGTGCGTAGCCGAAGCCACGCACCGAAAAATACGTAGCTCCGCTTGTCGCCAAACAAAATCTGATACCCTACAAAGTGCAAGTATACACAGAAAACAGAGCGTTTGTATTTTTACCAAAGTAAAAATACTCACACTTTAGGGCAATCATTCGATTTTGTTTGGCATAATTATATTATCACATCACAAACCAAAACGCAAGAGCGAAAAATGAGGTGTTTTGACGAATTATGAAAACCCATCGACAAATTACACCTTCAAGCGACATATCTCGGCTTTTTCGCACAAAAAATCAAGTATGTAGGGGCGATTCACGAATCGCCCGCCGTGAGCCCGCTATCTTGTATCTTTTATGATCTTGTGTGACGGTGGACGCCTCATCCGTCAGGCTTCGCCTGCCACCTTCCCCCGCCGGGGAAGGCTAAACTGCTGTGGCGGCACTCAAAAAGTCAAAGGGCTGTCTCATTAACGACATAACCTGCATAAGTATTCAACAAACTCGTAGGGGCGAACTGCGTTCGCCCGCGGGCGACCACAGGTCGCCCCTACGGTCTGAATATTTATACAAGTGATTGTTCAATGAGACAGCCCCTTTTATAATGCTTCATCTTATAATATACCTTATCTTATCTCAAACCAACGTACGGGGCGGCATCGACGGCCTTGCCGTTGATCCTTACCTCAAAATGCAGGTGGTAGCCGGTGGCGTTGCCCGTTGCTCCGACCTCGGCGATATGCTGACCTGCCTTGACGGCTTCGCCAACCTTAACAAGGTTTTTGGCATTGTGCGAATAGACCGTTTCGGTCTTGCCGTCATTGTGCTTGACGATTATCATATAACCGTAGTCCGAGCGGCGGCCTGCATAGGTCACAACGCCGTCGGCGGCGGCATAAACATTGGTGTTCTTAGGTGCGGCAATGTCAAGTCCCTTGTGACCACGACCGTCACCCCAGAACGAGCTGATATAGGTCTTGCCCTTGCAATCAACGGGGAAAACCATCTCGGCTTTTCCGGTCATTATCTTGGTAGCAAGAACATAACCGGAATAATACACGGGAGTCTTTTTGGTGCCGATTACGGTGATCTGCTCCTTGGGCTCCTTCACAACAACGCTCTCAAGCTCTTCAGAATTAACCTTAACACCGTTGATGTAGGACACGTTGGCGGTGACCGAAACGATACCGTTCTTGCCCTTTTGGGTTATCTTCTTATAGCTTGTCTTTTTATTCTTGTCATACTTTACGGTTTCCGAAAACTCGGTTTCCTGCTCGTAGGTCTCAACACGTGTTGTGGCAAACTGCACACCGTAGCGGCCATTCGCCAAAGCATCAAACGATGCGGCACATCTTTCGGCATAGGCGCTTGTTACATAGATCTCACGCAACTCGACGTTATTGGCAAAGCCAAGCATAACCGAACCGTCGGCGGTGTAATGAGCGATGCCCTGACTTAATATACCGTTAAGCTCGGCAAAATCGGCTCCAACCGCCTTTAAAACGCTGTCAACATACAGACCGCAGGCAGGCTGAACACCGTCCACACCCTCAATAACAGCCAACGACACAATGTCGGCGGCGGATATTCTGTCCTTGTTGACGGTGGTATCCTCAAGCTCAAACTTTTCGGCATCAAATCCGCCGTAAATGCTTGTTCTGACGGTTTCCTTAACACGCTCGGCCTCGGTTATATCGGCGACAAAGCCGTACGGGCTACCGTTATAGCTAACCTCGACCGCCGACTCCATTTCGGCCGCATAAGCAACGACCGGCACCGACAGACAGGTTACAAACACAAGCGCCGCAGCCACGGTTCTGACGTTGATATATTTAAGGTTATACACAAGACCGATCATCAGCATCGCCAAGGCCTCAATATACGGCATAGTAGCCTTGATAGCCAAAGCGACCTTATCCCCTACCACGTTCAAACCACGCTTGGACATATTAAAAGCAGTGCTTGTCCACTGCTTTGCTTTAGAAACTATCGTTTCCCATTTGGGAAGCTTTAACTTAAACAAACAATCACCTTTACAATATAATAGTTACAACATTGTAACAAATCACAATGACTATTATACACAAATATTACAAAATTGCAACCTTTTTCTTCAAAAATGTTTCAAAATTGTAATTTTTAAGCCTTATGACCAAATAAACGGTCATAAGGCTTGTGAATTTAGGCAATATTATGTCAACTTTAACAAAAATTATCCGAAAAGCAGTGTTTCCAAAAGGCACTCGGCAAAGAAAACGTGCATTTCACGGGTGGGGTGATTGATGCAATTTGCCAGCAAAGCATCGGTATCAATACCCATATCATACATAGCTTTCCACTTTTTGTAGCAATCGCACACGGGGACACCGTGCTCTGAAGCAACCTCACGTGCAGCCTCCATAAATGCATCCATCTTGCCCGAAAGCTGGATATCGGCCGTCTTGGCGGCATAGTTTAAATGCACCTCGGCGGTGTTGGGCGAAACACGGGTGTTGAGCATATTGGGGGTCATAAAAACGGCATCTGCGCCCAAGGACTTTACCCTTTCAAAGGTCTCAGCAAGGTTTTTGCGATAGTTTTCAACCGTGCCGTTGACATCATTCAAGCCCCAGCAGACAATGCAAAGGTCGGGCTTTTTGGCGGCAACGTCGGCATCAAAGCGCAAAAGTCCTGCACCTGAGGTCTCACCGCCGACACCTGCATTTATGACCTCAAGGTCGGCATTCTTTATAAGAGAACGGAGCTTTTCACCAAGCACCTGATGATACACGGCTGAGTGGTCCTTTTCACTGTGAAACTCTGTCCCCGACTTGAAATAACCTGCGGTAACGCTGTCACCCAGCGCAACGATAACGGTCTTTTCTCCGCTTACAAGCTTTTTCAACCAGTTTTTCATAAATTTTGCCTCAATACTTCAACTGCTCAACGGTATATCCATCAAGCACGGGGATATACTCTGCGGCCTCTTTTTTGGCATCGGCAAGGTCGTGTTCAAGATAATTTCCGCATTCTATAGACGAAACGCCGGGAATATCGCCCTTATAGTCACGCAAAAATACGAACGCATCACGCACAAGGTCGATAACGTCCTTAGGGTCGATATCACGGGTCAGAAGATAGAACCCCGTGCGGCAACCCATAGGGCCAAAATAGATTATCCTGTCCTTAAAGCAACTGTTTCTGACAAAGGTGGCAACGATATGCTCCACAGTATGCATTGCAGGATTGTTAAGATAGTTACCCTTGTTGGGCAGCTTCATTCTTATATCATAGGTCGTAATGTCACCGTCAACACGTGAGGTGTAAAGTCCACGCTGTAAAACGTCGTGATTGACCTCAAAGCTTGCTATTCTTTCCATAATTATCTCCCGTTAAAATAGTCCTCATCGG
Organism: Acutalibacteraceae bacterium; assembly: GCA_045546555.1. Taxonomy (GTDB): domain Bacteria; phylum Bacillota; class Clostridia; order Oscillospirales; family Acutalibacteraceae; genus UMGS172. The sequence goes on along the minus strand of JAZQCY010000031.1, from coordinate 23,258 downwards.
TTATGCCGTAGGTATAAACGTCGTTGACACGGCCGTTAAAATAATACCCCTTTTTGGCACAGCCCTCGTATTCCATTCCCAATTTTAACAGCACACGTTGGGATGCGGTGTTTTGCGGCAGGACCCTTGCAAACACCCTTTGCACCCCGATGCGGTTGAAGGCGTAGCCCATCAAAGCATCGGCAATTTCGGTGGCAAGCCCAAGATTCCAAAGGTCGCTCAAAACGCTGTAGCCGATCTCGGCAATTTTGTAGTCCGAATCCATTGAAACATAACTGCAGGTGCCGATAACACGACCCGAAGCCTTTTCCTCCACCACAAAAAACATACACTCTCTTTTGCGGTAACGTGAAAGCTGATAGCTGATGAAATCCTTGGTTTCAGCCAACGACTGATGCGGACTCCAAAGCGAAAACTGTGATGTTTCGGGGCGGCGGCAAAGCTCAAAAAGGTCCTCGGCGTCCTTTTTCTTGACCATTCGGATAATAAGACGGTCGGTCTCGATGGTGGGGTACGGCACAAAATATTCGTTATACATTCTGCACCTCGTTAAAACAGCGTCATCTGGTTGGTGTCGGGCAAAAAGCTCAACGCACCGACTGCTTTTAGTTTCTCAATGACGGTCTTGGAAACGCCCGATTCGATCTGCAGGTCGTCAATGGACAAGAAGTTGCCCTCATCCATTGCTTTTTGAATATCGGCGGCGGCCTTTTCACCGACACCGGGCAAAACTCCTATCGGCAGACGCATTTTGCCGTCCTCCACAAGGAATTTCCTTGAGTGCGATTTTCTCAGATCTATCGGCAGAATTTCAATACCTCTCGACATCATTTCGTTGAAAATAAGCAGGTTATCGAGTATGCTTTTTTCCTTAACGCCTGCGGCGTTGCCCATCAGCTTGATGTCGTTAATACGCTTTTTAACGGCATTTTGACCGGCTAACAAGGTTTCAACCTCGATATCCTCCGACCGGACGGTGAAATAAGCGCAATAGAACTCAACCGGCTTGTGAACCTTGTACCAGCCAAGGCGCAGAGCGGCAATCATATATGCGGCGGCGTGAGCCTTGGGGAACATGTACTTGATCTTATAGCAGGAGTCGATATACCACTCGGGCACGTTGTTGTCCCTCATTGCCTGCAGATGCTCCTCGGTCAAGAGCTTTTTGGCCTTGCCTTTACGGACGATCTCCATAATTTTGAAGGCCATCTTCTTGGGAACACCTTTATAAATGAGGTAGGTCATAATGTTATCACGGGTTCCGATAACCTCGGAAATGGTGCAGATATTCTGCTTGATAAGCTCCTGCGCATTGCCTATCCAAACATCGGTTCCGTGGGACAGACCCGAAATCTGCAACAGGTCGGAGAAGGTCTTGGGCTTGGATTCGACCAACATATCACGGACGAATTTTGTACCAAGCTCGGGCAGAGCGTAGGTTCCCGTTTTGGAGAAGATATCGTTCTCGGTAACGCCCAAGGAATCGGGCGACAGGAACAGGCTCATAACCTCGGGGTCACTCATCGAGACCTTCAAAACGGGGATACCCGTATTTTCCTCAAGATACTTGTAAATGGTCGGCACATCGTGTCCGAGCTCGTCAAGCTTCAGAATATTATCGTGTATCTTATGGAAATCGAAGTGGGTGGTGATCATATCGGAATCGACCTTGTCGGCAGGGTGCTGAACGGGACAGAAGTCGTAGACCTCCATTTCCCTTGGGACAACGACCATTCCGCCGGGGTGCTGACCCGTGGTACGCTTGACGGCCGCACCTTCAATGGCGGCGGCAAGACGGGCCTCCTCGGCCTTGTTCATGGTAATACCGTAGTCCTCGGCATAGTGCTTGACATAACCGAAGGCGGTTTTTTCGGCAACGGTAGCAATGGTGCCTGCCTTGAAAACGTTTTCGGGCCCGAACAATTCTTCGGTATATTTATGGACAAAGGGCTGAACCTCGCCCGAGAAGTTCTGATCAATATCGGGAACCTTATCGCCGTCGAAGCCAAGGAAGGTCTCGAACGGGATATCGTGTCCGTCACGGTTATAGTCCTCACCGCATTCGGGACACTTTTTAGGCGGCAGGTCAAAGCCCGAACCGACACTACCGTCGGTAATAAACTCGGAATGCTTGCACTTGGGGCAGACATAGTGCGGCACCAAGGGGTTGACCTCCGAAATACCGTTCATAGTGGCGGCAAAGGACGAGCCGACCGATCCACGGGAGCCGACCAGGTATCCCTTGCTTTCGGAATACTCAACCAGCTTCTGCGCGGTAACGTACATAACCGAGAAGCCGTGGCGAATGATGGAATCAAGCTCACGCTCAAGGCGTTCTTTAACAACATCGGGCAACGGATCACCGTAGATCTCGTGTGCACGTCGGTAGCATTTTTCGGTCAAGATATCGTCCGAGCCCTCAATTTTAGGCGGATAGTTTCCGCTTGGGACCGCACGGACGTTTGGCTCCACCATATCGGCGATTTTTTGAGGGTTGTCGATAACGACCTCTTTAGCCCTGTCGCCAAGATAGGAAAACTCCTCCAACATTTCGTCGGTTGTTTTGAAGTACAGCGGTGCCTGATCCTCGGCATCCGAGAAGCCCTGACCCGCCATAAGAATGGTACGAAGCTTGGCATCCTCGGGGTCAAGGAAGTGCACGTCACCCGTTGCAACAACAGGTTTACCCAGCTTGTCGGCAATTTCAATTATGCGGCGGTTAAAATCAAGCAGCTCCTTTTCGGAATTAACCGTGCCGTTGCGAAGCATAAACATATTGTTGCCTCTCGGCTGAATTTCAAGGTAATCGTAAAACTCGGCAAGCTTCAAAATTTCTTCCTCTGACTTGCCGTCCAGAATAGCACGGAATATCTCACCCTGCTCACACGCACTGCCGATAATAAGTCCTTCACGGTACTTGTTTATAACACTCTTGGGCAACAGCGGTCTTGCAGGACGGGGTTTTTGAGGGTTAGCCTTATTGTATGTTTTGAGATAATAGTTCAGGTTGGAAAAGGAAATAAGACGGTAAAGATTTTTCAATCCCGCCTGGTTTTTAACAAGTATTATCTGGTGATAACGGGTCAAAGTGGTGGAATCAACACCGCCGTCGATACCGCCTGTCAATTCTTGGCCGTCGATATCATTGACAAAATAATCCTCAACACCGTAGATTATCTTGAAATCGGCGCCCTCGTTATCCGACATAATGTCATCATAGGCGCTCATGGCATCGGGGAAGGCCTGCACAACGCCGTGGTCGGTGATGGCGACCGCCTTGTGCCCCCACTTGAAGGCACGCTTGACGATATCCTTAACGGGAGAAACGGCATCCATCTGCGACATACTTGTGTGCATGTGAAGCTCGATTCGCTTTTCCTCTGCTGTATCGGTCTTATCTCCCTTTTTCTTGACGGTGGCAAGACCGTCAAGGTCAAGACAGTAGTCCTTTTCCCAATCGTCCATCTGATATTTACCGTGGGCGATGACGCATTTACCCTTTTTCAGCTCATCGCTGAAGATATCGGCATACTGATTGCCGATGACCGTCTTGACGGTGACTGAGTTGGTGCCGTCATACATTTGAAATTTGACACGTTGACCCTTTCCGCTCTTGGTGGGAACGATCTCGGAAAAGAAGATCTCACCCCAAACAAGGCTCTCATCCTCATCGGGGCTGATCTGCGACAGCGGGATCAAAGCACCGTGTATCTTTTTGCCGAAGATCTGCGTGACCGAATCGGCAATAATGGGTGCATCCTCGGGGATAAGCAGGCCTGTGACCTTTTTGGGCTCCTGCGGCTTACGCTCGACCGAGCGTCTTTCATATCCGCCGCCGAAGCTCTGTTGGGGTGCGGATTTAGGCTCGGGAGCAGAATAATTAACCGGCTCCTGATGGTACTCGGGGGCCACCATTTCGACCTCCTCAAGCTGACCGTCAAAGCCCAATTGGGTCTCAATGCCAAAGCGTTGTGCAATAATTGCGCCGAACTGACGCTCAAAATCACATTCCTTTATGGTTTCCATGCCGCCGAATTTGAGTGTGATGTTAGTGCATGAGTTTTTATCGGCACCGTCACATACGTTAAACTCGGCACCGTTGAAATATCCGTTGAGCATAACGTTGGATGCACGAAGCTCCAAAGCTATATCCTCCGCCGCCAAGGCAGAATAGCACTCCTTGGGGAAGCGAACATTCAGCTTGACACCGTGCAAAGAAAGGCTGTTTCTCAAGGCCTCACAGACCTCATACACCTCGGCACGGGTTATGTATTCGGTAAAATAGCCCCAAGCCGTGAGTGACCTTCCCTCGGTGCTTACCTCACAGCGTTCAAGCTTACCCTCTTTAATTGCATCTTTAAAGCCTTCGACCGACGGGCCGAAAACACTTTTTAAGGTTGGAAAACCCATTTTCATTCTCCGTTTTTATAATTTTTCTATTTCCTTCATCAATTCGCTTAACAGCTCATCTTCGGCAACCTTGCGGAGAATCTCACCCTTTTTGAAGATGATTCCGCAACCGTCACCGCCTGCAATACCGATGTCGGCCTCCTTGGCCTCACCGGGACCGTTGACCACACAACCCATTATAGCAACGGTTATATCCTTTTTTTGGGACATAAGTAATTCTTCTGCTTTTTTTGCAAGCTCTATCAAATTTATTCTTGTTCTTCCGCAGGTCGGGCAGGAGACTATCTTGACACCGTCCTTGCGAAGTCCAACCGCCTTTAAAATATCCCTTGCGGCTCTGACCTCCTTTACGGGGTCATCGGTCAAGGACACACGGATGGTATCGCCAATTCCACGGAGCAAAAGTCCGCCGATGCCTGCCGCCGAGGCTATAACTCCGCTTCTCTCGGTGCCTGCCTCGGTAACGCCGACGTGCAATGGATAATTACACCTTTCGGCCGCCAGAGTGTATGCCTCATACATGGTCGGCACGGTGGACGATTTCATCGACAGCACAATATCATCAAAGTCAAATTTTTCGAGGAGTGATGCGTGATACAAAGCACTTTCGACCAAGGCTTCAGCTGTGGGAGCACCGTGCTTTGCCAATATCTCCTTTTCAACCGAGCCTGAGTTTACCCCAATTCTAATAGGGATATTCTTGGCCCTGCAGGCATCTGCAACCTGCTTTACCCTGCCCTCATCACCAATGTTTCCGGGGTTTATGCGTATTTTATCAACACCTGCGGCCACCGACTCGAGTGCCAGACGATAATCAAAATGAATGTCTGCAACAATGGGTACATTGACCGCTTGCTTTAACGCAGGAATGAGCTTTACAGCATCCATATCCGGGATGGCGGCCCGGATTATTTCACAGCCTGCTTTTTCCAAGGCCACCGCCTGCGCAACGCTTTTTTCAATATCATACGACGGAGTGCTGAGCATGGATTGAACCGAAACGGGGTTGCCACCGCCGATCTTCACCTTGCCGACATATACAGTTTTGGTTTTGTCGTGTGTATACATCATTTAACACTCCCTCTAAAAGAATCCTACAATATCCTTTATTGTTATCAACGCTATAAGTCCGAGTAAAAGTATCAAGCCGACTGCATGAACAACACCCTCAAACTTTTTGGGGATAGGTCGGCGGATTATCATTTCGATAATCAGGAAGAATGCCCTTCCGCCGTCCAATGCAGGAATGGGCAAAAGGTTGAACACGCCGAGGTTTATGGTGATGAGCGCTATCATAGGCAAAAGATCCATAAGACCACGCTTGGCAACGGTGCCGATAGCCGCCGTAACACCCACGGGGCCCGACATTGCACTTATGCCGTATTTACCCGTCAAAAGGTCAATTAGCGAGAACCACACCACCCTGCCGTATGACAGAGTTCGGGTGAACGACTGCTTTAAGAAGGTGCCAACCGTCTTTTCCTCGGTATCAAGGTAAAAGTCGATATCAACATAGTTGATGCCCTCAACCGTTTCGGCGTTGAACTTAACATCCAAGGGAACGTCCTCACCGTTACGCTCAACCGTCATTTTAAGGGTATCACCCTCAACATTGGAAAGGCAGTAGCTCAAATCGTTTATCGAGTAGATGCTACGACCGTTTATCTCGATAATTCTGTCACCTGCCATTAAGCCGCTTTGCTGACTCATCACATTTTCCTCGTGGAAGCTGTGAACCGTGGTGGTGATATATCGATCAGCAGGAGCCAAGGTGCACATTACAAGTATAAGTCCGAACACGAGGTTCATAAACGCACCTGCGACAATAATAATAAGCCTTCTCCACGCCTTTTTGTTGCAAAAAGCCTTGCTGTCCTCACTGGTCTCGTCCTCACCCTCCATTGCGCAAAATCCGCCGAAGGGAACAAGGCGGACGGCATAAAGGGTCTCCTTGCCCTGCTTTTTGAAAAGTGTGGGGCCAAAGCCAATGGCAAATTCGTTTACACGAACACCCATCAGCTTTGCGGCAATAAAATGACCGAATTCATGAATAAATATCATAAAAAGGAACAAAAGTATCGCCACCAAATAAGGCCATACTGCGCTCCAAACGTTTCCTATTGCCGAAAAAACACTGAGTAATTGCACTTTGTTACCACCTGAAAATTATTGTTTTACCAAATTGAATACAAGCTGACGTGCCGCCTTATCGGCCGCCAGAACGTCGTCTAAAGTGAACGAATCAACTGTAGGTTGAGCCTTGAGTGCAGCTTCAACCAGCTCGCCTATCTGCAAGAAGCCTATCTTACCGTCCAAGAACAGCTTGACTGCCGCCTCGTTGGCACCGTTGACCGCCGTAGGCTTTAAACCGCCCTCACGAATGGCACTGATGCAGGCAGGCAGACAACGGAAGGTCTCGGTATCGGGTCGGTCAAAGGTCATTGTCCCGACCTTGAAAAGGTCAAGCCGCTCGGCCTGACAGTCCGACCGCTCGGGGTAGGTCAGCGCATATTGGATCGGCAAGCGCATATCGGGTGTGCCGAGCTGTGCTATCACCGCACCGTCACAAAGCTCAACCGCCGAATGGATTATGCTTTGTCTATGCACGACCACAGTAATATCATCGGGCGAAACATCAAAAAGATGCACCGCCTCGATAACCTCAAGTCCCTTGTTCATCAAGGTGGCCGAGTCAATGGTGATCTTGGCACCCATTGTCCAGTTGGGATGCTTTAAAGCCTGGGCCACCGTGACATTTTTGAGTTCATCTTTTGTTTTTCCGAAAAACGGGCCGCCCGATGCCGTAAGCAAAATTGATTTCAAAGCGCCATTGGGCACACCCTGCAAGCATTGGAAAATGGCCGAATGCTCGCTGTCGACCGGCAACAGCTTAACGCCGTTTTGCTTTATCGCCTTTTTGACAAGGTCGCCACCCGTAACGAGGGTCTCTTTGTTGGCAAGAGCAATGTCTTTTTTAGCATTTATTGCGGCAAGTGTGGGCTCAAGACCCGCAATGCCGACGATGGCGTTTATAACGATATCGGCCGAGTTGTTGGCGGCAATGTCCACCACCGCCTGACGGCCAAAGGTCACCTTGGTGTCGGTATCCTTGACCGCTAAAGCAAGCTGTTTTCCTGCTTCTTCATCCATAACGGCCGCCAAAGCAGGCTTAAACTCTCTTATCTGCTGCTCGAGCAGTTTTATATTGCTTCCGGCCACAAGTGCTGTGACCTCATAACCGTGCTTTCTTGCAACGTCAAGGCTCTGTGTTCCGATAGAGCCCGTAGAGCCTAAAATAGCAATTTTTTTCATCATTATTTTACCATTGGAAGATGCTCAACCACGAGATACATCAACGGTGCAACCACCGCAACGCTATCAAAGCGGTCAAGCACACCGCCGTGTCCCGGCATAAGCTTGCCGTAGTCCTTGATGCCGCAATCACGCTTGATATAGGAGAAAACAAGGTCTCCGAGCATACCTGCGAATGCAAGGAACGGTGTAGCACAAAGAATGGTTACAAGGTTGGCAGTCTGTCCCGTGATCTTGTTGAACACAAGGCAGGCCACAAGCATAAGCAGAACGTCGATTATAATGCCGCCAACAGCACCCTCGACCGTCTTTTTAGGGCTAATCTCGGGAGCCATTTTGTGCTTGCCGAAGAAATAGCCCGAAAAGTAAGCACCTGTATCACATCCCCAAGCGGCAATAACAACGATTATTAGATAGAAAAGACCGTTGCCGTCGGGATTGGAGAATATGGCAGCCAAGCTCCAAAAAGCAAAGGTGATGGCCACCGTTGCCGCAAAGGCATAGGTGACCTCTGTGGGCTTTATCTCGTTATGACGGAACATTGCTATAACAAAGATGACCACCGCATAGAGAATCAAGCAGGCCTCGTGCTTTATTGCAAGGTTAAAGCCAAACTTTGCGCCCAACATATCGATGCTATACACAAACGGAGTTATAGCCGCATAAATGAGCGAGCTGATAAGCACGAACCTTGATTTTACGTGACCTGTGGTTTTTAAGGCCTCATAAACGCCGATACATCCGATAGCCGCAAGCAAAACGTGAAGTATAACGGTGTCTATTTTCAAAGCGGCAAAAATTGCGGCTACAAAAATAATTATGCCGACAGCACCGCTGATTATACGGGTTTTCATTTCTTTACTTCCTCCACACCGCCGAAACGACGGTTTCTTTTGTTGAAATCATCTATAGCCTTATCTAAGTGCTTGGGTGAAAAATCCGGCCACAAAACATCGGAATACCAAAACTCGGCATAGGCCGACTGCCAGGTCAAAAAATTGGAAAGGCGGTATTCACCGCTCGGTCTTATGATAAAATCGGGGTCGGGACAATCGGCATAAAGGTTGGCCGACACAGTGTCCTCATTTATATCGTCAATGCTCATCTCACCCGTTTTCACACGCTCGGCAATGCGCTTTACGGCATGCACAAGCTCATCCCTGCCACCGTAGTTGACCGCCATATAAACGGTCAGACCCGTAGCCTCACTCGAGTCAAGCTCGGCCTGCTTGATAAGCTCCCTAATATCGTCGGGCAACACCGTAAGCTCACCGATAAAGCGAAGCTTGATGTTTTCGGCCTTGAAGTTGGTCGAATCCTTTAAATATTTACGTAGCAGATTCATTATACCGTCGACCTCGTCCTTGGGGCGCTTCCAGTTTTCGGTGGAAAACGCATAAACGGTGAGGTATTTCACGCCTATCTTATTGCAATAACGGGCGATAGTTTTAAAGTTTTCCGAGCCTGCAACGTGACCTGCCGAACGGGGCAACATTCTCTTTTTAGCCCAACGGCCGTTGCCGTCCATAATTATCCCGATGTGTGTCGGAACCACACTCTGAACGGGCTCCTTGTTTCTCTTGAATAAAGCCATAAGACCCTCCAAGTTCAAAATCCCATCAGGGAGGCTTCCCTGATGGGTCGGTTTTGCGGTTTAGATCTCCATGATCTCTTTTTCTTTTACTGCGGTAGCGTCATCAATGTCCTTGCAGAACTTATCGGTAAGGTTCTGTATCTTCTTCTCGCCGTTGGCCTGATCGTCCTCGGTGATCTCGTTGGCCTTCTTCATTGCCTTGAGCTTTTCAATGGCATCACGTCGGATGGAACGGATGGCAACCTTGCTGTCCTCGGATATCTTGCGTGCATCCTTGACGATATCCTTACGGCGCTCCTCGGTCAAAGGCGGGAAAATAAGGCGGATAACACGTCCGTCGTTCTGAGGGTTAATTCCGATATCCGAAACCTGAATAGCCTTTTCGATAAGCTTCAAAACGCTTGCGTCATAAGGCTGAATCTGCAGAACTCTTGCCTCGGTAACCGAAACGGCGGCCAACTGGTTTACGGGAGTGGGACAGCCGTAGTAATCGACCGAGATCCTGTCAAGAACCGAGGGGTTGGCACGGCCTGCACGGATGGCGCCAAAATCACGCATCATAGCATCGATAGTCTTGCCCATTTTGCTTTCGGTATTGCTGATAACTGTTTTCATATATTTTCTCCTTAAATGTTATATTTTAATTTAATTATTTTACAAGAGTTCCAATTTTCTCACCCATAACGGCACGGACGATATTGTCGGGGTCGTTAAGGTTGAAAACAAGAATGTTGATATCTCTGTCACGGCAAAGTGATGCGGCGGCGGCATCCATAACGTGAAGATCCTTGGCCAAGACCTCGGAGTGTGAAAGCGTATCATACTTCACGGCATCGGCATACTTGTTGGGGTCCTTATCGTAAACGCCGTCAACATTGGTTGCCTTGAATATTACGTCAGCATCGATCTCGGCGGCACGCAGAGCGGCACCGGTATCGGTCGAGAAGAAGGGGCTTCCCGTTCCTGCGGCAAACAGCACGACCTCGCCTGCTTCAAGTCTCTTTTTGGCCTCACGGGCTGTAAAGAAATCGGCGATCTTGTTCATCTCAACGGCCGACATGACCGAAGCCTTAACACCCATCTGGATGAGGGTATCCGAAACACCGAGACAGTTGATAACGGTGGCAAGCATACCCATACTGTCAGCGGTATTGCGGTCCATATTGCCCGAGGAACGTCCTCGCCAGAAGTTGCCTCCGCCGATAACTATACCGACCTGAACACCGTTTTCAACAACGGTCTTGATACGCTTACAAACGGTTTCAACCATAGAAAAATCAATACCTGTTTTCTGCTCACCTGCGAGCACCTCGCCCGAAAGCTTGAGAAGAATTCTTTTAAATGCAGGTTCCATAATTTAACACATCCCTATCGCCTTTTCCGGCAGTTTATATTTACTATTATATTCTACAATATTATGGTCATAAAGTCAATTAGAACTGTGTGTTAAAACGAGAAAATTTACAAATGAAAAAGCACCCAATTGGGTGCTTTTTCATTGACTTGAATTTTCTTCACCTGTAATCATTTCAGCGAATCATATCTATCTTTTATTGAGTCATACAAATCCGGAGCATTATCTTTCAGATAATCGCTGAAGCCATAACTACTTGTACCTTTTGATTTGTAAGAACTGCTTGATTTATACGATCTGTTTGAAGAGCTGCTGGAGCCGCATCCAACAACCGATATCAAGCATAAAGCCAATAAGATGATTGCCAACAATTTTTTCATTTTTTACACCTCCTAAAACTTGTTAAAATAATTATAGCGGATTTTCCGCTAAAAGTCAATAGTGAATTTTCCGCTAAAGTATAATAATTGCATAAAATATGGTTGGACGGTGAATATATGCTATATTTTCGCATAAGAGAATTAAGAGAAGATAAAGACCTGACCCAAAAACAGATGGGTGAGATACTTTCCTGCAGTCAGCGTGTTTACAGCAACTATGAACGTGGCGACCTTGATATCCCTACCGAAATTCTCATAAAATTAGCCGATTTTCACAACGTTTCGGTCGATTATATCCTCAACCGCACCGATAAACGTAATACGAGTATCTAAACGACCGCATTTTTATTTGCGGTCGTTTTTTGTTGCAAAATGTGTATTTAATTTTTGATATTTACATCAAAAAACGGGCGCACACATAGGTGCGCCCCTACCCTAAGATTGCTTTGTTTTTGCTTGCCGTAGGGGGCGTTCCCGGAACGCCCCCGGGCGAACGCAGTTCGCCCCTACGATAAGCCACCCGTTTTAGCCTTCCCCAGCGGGGAAGGGGGACCGCGTCAGCGGTGGATGAGGAGAACACCTTCACAATAGATTACAAACGAAACAATATTGCTTACGGCGGCAGGAGCAACCTCTGACAGAGACCGTCCTCATTTGTCGCTTTGCGACATTTCCCCCACGCCGTGGAGGAATCTTCCCCGCCCTACAATGTTCTGCTCGATTTGTTGTAGGAAATGGATTTATCCATTCCGCAAGGTTGACTTGCATTGGAAACACGCATAGGTGCTCACCTACAATAAAAACCAAAACACCAACTATGAACCGAGGCCGACATATCTTTGGGCATCGCCGCACCCTATATCGATAAAAAACACACCGCTCGAGGTTGCTCGGGCGGTGCGCTTGATTATTTAATCGTATTGGTCTCGGTGTTGACGGTGTAGTTATGGGGGCTGATATCCTCAGGCGAGCCGTTGGCGGCGTGACCCATGGTAAGGCTTGTGGTCTTGGAAATTGTGTTGCCCTCGAACACAAAATCATTAAGATTATTTATAGCACCCTCTTTGTCGGATTGGAAAAGATAATCGGCATCGATGGTGTTGTTGATTATCTTGGTGCTCTTGGCGCCGTAGCCGCTGTAGAAGCGGAACACGTTTTCATCCTTTATGTTGGTGAAGGTGTTGTCCTCGATCAGCATGGTGTTGGCGTGCGACAACTGAATGGGCGGCTTGGAGCAGGTGATATTGGCAAAGGTGTTGCCCTTGACAATAAAGTCACCCTCCGACCAATCAAGGTTCAGTCCGCCCCAGTTTTCGGTGACGGTGTTGTTGGTAAACTCAACGGTTATGGGGTACATACCGATCTTTTGGATAGACCAATAGCAGTAGCCCTTGAGCGTGTCATCAACGGTCTTACACTTGAACACACAGTTATCGACAACAACGTTTGATTTGGGGCCACGGGTGGCAAGCGCCTTTAAGAAGGTGCAGTTCCTGAAGGATATATCTGCGTCCCCACGGTAGTCGAAGTGGTGCGAATACTCTCCACCCTCCTGCTGTTCATTTTCACTTTGGAAGGTAATACCGGAGTAGTTGATCTGCACACCCTCACCCGCATAAGGCAGGCTGGGAACCGAGCCCGAAGCCTTGGTTATGAATATCTCGGCAGTGTCGTTTCCACCAACGACGTTGACGGTCTTGATATCCTCGCTGACACCGACAAACGAAACCTTTTCACCGGTCTGGACGGTATATTCGGCACGGCCGAAGATGATGATGTTGACAGTTTCCTCACTGTTATCTGCGGCAAACTTTACAGCCTCGTTAAAGTTCTTGAACGGCTGGTCGGCACCCTGAACAATAACACCCTTAATGTCGGATGTGCCCGAGTATTTAACCGTGTATTTTCCGCTTTTGGCGGTGAACACCGCAAGACCCGAGTACATATCGTAGGTGCTCTCGACCTTGACACCATCCTTTTGCACCTCAACACCCGTGAGGGCATAACCTGCAAGGATGCTTACGGTCACACTTTGGTCGTATGCCTTGCCGTCGACACTGATTGCAATATCATACTCGACCGAGCCCTTCGTGGCATTGGTCGGCTTGACAACAGCCGAAACGATCGAGCCCTGCTTCAGGGTGTTTTCGGCAAAGATTGCCTTGAACGAGCTATCGGCATTGGTAAGCACGGTTTTGGCGGCAACGCTGTCAACAACGGTGTGACAGCCTGCGTAGACCACATCGACCTCATTAAGCTTTGACATGGCATTGCCCGTCTGCTCACCGTGAGCAACCGCAACGTAGTCAACACGAAGCTTCATCTGTGTAGCGGCGGTTGTTTTGATAACAACGGCAACCGTCTTGGTACTGTCGGCATCCATCGTGTAGGAATAAACATGGTCGGCAAGCTTGTATGCATTGTCCTCTACTGCGGCAACGGCACTTTCGTTATCGGCAAAGGCCGAGCGCACATCGTCGGCTATACCGACTGTTGCATCCTTGGCATCACCCTCGATAACACGGAAGGTCACCTTGTAGGAGGTAGGAGTGGCTTCGTGGTTTTTGAAGTGAAGATATACCACCTCGGTGTCGTTGGCGCTGTAAGCACCGTCGGCACGGAAAAGCTCGCTTGCGGCCTCAACGGCATTCCAGCTTGAGCAATCCTTGGAATATTTGAACTCAACGTTAAGTCCCGCAAGGTCAACGTTGTTGGCCTTGGGGTCGTGAGTGGGCTCACTTTCGGTGTCATCCGACGAGCAAGCCGCAAAGGAAAGCACGAGCGCAAAGCACATCAAAATCGACAAAAATTTAAGTAAGGTAGCTTTCATATTATCCTCCAACACAACTTAAAAGTTAATATCCAAAACGGTCACTCCGCTTGGCGCAAGCTTGACCGTAAAGCGCTTATCTGTGGTCGGTCTCTTTGAAAAATCGTAGTACATTCCCGACTCACCCTCGGACAAAAATCTCACAGGCAGCACAGGGAAACTGCTCACTATCCTGACCGAGGCTATCGGCAACCCGGCTTCGACCGTTGCCGTGGTGTAGCCGTTGTCAAACGGGTTGTAGATATACACCCTTTTGGTGCCGTTTTCAAGCTCGGTGACCCTTATCGGGCGGTCACATTTTAACGGCAACGTCAAGCATCTCAATTGATCAAGCAGGCTTGCAACAGCCTTGATGAAGCCTTCGGAAATTTTATTGAACGGCAGTTCGGCGTATAAGGGGTATATTTTTTGCTCGGGTTCGTTTTTTCTTGAAGGCCGACCGTCATCCTCGGCGGTAAGGCTTTCGATCAGTTCCGCCGTATCGCACGGCACGGTGTTGTTGCATACAAATGCCCAAAAGCTCTCATCACCGAATTTATCCTCAAAGCAAAAAGTCGCTTTTTGCGGTATATCGGCCTTTGATGCCACAGTGCCCACCCACGGAAATGTTGCATTTAACAGCATCCGTTTTTCATCGGACGAAACGAGGTCAAAGTTCGGCACAAACAAGGCACCGTCAAAGTCCTCAAGGCCGCTTGCGGTCAGTGTTCCGCCAAGGAGAGCACCTGCTCTTTCAAGCTCAAAACATTGCTTATGTGCGCTTTGGCGGCGGTGTTTTATGTATTCGGAAAGTATTTTTTCATGCTGATGCTCACTCCAGAACACCATCGGTGAAAGCGACTTTTTAACCTTGCCCGAATAGGCCGCTTCACGGCATTGGTTTAAAAACTGCCATCCGTTTTGTGATATTCCGTCACCGAGGCAGTAGAAGACACCGTCAGAGGCTCTTGCCGTATGACCGTTGACCGTAACATAGGAGCCTTGGGTAAACACATCACGCTCAAGCATCATAGGGGAATGCTCAAGCACACTCCATTCCTCGGAGGCATCCTGCACGCCTACCATAGTGACGATCTTTTTGTCACCCACGTGCGCCTTTAAAAGCGGTAAAATAGTGTGCATTCGGTGGAAATAATACGGAAGCTCGGGTCTTTCCAATGTTACGCTTGTGGGCAGAATGTTGGCGGTGATGCAATCAACACCTGCATCCATTGCCATTTTGCAATCAAAGCCGTAGATATACCGTGTTTCAAACGGGTCGGTGCAGTACATTCCAAGCACCCAGACCTCTTTCCCCACGGCGTGCACGGCATCACAAATTTTCTTGAAAAAGGCCTGCCAGCGCCACTCGTAAAACCTTATCCACTCCTCACGAAGCTCGCCCCAAATGTATTTGTGCCGTATGTTGCGTGCCGCAACCGAATCGTCACCCAAGGTTTTAAAAATTTCCTCGGGCAATTCTATTTTGGTATGCTCCAAAAACTGATTGACCATATCGGTGGAAATATCCCCCGAATACAGCACGTTTATGGGGCAAAAGGCATCCGACAAATGAACGCCTGCCATATCGTAATCGCAAAGGGTTTGAACCAGCCTTTCGGCAAAAAAGTCCTCATACAGCCGTCCGTCTGCAAGGTGTTTAAGGCAACACAGCTCGCCGTCACCCTCAATTCTGAAGCTTTGCATTTCGGGATGGTCGCTCAACCATTCACGATGAAATCGGTTTTTGAGGTAGCACCCCATTATACCTGCGTAAAAGTCGATACCTTTGCCTTTTAAGCCTTTGACAAGTGTTTTCAGGTCGTAATTTGTCCACGGCTGACGCTCACGTTCACGGTTGCGAAGCACCCCACGGTAGGAGCAATTGTCGAAAAAAAGGGCGTATTCCTCATCCATACCGTTATGCAGATGGACAAAATCGGCATTAAAAAGCAGACCGCATATACTGTCGGGCACAAAGCCTGCCGTTTTAAGAAAACGCTCAACACCCTTGTCGGGGTCGTTTCGTTCAAAGCCCATTAACTGCATCCAGATGTTTTTTGAACTTTTTCCCATAAAGCGACCTCCCTTCGTGCTTGTTACTTTTTATTATAACGGTTAAGGTTAGTCGAAATAAAGCTGTTTCGACTAACTACAATCATTATAATGGTGGTTGTACGTGGAAATAACTCTGAAAGTGTTATTTCCACGCCAAATCTTCGATTTGGCAACAAATTTTCAAAGAAAATTTGACAACGACCACTGCAATGATGTAGAAAAACAATCAAATTTCAAGAAATTTGATTGTTTAAAAGCAGATAAATCTGCTTTTGTGGAAACGCTAAGCGTTTCCACATTCTACAATCATTATAATATCCCTTGCCTCTTATGTCAAACAAAAAACATCGGGCAAGACGCAGATCCTGCCCGATAGTTTTTACATATTCAAAGCGATAACTACCGTCACCACAAGTGCAAGAATCAGCACCGTGATTATGATGTCGGCGGTTTTTACGGTCATATTTATCTTCTCATAAAGACCGCCGCTTTTGGTCGTTTTGTTGTCCTTGTTCTCCATTTTTACTTCCTCGCAAGGTATTTTCTCATATCAATGGCGCAGGCCGTGAGGATGATAAGACCCTTGATGATATACAGCATATTGGCCGAGACCGAAAGGAAATTGAGCCCGACAAATATCAACTGCAAGAGAAATACACCCGTGACGATGCCACCGATCTTACCGGTACCGCCGACAAACGAAACGCCTCCGATAACGCAGGCCGCAATGGCATCACCTTCGTAGTTCAAACCCGTATTAGCCGAGCAGGAGGCGATTCGTCCGCCCTCGATAAAGCCGGTTATGGCATACATCACACCTGCCAACACAAACACCAGCACGATGGTGCGGAAAACATTAACACCTGAAACATTGGCGGCCTCCTCATTAGAGCCAACCGCAAACATATTTTTACCGAAGGTCGTCTTGTTCCAGACAAACCACATTATCACGGTCAGTATTGCCGAATACAGCACATACCTCGGCACGGCAACACCGCCGATACGAAACAACGTACCACGGACAAAATCGGTATAGCTCGGATCAAGTCCCGACAAGGTCTGACCGTTGTTGTTGCCGATCATCAAATACATCAGCACCGCACCGAAAACGATAAGCTGTGTGGACAGCGTTACGATAAACGGATGCAGCTTGAATTTTGCCACGAAAAAGCCGTTGATAAGGCCTATAACGGCACCAACCGCCAGCACTGCCAACAGCACAACTATCAAAGGCATTGTGGGAAGATCGGGGAACATCTTTTTAGGGTAGTCGGTCATCTGCAAAAGCGATGCCGCAATGCAGGCCGTAAGACCGACCACTCGTCCTGCCGAAATGTCGGTACCGCTTAAAACTATTGCGCCGCCGACGCCCAAAGCTATCGGCAATCTTGCCGCCGTTAGGGACACAATGTTGACAATAGACGACAGTGACAGAAACTCCGGCACACGGACGGCGATAAAAACTATCGCCACGGCGATTATTATGAACATTGCATTGTTGAAAACAAGGTCGGACACCATGCGCCGTTTGTCCTTGCCCGACAGCCGTTTGAACTCGGCAAAGCGGCTCCAAAGCCCGCCGTTTAAAGATTTATTTTCACCCATAGGGTCGCTCCTTACACATATTTGGTGGCCAGCGTCATTATTTCCTCCTGCGAGGTTTCGGCCGTTACGACCTCACCCGCAAGCCTTCCGCCCGACATCACCAATATTCTGTCCGAAAGGCCTAAAAGCTCGGGCATTTCGGACGAAACCATCAAAACCGCCTTACCCTCGGCGGCAAGGTTTAAAATAAGCTGATATATCTCGTATTTTGCACCGACATCGATACCACGGGTCGGTTCGTCGAGCAAAAGCACCTGAGGCCTGGTCAAAAGCCAGCGCCCTAAAATGACCTTTTGCTGATTTCCGCCCGAAAGGCTTCGGATCTTGGTCTCCTGAGAGGGGGTCTTGACCCTTAATGAGCGTATACAGTTGTCGGTGCTGTGACGGGCCTTGCGCTTTGAAAAGAGGAACCCGAAAAGGTGCTTTTTAAGGCTTGATACCACCGTGTTTTCACGGATATTGAGTATGCCGAAAATGCCGGTGGCTCTACGCTCCTCTGTAAGCAGTGCAAAACCGTTTTTTATAGCCTCTCTGGGGTTGCGGTTTCGGATAAGCCTGCCGTCAAGCGTGATATTACCGCTTTTTCTTGTCGACAAACCAAACAGATTTTCCAACAGCTCGGTACGACCCGAGCCGTCAAGTCCTGCTATACCGACAATTTCGCCACGGCGAACCTCGAATGAAATGTCGTTCAAGTGATTATAGGTGCTTGAAAGCCCCTCGACCGTGAGCATCACATCCCCTATTTTGTGTTCCTTATGAGGGTAGCGTTGGGTCAGCTCACGACCGACCATAAGTCGGATTATCTCGTCCATCGAAAGCTCTTTTGCCGGCTTAGTTGCCACATGAGTGCCGTCACGCATAACGGTAACAAAGTCAGAAATACGCAGTATTTCCTCCATCTTGTGCGAGATGTAAATGATACCGCACCCTCTTTTTTTGAGCATATCGATAATGCGGAAAAGCACCTCGGCTTCTCGGTCATTAAGTGACGAGGTCGGCTCGTCAAAAACAATGACCTTTGAGTTATACGACACCGCCTTGGCTATCTCGACCATCTGACGTTGTGATACCGAAAGCGTGCTCATTTTAGCCTTTGGGTCGACCGTTATGCCAAGGTCGTCAAAAATTCTTTTGGTAGCGGAATACATCTTACGCTCCGAGGTCAACGGCACAAATTTTGACACATACGGGAACCGCCCAAGCCACATATTGTCCATAACGGTCAATTTGAGCGCCTGGTTCAACTCCTGATGAACCATCGCAACACCGTTCAGAAGTGCCTCCTTGGAGCTTTTGAAGGAAATCTCTTTTCCTTCGAGCAAAACACGTCCGCCGTCCTTTTTGTAAACACCGAAAAGGCACTTCATCAAGGTGGACTTACCTGCTCCGTTTTCGCCCATAAGTGCGTGCACTGTGCCGCTCTCAACGGTCAACGACACCTTGTCCAATGCCCTGACACCGGGGAAGGTCTTTTCGATCTCCACCATTTTCAATAACGGCGGAGCGCTTTTTTTCTGAAGCATTATTTGTCACTCTTTCGTGTAGGCCGAATACGGAATATTGACACGCCAACCGCCGACCGTTGTTTTTTCGTCAATGCCGTCAAGCGGCTTGCGGTCGTTTCTGAAATTATCAACTATCGAAGCAATGACTTTGGCCATACCCTCAGCATCCTGCTTAATGGTGCCCGTCATAGAGCCGTTGGCAATAGCGGTTTGTGCGGCAGGTGTTGCATCAACACCGAAAACGGGTATTGTTTTGGTGCCTTTATTGTTGTAGCCTGCCGACTGCAATGCCGACAAAGCGCCCATAGCCATTTCGTCATTGTTGGCAATAACAAGCTCGACCATATTTTTGTTGGCCTCGCTGTACTTGGCAAGAATGGTTCCCATATAGTTATTGGCGGCCGCCGATGACCACAGACCGTCCTGGTCTACAAGGTATTGGTTGGAGTTTGCCGAATCGTAAAACTGCAGCTTGGGCTTGCCTGCCTCGGTCAAAATTTTGTTGGCATCCTCAACGGCAAACTTGGTTCTGGCTATTGCCTCCATATTGCCCTCCTGACCCTTGAACATAACGTAGCTTATCTTGCCGTCCTTGTTCAGGTCAACGGTGTCGAAATTCTTTACAAGGTAATCACCGATGACCTGCCCCTGCATGTGGCCTGCCATTTCATAATCGGTACCCACAAAAACGCACTTGCTGTAGGATTTTACGACCGCCTCCTCGACCGAACGGTTGAAGAAAATAACGGGGATGTTGGCCGTGCGGGCCTTGTCGATGATGGTCAGAGCCGCATCATTTGAGCCGGTATCGACAACATTGACCACCAAGGCCTGCGAGCCCTTTGAAATGGCAACGTCGATCTGCTCGGTCTGTGACGACTGATTTCCGTTGGCATCGTAATCGTTGAACTTCAGTCCTGCATCCTTTAACGCCTTGTCCAAAGCGGTGCGGACGCTTGAGATATAGGCATCGCTATAGGTGAAGTAGAACACTGAAATCTCACCGCCCTGCTCCTCCTTACGGCCGCAGGCCGCAAGCGGCAGACACATGCATAACGCAAGTATTAAACAAAACAATCTTTTCATAAAAACGCTCCTTAAATATTTTGGTAACAAGGTTATTATGTGCTGTTTTGCCGAAATATATATTGAAATTGAAAAATTTAAGCTTGTGTGATAAAATAAAAAAGCAAATTACTTGGAGGTTCGTTTATGTTTATCACATATTTGCACGTAGGTTTTATTGTTTTGACACTGATTCCTGCCATTGTTGGGGTCTGGCTGATGCAAAAGGGTCGGTTTTATGGACTGAATATTGCTTCAACGGTCGGTTCGCTCGTATGTGCGTATCTTTTAGCAGTGCCGACCTTTATTGATGAGTTTGGCTTTGACCACACGGTCGAGTTTCTTTTGTGGCTGATTGCCATCACCTTGATCTCCATAGCGGTACTTGTAATATTCTTTATAAATGTCAAAAAGCGTTCACCTGTTTTTGAATTTACCCTATGCCTTTTGGCAGGTATCGGCTTGATTGTCACGGGAATTGTCGAGCAGTATTACATATTGAATGCACTTGCGGCGGCTTTGATTTTCATAAACATTGCCAAGCTAACCGCCGCAACATCAAGCAAAGCCAAATAACAAAAAACTCCCTGCCGAGGTCATAGCCTTAGCAGGGTGCTTTTTTATTATGTGATATTTTATTTTTGTTTTGTGTTCTATTATTTATAATCGCCAAGGTAGTCCTTGTTTACCTCAAACAGCTCGTCGCACATCTGACGAATCTCCTCAAGAGAGCAGACGGCGGAGGACAGCGGATCAAGGTAAACGGCCTGATAAACAAGGTCCTTGTTCTTGGTCATTGCGGCCTCGACCACCATGGTCTCGATCTGTGCGGTGGTGCTGATAAGGGTGGCAAGATGGCGGGGCAGCTCGGGTACAACTGTCGGCTTAAAGCCCATACGGTCGACCACAACGGGCACCTCAACACAGCAGTCCTTGGGCAGATTGGGGATAGAACCGTGGTTTATAACGTTACCGTTAAAGATAAACGGCTTGCCGTCGCCAAGTCGTGCGTTGAATATCTCTCCCGCATACTCATAGCTCTTTTCCTTGTTGAACGGTTTTTCGAGCCACTCCTCATACTGCTTCACACCGTCGGCCTTGCGCTTTAAACGAAGGTCAAGGGAGAATCGGTGCAGACCCGGGTTCCAGTTAGTACCGTGGGTGCAGTATTTTTCAATAAGGTCGGGGCGCTTTCTGAACCACTGATTGTATTCGGAGGCGTGTCCGCTCGATTCGGTGACATAGTAGCCCAATTTTAAGAACATCTCGTTTCTGACCTGCTCACGGTTATAGACCTCTTCGTTTTCGGTTATGAGTTTGCGAAGCCTGGGATAAAGATCCTCACCGTTATGCTCCAGCTTGGTATAGAACGAAATGTGGTTGATACCCTCGCAGGTGTAAACGATCTCCTCGTGAGGGATGTCAAGCCATTGTGCCAGCATACGGATGGTGCCCTGAACACTGTGGCAAAGACCCATAACCTCAATGTTGGTGTATTTGTGCATAGCACAGCAAAGCATAGGCATGGGGTTGGTGTAGTTGAGCATTACCGCCTTGGGACAGTATTTTTCCATATCATTACAGATGTCAAGCATCAGCGGAATGTTACGAAGCGCACGGAAGATACCTGCAACGTTGCGGGTGTCGCCCACGTTGACATCAACGCCGTATTTCATAGGAATCTCGATCTCGTGACGCCATACATCAACATCACCGTTGAAAACGGTAACCAGAACGCCGTCGGCATCTTTAAGAGCCTCGGCACGGTCGGTGGTGGGGATAATAACGCACTCGGGACAGTCCATTTCTTTAACGGTACGTTCAACAACCTTGGTAATCATTTTAAGATGTTCCTCGTTGGTATCCATCAAACGAATTTCGCATGGGCGGAAAGCGTCAAAGTGCAAAAGGTCCTTAACGCAGGTGGATGTGAATTGCAGACTGCCTGCACCGATAAAAGCAAATTTTTTCATAAAACCGTTCCTTTCAGAAGCTTTTGTTTGAGGCTACTATACCACCTAAATTTCAAAAAGTGAATAGTCATAACGGTTAAAATATGGACAAAACGGCTAAAGTAGTTGCTTTTGTTTGCACAATGCAGTATAATAAAGCTAAATTCGCCTGACGGCGAGCTAAATTGAGCAGAAGCTCAGCTAAATTGCCTTCGGCAGCTAAATGTGCTTCGCACGCTGAAAGGAAGTGCTTTTATGATATCTGTTTTTGACGGAAGATACCGAGACCTTACTAATTTTACATCAGACGAATACCTGCATTTTAACAGCTGCGGTATAAGCTATATGAGATATACCGAAAAGCCCCGTACCACAAGGTTCTACCGCCCCGACGGCCGTGTGGACTGTCATTTTTTGTTGGTCACAAGCGGCAGTCTTATCGCCGAAATAGACGGCAAGGAATATCATCTGAAGGTGGGTGACGGGCTGTTTTACCGTCCGAACGACACCCAATGCTATACCGTTTCGGTTGATGAAAATCAACCTTATGAGGAGCATTTGTATGTTCATTTTTGCGGAATGGTTGCCGACGAGGTTTTGAAAAAAGCGGGTTTTGAACGCTCTGCGGCAATATTCAACACCACAGGCGAAGTCAAACGCATTTTTGAGGCACTTATTAGGTGTTACCGACGTGGCGATGAAATGACCGCTATAGGCAATCTCCTGCGGTTGATTGCCCTTTTATCACCCCGAACCAAAGCACCTCAAAACATTGGTGCAAGGCTTATTCTTGCCGAGGCCGAGTTTATCAGCTCGCATTACTCGGAGGAAATCGACCTTGACAAATGTGCCGAGCGTTGCGGCTTCAGCCGAAGCCGATTCACCCACCTTTTCACCGAGGTGATCGGCATATCACCCTACCGTTATCAGCAAAAATTCCGACTTGAGCAGGCTTGCGAGCTCTTGCGGTCCACCGCTTTGTCCGTGTCAGAGGTTGCGGAAAACGTCGGCTTTCAGGATGCGCTTTATTTCAGCCGCCTTTTTAAAAAGCGGTTTGGTATGGCTCCGTCGGATATGAGAAAATAAAAGCAAACACTCCGAAGAAAACTTAGGGAGTTGCGGTTAGGGATAATTCGCCCAAAACAGCGACTTTTTGCGGTCTAATGCGTCAAAAGCCCACGGTACACGTCAGTGTTACCGTGGGCTTTTTC
>JAZQCY010000030.1:0-42055 GCA_045546555.1 Acutalibacteraceae bacterium | reverse complement strand
GCTCGACATGGCAAGGCATTTGAAGGACTCCTCAACCGCTATTTCAAATAAGCGAAAAACCGCATAAAACAAGGGTTTTTAAGTGTTTAAGCAAACAGGCACGGATTTCGTTCCGTGCCTGTTTTTTATGTGATGGTGGGATTTTCGGTGTGACTAAAATATATGTAAAAAACATAAAATAAATCATAGTGGGATTTAGAGTGGGATTTCAAATGTTTTTTCTCTGTTCCTTGTTATAAATCTGCTCTGCCTGTTCATAGGAACAGTTAGTTTCTTTCCGTATTTCTGCAATACGGAGTGCCTTTTTCCATTTCTCAACATTACACCGTTTGCACTCTTTTTCAAAATCATTCATACGGCACACTACCTCAAATTATCATAAATATCACTTTCAAAGGATTGCGGTGCAATTTCCTTTTCATCTGCTAAAACATTGTTTGCCATTTCAACAAGTTCCTTTTCAAGCCTTTCACTCTCTGCTTTGTGCCATTCATCGAGTGTTTGGTGTCTTGCTCCCGTCTGCTCTTTGCTTTCGCCACGAACAAGACCAAACGGTGCCATTGCAGCCGCATAACTGTCCTGTAATGCAATGACCTGACTTTTCTTATTGAAAAACCTTGATGAATTGAACTTGCCTTGCTCATCTGTCATTATCACAAAGCAATGCAAGTGGGTTGTAGTTTCATCTCTATTCAAATCTGCTCGTATCATTTTACCTTTTCCAAAGGTATCACGAACCCAAGCAAAGTTTGCTTTTACCCATTCAGGCAATTTGATTTTATCTTCCATTTCAGGCGAGAAAGTCAAAACCAACTCACAAAGCACATTCGCATCTTTACGAACTTTCTTGCCGGTTGTTCGCTTTTGCTCTTTGATTGCCTTTTTAATGGTTCGTGCCATTGTTCGCTCACCCCTTTGCCAAGTGTGGTTTTCGTTTTCTCGTTCAGGGTGTTTTCTGTTTCGTAGTCGCTCCCTGTGTTTTTGGTGTCGCTCTATATTCGCAACCGAACCCACCTTGTATTTTGCAAATCGCATTATGGCATAATTGCTCATCACAAAATCCCCCTTTGCTCTAATATACGAGAGCAAAGGAACGGCAACACACACGAAAGGAAAGTGCTGCCGTTTAACCTTACTGTAAGAAGATGCTGTCGTTAGATCGACAGCATCTTCTTTTCGTGCGGTCATATCTCTGCTCTACAAAATCAGTATGGAAAAACAGATTTTATTTCGCAGAAATATGACTTACTACGATTTATACTAAATCAGTAAGGTCTTGCAGACCGCTATTCACAAGAAATATCAATCATATTTATTGTGAAGAAAACGGAAAGGAGCGACACAATATGAACGAGACACTTTACGATTTAGAGCAAAAAAGAAATGCAGTTGAACTTGATATACAAGCATTGTATGAAACGTTACAACAGGAAATCAATGAACAACAACAAAAGATGTGAGAGAATGAACTCTCACATCTTTTGTTCTATTCGACATATTGCATTATTTGTGTTCATATTTTCTTGCGATATAAGACCATTCTTGAATTGCCGAAAATGTTGCGATAGAACATACAACTATGGCGATGTATTTCAACTCCACGAAGGATATTATCAAAGGCATTATGAATAGCAGTAGTCCTGTCGTTTTGTTCATAATTGTATGTGGAGATATAAACTGTTTATTAGAAATATATCCCCATACGATATTACCAATTTTGATAATTGCGATTATGCTACCCCATATCCATAACCAAGAAGGAATATGAATTGTTGGCAAAAATTTAATAAAACATACTGCTATAAACACAAGGTCAGCAACAGTATCAATTTTAGACCCGAAGTCACTGACACTATTTGTTTTCCTTGCAATAGCACCATCTGTCATATCACTAAAACCACAGAGGAGATATGTGATATAAAATGATGATGAAGACACGGGTAAGAACAGCAATAAAACACTGCCGAGAATACGGCAACCTGTGAGTATATTTGCGATATGCTTTGTCATTTGTTCACCTACAAATTAAAGTTTATTTAACTTCCCAACTGATAATAGCACGATACATCAGCACAAGTCCCGTACTGAACAAAGCACCACCAACGATATCAGTAAACCAATGCACACCCGAAACTAATCTACCAATTACCATAAAGGCAATAAATATGGTAATCGCAGAAGAAACCCATCGTTTGAGAATACCGTTCTTGATACGAGCATTAAACTGCATTATAGCAGTCGGCATCACACACATTACGAGCATTGTTGTTGAAGATGGATAAGATGCTTCTAAATATCCGTTAATAAGTATTGGTCTGTAATTCACAACAAACTTTTCAAAGAAGATATATGCCACCATCACGATAATATAAAACCCACCAAGAACAAGAATACTGTAATCAACTCGCAGAATGTGCTTTCTCTTAATCCACTCACAAAGTCCGAGGATGCCAAATCCCATCGCAAACATAAGTGGCACCAGACCCAGCCAATCCGTGATAGTATATAGAGTCATATTCGCACCTGTAAGGTTATGCACGAACTGGTTAAGCATTGCAAATCCAATGGTCGATTTTCTCGGTCCGATTGCCTGCACATCAATAAGTTGGATTGCCAATGTCCATAACAAAAATGCCACAAGCAGACATATTGCAAATAACAAGTTTCTTCTGTGTTCTTTTTTCATTTTGTTAAACCTCTCTATTTTGTATTTGGCTCTCGCCTAAAAACATTTTAAGAGAAGACACGAACAACCACAAGAAACGGAGTGTCACAACGATGATGCTTTTCGTATCATTGCCATTTAATAAGCATTAACACCTTTATTGCCAAGAACATAAATAGAAAGATGGCAGCATACGGTTGCGAACTGATGATAAAGAGAAGTGTACCGATTGTATTTAACATTAACGACACTTTGCTTTTGTTTCTCACCCAAAATACTTGATGGCAGTTTTGTAGAGCAAGAGTCAAAACTCCCCAAAGTATAATTCCAATTACAACAACAAAATAAGCAGTCCTCAAATAGAGTGCAATTTCGTTAAGGGCTAAAAGGGACACTTCCTGCAATATTCCATCTACTGTCTGTCCAAAGAACGGCAGAAAAAAGAACATTGCGATACTGCAATCGAGCAACCCAAATACCAAATCACGAAAATGTTTTTCTTTTTGCTTGGTATCTTCCTCTGCTATGGTCAGCAATTCATCCCCCGATAGCAGTTCATCAATCGTTACCCCAAAAAAACTTGCTATTATTTTCAGGGAATCTATATTGGGATATCCTCTGCCAGACTCCCATTTTGAAATTGCAGTTCGGGACACATAAAGCGACTCTGCAAGTTCTTCTTGGGTAAGTCCTTTATGTTTTCGCAGTTCTTGTAGTTTTTCATTAAATTCCATAATAAACACTCTGTTTCAAATTTAAGTTTATCGTTAAGTTTATTATAACATATTTCCGTGCAAAAGCAAATGAGTTTCAAAAAATGTAAGAATTATGATTGAAAGGGTAAAAGGGTAAAAAGCACAAGAACCATTATAAGCAAAGGAAAACACGGCGTTGGAGGGCTTGTCCAACGCCGTGTAAAAAAAGGGTAAAAAGGGTAAAATCAAGGGTGAAATACTTGACTTTTAACAAAAAATGTGCTATACTAATAATGCTCTCACTGATAGGGAGCGACAACTGAATAATGATACCGTATCGCCAGTGGGGAGCGACAAATGAGCAGACCCACCCTTTGACGAAATTGTCTCGCAAGAGATTGATGCTCCAAAGATGAAGCGGCGACTGACTGTGAACGACGATAGATAGCTGACATTCCAGCAGTAAGTAGTAGAAAAAAACGGGTGACAGAACAAAGGAACAATAGTGTTACTATTGCTTTCCGTTTTCCGTTATTTCTACTTTTAATCGGTGCTAATTTAGACCTAACGGGAAACTGTTAGGTCTTTTGTTTTGTCCGTATTCAGAATTTTTAAATTCAAATTCTGAAAGGAGACCACCGTTATGGCAAAACATTGTGAATATTCACAACAAATTAAACACTTAAAAGTTTCATTAGAAGAAATGCAAGAAATTATTGATAAGCACCGAACAATTAAGGAATGGGCATACATCATTCACGATAAAGATGTATATACCAAAAAAGACGAAGAGAAGAACCCTGAACACAAGGAAGGAACTCTCAAAAAACCACATATTCATTTGTATTTAAACTTTGGACAAGGTAGTGCAACATTCAAGGATGTGGCAAGATGGTTCAAAGATGAACCCCAGTATGTTGGTAAGGTTCACGGCCGCAAGGCAGATATGCTTTTATACCTTACCCACCGCAATGTTCCCGAAAAGTATCAATATAAGGATGATGAAGTTGTCAGCAATTTTGACTTAAAACAAGCGATTGAAGAAGACCAAAAAAATCATTCTTTAGTTAATGAAGCAGACAAAATTGTTTTTGACTTTATGCAAGAGATAATCACTTATGCTCAGGCAAACAAGAAAATCAAAGACTTGAAAAAAGTATGTAACAATAAGGAACTTTTGAGAGCAATTTTGACTGCCGACAAAACCGTTGAGCAAATATGGAAACAACAATGTAGAATGTCAACGAAAGGAAAGCGAAATATGAAGATTATTTTCATACACGGAGATAGCGGTTCCGGTAAGAGTACCTATGCAGAACTCTATGCAAAAATGCTATGCGAGAAAAAAGGTTATCGAGATTTTGCTCGTAGTAGTGCAAGCAACGATATAATGCAAGACTATATGGGCGAGGATATTTTCATCTTGGATGACTATCGAGATGTAGATGAGATGACAGGAAAAGCAGAAAGTTTGAGCGACACTCTAAAAATGTTAGACCCTCACTATGCAAGTAGTAGCAAAAGCAGATACACCAACAAAACATTTATGGGTAAACTCATAATCATCACAAGCACCAAAGACCCTTTGTTATGGTTTGAGGGTACAAAGGAACAAAGGTGGCAATTCTTTCGCCGTATTTCCTTGCTTATTGACATTGACAAGGATTATGTTCGCGAATATCAGGAGCAAAACGAAGAAAAGGGAGTGCCGTTCCTTTGTGGCTTCAAACACGATGGGTCATATATTCAACGTGCTGAACTCAAATGTGAATTTGAAAACCCTGTGCCTGAATATGTGAAACTTATGGGCAAAGAAGAAACAGATGCAACCGATATGTTCAATGACATAACCTCATATATGGATGAATTAAAAGAAGCACAGGAAACTGCATAACAACAAAGGTGGATCATCACGTGATGATCCACCTTTGTTTTATCTTTTTATATATCGTGTTTTCCTTCCTTTGCTATCTATGGTTTCTACATAGTCCTTAGGTGGTTCATCTAACGGCATAGGTGCAGTTTGATATGTGTACATATTATCAATGATTTTGAACGTCCTTTTTCTTAAAGGTTCATTGTCAGTATTGATATAGTATGTTTTAGTGGTATCTATTTTCTTGTGTCCCATCATTGACATTAACATTTGAAGATTAACATTGTTTATTGCACAAGTGGTCGCATAGGTGTGTCGCAAGTTATGAAACTTAAAATCAATCTTTGCAAGTTCCATAATTCGTTTAGACCAGTATTTCAAAGAGTTGTTTGTCAGCATTTCGCCGTTGCTTTTGCGATTGACAAAATCCGCACCTGTGAGCCATTCGCCACGAACATCATCATACACTCGTTCCGTGTTACGATAACCCTTTCCAAGTTGACTTTGTTGTTCTCTTTGTTTTTGGAAATAATCATCAAGATAATCTTGCAAAAATGCAGGCATTAAAACCTGCCTAACACTTGTTAATGTCTTAACTGCACAAAGTTTCCAAACACCATTTTCATAATGCAGTTGCCGATTGACAGTTATAGAATGATTTTCCCAGTTTATGTTTTCCCACCGCAGAGCAAAACATTCGCTAACTCGCAAACCGCAATACAAACCAAGATAGAAAGCAGTAAGCAAATTGCCATCTTCACTCTTGAAAATGTTTTCCATTATCTGCAGCTGACCGTCATCATAAACGGTAGCACCCTCTTCTGATTCTTCAAAATCTGCTTGTGTCATTGGTGGCATTGTAAGTCTTTTGCCTTTGGTTACAAACATTCGCAAGTATCTGTTGGGGTCTAAAACTTCCATACGGTCTGCATGACCAAAAAGCAGATAGAAGAATTTCAAAAATCCCTCGGTGTACTTATAGGACTTTACCTTATAAAGATTGACAAGAAATGTATCGAGTTCTATAATGGTTATAGAGTTAATATCACGGTCTGCAAATTCAGGTGCAATATGATTTCGCCACATACTGTCTTGTTTTTTAAGAGTGGCGGGTGCTCTTTTCTTTGCGGTGGTTTCAAGATAATTATCATATACATCTTGCAATGTTACTACCTTGCTCTTTGGTATGTTTTCTTCTGGGTTTGTTCTTATTCTCGTTTCGTGTTCTTTCTTTGCATCAAAAGCCTGTCTTGCAGTTAAAAAAGGATTGCCACGAGCATCCTTTTTGATGCGAGTATCTTTTACACTCCCATCAGGCAATTTGATTTTAATTCTATAAGTCCAAGACCCATCAGGGTTTTGTGTTACACCAGTATATTTTGCCATATTAAATCCCCCTTTATTGATATTATGATAACATGCAAATGGTGGGATTTCAAGTGGTATTTTGTAAACTAATTGTGTAAAATCCTTTATTTACAAGGGTTTTCAATATAGTCTCAAGATGAGGCTCGGCAAAGCATCGGTTCACCCTCTTTAATGCAGGGCTTTTTCTCGTTTCTCGGAGAAGCCAATGCAAAACGAGTGGCGGTCGATAACCCTCTATTACTTGCGTCGTTTATAGACGAGGTCAAGCCGATAAAACAGGGACTTTATCTGCCCAAAGATGAAAACGCCTTTGAAGCGATCGCCAAAATCGCACGCTCAAAAGCGGCCGAAATATACGGTAAGGAGCCGCCCGAGGAGGTTTCAAAGCGGCTTGAAACCGAGCTTGCACTCATTCACGACAACGGCTCTGCGAATATTTATCTGATATATTGGCAGTTGGCCACGTTCATGAACCAAAAAGGCTTTTACGTGGGCAACCGTGGCTCGGTTGGGTCGTCGTTGGTGGCGTTTTTGTTGGGCATCACCGACCAGAACCCGTTGCCGCCGCATTATTACTGTCCGTACTGTCACCACACCGACTTCTCGGTGGCCGCCGCCGACGGCTTTGACCTGCCGAAGCAGGCCTGCCCCGTGTGCAAAGCAACCATGAAATCCGACGGACACAACCTGCCGTATGAAGTCTTTATGGGTCATGACGGCAGTAAGCTGCCCGATATTGACCTGACCTATCCCTTGTCGCAGGAAAAAGCCGTGGAGCGCTTTTTGGTCGATACGTTTGGTGAGGATCGACTTGTCCGTTGCGGAACGGTTTTTAAAATGCTCGAGCATATAGCCGAGGAATATATCATCCTTTACGAGGCCAAAACAGGCGAACGTCTGTCCGACGATATGCGGGAATATGCCAAAAACTCAATAAGCGGAACCAAGCGTGGCGAAGGCTGTCATCCCGGCGGTGTATTCATTTTGCCAAAGGGCTTTGAGCCCGAGGATTTCACTCCGACCCGACCCGACAGCGAGCTGTCCCCCATAGCAAAGGTGTCCCACATTGATTTCCACCACCTGCAGGATTCACTTCTGAAGCTCGACATATTGGGACATTCTGTACCCGACCTGCTCAGAAATTTAGAGCTTGCCACCAAAACACCGATGACCGAGGTCGATTGGAGCGACCAACGGATATACGAGCTGTTCTCGAAGGGCAACACAAGGGGTATCTGCGAGTTTGAAGGTGATTTTATGCGAAAGCTTTTGCTAAAGACCCAGCCCAAAGCCCTCAGTGACCTTGTTGCGATCTGCGGTCTTGCCCACGGAACCGGCATCTGGAACGGCAACGGCGAAAAGCTGTTTGAAAAAGGCTGTTCCTTAAATCAGCTTGCTTCGACCCGTGATACGGTAATGCTGCAGCTGATGGAATACGGTCTTGACCGCAAAAACGCCTTCATTATAGCCGAATACACAAGGAAGGGTCGCTTTGCACGCTTTGACGAGCGCTCGTATGAGCTTCAACTGCTTATGCGTGAGAAAAAAGTCCCCGAGCAGTACATAGATTCACTGAGCAGGATTATGTATCTGTTCCCCAAGGCCCATGCCGTTACCTATACCATGAACGCTGTTAGGCTTGCGTGGTACAAGCTGAACTTCCCACGGGAATTTTACGAGGTGTTTTCGACCTTTTACGACCTGAACCGACAAGCTATGCCCGAGCTTCGGCAGGACTTTTTTGAGGCTGTAAAAAACGAAGGGCGCCTGAAAGGCTTTGTCCGTTAACGCCAACCCCACCGTCTTTTTCACTGACGGTGGGGTTTCTTTTTGCCTTTTTTTGACGGCGGTTTGGACAATATCGAAAAAATGTTACCCAACATCATCAAAATATGTCAAGTTACATTTAGTAAAATCATTTCAACTATCGTAATTTCGGCAAATAGGTTGATTTATGGAACCAACTGTGCTATAATCCATAATAGCTTATTGCGTAATTTGGAAGATTGTGCCCGAACGCTGTAAGCTATCGGTTAACCCGAGCATTGTTTGGTCAAACTAACCGTGTATAATCTCGGTTAGCGTAATTGTAAGGATGTGTAAAAATCTTGAAAAGCATTAAAACAAGACGTGAAGATGCAAAAAGCCTTGTGCGTAGTATTGAATGTATATTTGAGGTCATCGTTCTTTCGGTGCTCTACTACTTTATGTGGCGTAGATATTACGGTGTCGAGGGCGGTCCGTTCCCCGATTTCCACTATAACGGTAAGTACGTGCTCGCAGGTGTCTATGCCTTGCTTCTGATACTTGTGTTCACCAACCTTGACTGCTTTAAGTTCGGTCATCTGCGTTCACTCGATATCGGAATGGGTCAGGGACTTGCGCTTTTGATGGTCAACTTCATAACCTATTTCCAGCTTTGCCTTATCGCAAACAAGATGATACCGCCGCTTCCCATGCTTGGTCTTACGGGTGTTCAGCTTGTGGTGGCCATCTTCCTTATATTTATCTATTCAAGGATATACCATTCGCTTTATGCGCCGCACAACCTTGTGCTGATCTACGGCACCGACAATGCCGTCGGTCTTAAAATCAAGATGGATGCCCGCCGTGATAAGTATAATATCACCAAGCTTATCCCTGCCGATGAGGATTTTGACAAGATCTGTGAGGAGATCGTCAAGTACGACGCCGTTGTCATCAACGACCTTCCTCCGCAGAGAAGAAACGACATATTGAAGTTCTGCTATAAGAATCAGATCCGTATGTATGCCGTCCCAAAAATCTCGGATATCATTGTTCGTGGCGGTAAGGACGTCCGACTGTTCGATACCCCGCTGTTAAGATTAAAGGGTGTTGGCATTTCGTTGGCACAGCGCTTCTGGAAGCGTTTGATGGATATCGTTTTGAGCCTTATCGTAACCATAGTTGCTTCACCCATAATGCTGTTGGTTGCTTTGGCTATCAAGATTGAGGACCGTGGCCCCGTTTTCTACAAGCAAAAGCGCTTGACCTTGAACGGACGTGAGTTTGAGATACTCAAATTCCGCAGTATGATAACCGATGCCGAAAAGTATTCGGGTGTTGTGCTTGCCACCGAAAACGACCCAAGAATCACCAAGGTCGGCAAGTTTATCCGTGCCACCCGTCTTGACGAGCTGCCCCAGGTTCTCAATATCTTAAAGGGCGATATGTCGGTCGTTGGCCCCCGTCCCGAGCGTCAGGCCTTTGTTGATGAATTTTGCAAGGATATGCCCGAGTTCGTTTACCGTATGAAGGTCAAGGGCGGTCTTACCGGCTATGCTCAGGTCTACGGTAAATATAACACCAGTCCTTACGACAAGCTTCGTCTTGATATGATGTATATCGAAAACTATTCGTTACTGCTGGATATCAAGCTGATCATTCTTACCGTTAAGATTATGTTCAGCAAGGACAGCACCGAGGGCATTGATGTCGCAAAGGAAAACGAGAATTTGAAGCAAGAGATATTAGAGGAGATCCGTCAGGAAAACTCCGACACCCCCGAAAAATAAAGGAGCATTATAATGACTGCAGGACTTGTATCCATCATCACACCGTGCTACAACGGCGCAAAATATATTTCCGAGACCATAGACTCGGTTTTGGCCCAGACCTATAAGGATTGGGAAATGATCATCATTGACGACGGCTCGAAGGATAACTCAGCCGAGGTGGTGCGCTCTTATATGGAAAAGGACGAGCGTATCAAGTTTTTACAGCAGGAGAATGCCGGCTCGGCGGCTGCCCGTAACAACGGTATCCGTAATGCAGAGGGTCAATATATCGCCCTCTTGGATGCCGACGACCTTTGGGAGCCCTCCTTTTTGCAGGAGCAGATCGCATTTATGACCGAAAAGGACGCCGTCTGCGTATATTGCTCTTATAAATGTATCGACGAAAACGGCAACGAGATTTTGAATCCCGTTATCTGCCGTCCCGAGATAACCACCAAGGATATGATGGTGACCAACTACATCGGATGCCTGAGCGGTCTTTACAATATAGAAAGACACGGCAAGGTCTATCTCCGTGAGGAATTAAAGAGCCTTCGTGATGACTATGCCTTCTGGCTTGATATCGTAAAGCTTGAGGACAAGGCCTACGGCAACCAAAAGCTGCTTGCACGCTACCGTGTGTTGGCCAACTCCACCACCGGCAACAAGAAAAAGCTTATCAAAAAGCAGTACCGCTTCTACCGTGATTATTTAAAGCTCGGTGTTTTCAAGAGCACTGTCAACCTCATTCGTTGGGGTATAATGGGTCTTAAAAAGTATAAAGGAATTTGATGTATGCGATTTTCGGTTGTTGTTCCGGTATACGGCGTTGAGAAATACCTTGACGAATGTGTTGCATCACTTTTAAACCAGACCTATACCGATTTTGAAATTATATTAGTTGATGACAAATCTCCCGATAACTGTCCCGAGATGTGCGACGGCTACGCCAAAAGCGATAGCCGTGTTCGTGTTATTCACAAGCCCCAAAATGAGGGCTTGGGCTTTGCACGAAACACAGGCCTTGAGGCGGCGAAGGGAGATTATATTCTGTTTGCCGATTCTGACGACACCATCGACCCCAAGACCTTGGAGCGATGCGCCGAGGAACTGCAGGACAGCCCCGATATCCTTGTTTACGGAATGCGCCTTTGCTATGAAAACAAAAAGGGTGTCACGGTCAGAACCGAGAGCATTGTACCCGAAGGCTTTTATGCCGGCTCAAAAGCCGAAATGGCTGAAATGTTCCGCAGGCTTTCGGATGCACGTGTGTTCAACTACGCCTGCAACAAGGCCTACCGCAGGGAGTTTATTCAAGGCCTGCCCACCCGCTTTGAAAAGACCAAGCTGATTGAGGACTTCCTTTATAATATCGAGGTGTTCGGCTCGGCCGAAGCCGTGCGTTCTATCGGTGAGGATTTTTACTTCTACCGCAAGCCGACCCACGTCACCCTGGCCAGCAGCTACAACCCACAGTTTTTTGAGCTTGCCAAGCGCAAGTTCGCTTTGGAGGAAAATTTCCTCCGTGAGCATAACGCCTATTGCGGTGAGTACCTTCAGCAGATACTCAAGGGCTACGTCAAGCACTACATATCAGCCGTAACACGAAATCGCTCGAAATCTGCCGATTTAAGTCGAAAAGAGCAGAAGCGATTGGCTTTTGAAATGCTGAACGACGAGGTTACCCAAAGGGTGTTGAAGGATTTTGAGCCCAAGGGCAGGATTTTCACCACCTTGACCAAGCTAATGAAAAATCAAAAGGTTGGCAGTATCGTCCGCATTTGTGCAATGGTAAACTTTGCACAGCAAAAGGTTCTGCCGTTGGTCAAAAAACTCAAAGGATGATTTCAGGGGGATCTTATGATTAAGCTTCTTAAAAACCAAAGCGCTTTTTACAACGTGCGTCTTGTATATATTATATGCGTTTTACTTTATGCACTTGCCCGTCAGGTTATTGTGGCAACACAGCCGCTGTTTTTGCACGGCGCGTTCAACATTCTGGCCATTTTGGGAGCAGGCGCCATATTCCTTTGGGACGTTCTTTTCTTCAGAAACGTTTTAAAGACCAAATATATATGGTTACTTGTGGCGTTGTTTGCCGCAACGGGCGTGTCGATACTTGTCTACCGTTCGTATGATTTTGTTGACAACATGAAGGCTGCCGCCAATATGTTCATACAGTTCTTTGTTCTGTATGCCGTTGGCAACACCATGACCAAAGAACGTATCCGTCGTGACGTTACTGCCATCGGCAGTGCATTGGGCGCCCTTTGGATGGTTGCAGTATTGGCCTCACTCGTGATGTACTTCTTGGACATCACATATACTCAAACCAATTACATCTGGGGTGAGCCCAGCGCCATCAATCAGGGCTTTGTCCGTGTGGACGACGGTGCAGTCGTTATGCGCTTGTGGGGCGTTTTTGTCGACCCCAACTTTGCCGCCGCAATCGCTATTATGGTTATCTGCTTCGCAATTTATATGCTGAACAGCACCAAAAAGAGATGGGTCAAGGGTCTGCACATTACCAATATCGTTTTGCAGTCGTTGTATGTTGTGCTTTCCAACTCAAGAATGGCCAAGATAATCCTTTTGTTCCTTGCCTTTGTGGGCGTGTGGTATATCTCGGTCAAAAAGATCCGCAAATTTAAGGTGGAGTTTATTGCCGAAAAACGACTTGTGCGTGAAGCAGTCGCTTTGTGCTTGGCCGTTTTGATGGTCGTTGCCTGCTCACTTTGCATTTCGGGTGCTAAAAAGGTACTGCCTTATGCGCAGTACGGTATATCGCATCTGGTCAGTGGTTCAGACGGCTCGACCGAGGACGGCGATGCCCCCGAGGATGAGATAGCATCGCTCGACCGTGAGGACATCAGTGCCAAGGACGATATCTCCAACGGCCGTCTTGAAATGTGGGGCGAAGGCTTCAAGGTGCTTAAGAAGAACCCCATAATCGGTGTTGGCCCCCGAAGCTATCACACCGTGGCTACCGAGATCGACAGCTCGATGTCTATTGCCGCACCTGCTAAGCGCTCGATACACAATAGCTATATGGAGTTACTTATGGGCAACGGCATAATCGGATTTTTACTGTTGTTAGCGTTTTTTGCCCTTTGTGCCAAGGATGCTTTCGTGTTAAGATTTAAAAACACCGGAACTCTGTTTACCGTTGGAATTTTGATGCTGATAGTCTTGAGTGCTTTGGCGGGCGGAATGTTCATATCAAGCCTCTTTTACTATCTGTCGGGCATATCGGTTGTTGCATTCAGTATGCTTGGCTACGCTATCGCTTATATGCAGTGTGTCAAAAAGGATGATGCAACACTTAAAGTTTGATTTCAAAGGAGTTGTCACTTGTGGCCAAGCCATATACATTTAAAATGAAATGTAAGCATTTTGTCATCCGTGCGATGATGACGGCTTTCAGAGTGTGCCCCGTAAACCGCAAAAAGGTAGTAATTTGCAGTTATTTCGGCAAGGGCTACGGTGACAACGGCAAGGCTATTGCCGAAGCTTTGTTGAAACGCGATCCTTCGTTGGATGTTGTTTGGGGTGTAAAAGCTCCGTTTAAAAATTCATTGCCCGAAAATATCCGAGCGGTTGAATATAACAGCTGGAAATATCTGTGGGAGTTGGCTACCGCCGCCGCTTGGGTGGACAATAGCCGTAAAAATTCAGGCATCACAAAACGTAAAAAGCAGTTTTACGTTCAGACCTGGCACGGCACCGTTGCTTTGAAACGAATTGAGCAGGATGTTCAAGAGCATCTTGATGAATTTTACGTTGCGGGTGCCAAAAACGATTCTAAAATGGCCAACATAATTTTGTCGGGCTGCAAATTCTTCACCGACCTTTGCCAAAGAGCGTTTTGGTTTGATAAAGAGATTGCCGAGGTTGGCTCGCCCCGTTCGGATGCACTTTTCAACACCGACGAGCAAAAGCAGGTCGAGGTCAAAAAGGCGCTCGGTATTCCGTGTGACAAAAAGGTGGTCTTGTATGCGCCGACCTTCCGTGCCGACGGCAATCTTGATTGCTATAATATGGATTTCGAGGCCGTTTTGGATGCGCTCGAGAAAAAGACGGGGGACAGCTGGGCATTTTGTATGAGATTGCACCCCAACGTGTCGGACAAGGCCGATTTTATCAAGTATTCCGACCGAATTTTCAGCGGCACCGATTATGCCGACCTTTACGAGCTTATCCCTGCCTGCGACTTGGTCATTTCGGACTACTCAAGCGTTATGTTTGACGCAGGCCTTATCAATAAAAGGGTGATGTTGTTTGCTAACGATATTGCAAGCTACACCGCCGACCGTAATTTCTACTTTGATATAAAATCGCTTCCGTTTCCGTTGGCCGAAAGCAATGATGAGCTGCTGCAGTGCATCAATAATTTTGACGAAAAGGCTTATTTTGAGGCCTTGAATACATTTAATAACGAAATAGGCTATTGCGAAAACGGCACCGCCGCCAAAGCTGTGGCCGAAAGGATTCTGAAAGAGATAAATGGCTAAGATCAATAAAAAGGGTAACCTTCTTAAAAACACGGTTATGCTTTATATCCTGACCTTTTCGGGATACGTGTTCAATTTTATAACCATGCCGTATCAGACCCGTGTTTTGGGCCCCGTTGTGTTTGGTGTGCTTGGCTTTGCGCAGGCCTGCGCCGTCTACGTGCAGTTGTTTTTGGACTTCGGCTTTTTGCTTTCCTCAACCGAGGATGTGGCCAACTGCCGTGACGACAAGCAACAGATGTCCCACATAATGTCGGCCGTCACGGTCTGCAAGCTGGGTCTTGGCGTGGTCGCATTTGCCGTCGTTATGGCACTTTGTCTGTTTGTCCCAAAGCTCAGGGAAGATATAACGCTTTATATGCTTTACTTTGCCTCAACCTTTATAAATGCTCTTTTGCCCGACTTTTTGTACCGTGGTATCGAAAAAATGTCGGCCATCACGGTCAGGGCTGTTTCGGTCAAGGCATTTTTCACCGTTGCAATTTTCATATTCCTTCGTGATGCCGGGGACTATTACGTTGTTCCGTTGTTCAACACCCTTGGCGCAATCGGTGCCTGCGTCTGGACGTATTTTGACGTTTACAAGCGCATCGGTGTCCGCTTTACTAAGGTCGAGGGCGGATTTATCTGGAAGACCTTCAAGCGTTCAAGCGGTTATTTCTGGTCACGTATCGCCACAAGCGTTTACGGTGCAACCAATACCGTCATTATAAAGGCGCTGTATCCAAGCGGCCCCACCGTCGGACTTTATTCGTCGGCCGAAAAGCTGATGACCACCGCCCGAAGCGCATTTTCACCCATTGCCGACAGTATGTATCCTTATATGGTAAAAAACAAGGACTACAAGCTTGTCAAAAAGGTGCTTGTGTTCCTTATGCCGCTTATTATTATCGGTTGCACGGGTGTGTTCATATTTGCCGAGCCGTTCTGCGTTCTGCTTTTCGGTGAGGAATTTGCCGGTGCCGCACCCTATTTAAGGCTTTTGTTGCCCATCGTTGCCATAAGCCTGCCGACCTATATCTTCGGCTTCCCCGTGCTGTCACCGTTGGGACTTGCCAAGTGGGCCAACATCTCGGTTGTTGTCGGCGCTGCTTTGCACGCCGTTCAGCTTGGCGCCTTGTACTTTACAGACCTGCTTAATGCCAAATCGATATGTATTGCCATCTGCATTACCGAGGCAGTCATATTGCTTATAAGGGTAGTGGTCGTCATAAAAAACCGCCACCGCCTTAAAACCCCTACCGAAACCAACGAAACTCAGGAGGAAATAAAATGAAACGAGTTATAACCTACGGAACCTTTGACCTTTTGCACTACGGTCATATCAACCTTCTCAAAAGAGCCAAGGCTTTGGGCGACTATCTTATTGTTGTGGTTTCAAGCGACGAGTTCAATTGGAACGAAAAGCAGAAGAAATGCTATTTCCCCTATGAGCAGAGAAAAATGTTGGTCGAGGCTATTCGCTATGTTGACCTTGTCATCCCCGAAACCAGCTGGGATCAGAAGGTCTCTGACGTGCATGAGTACCATATCGACACCTTTGTAATGGGTGACGATTGGGAAGGCAAGTTCGACTTTTTGAAAGACGAGGGTGTTGAGGTCGTTTATCTGCCCCGAACCCCCGAGATCAGCACAACACAGATCAAAACCGACCTTAACAACAAGTGATTTTGGAGAGCCTTATGAAAAAGTATGACTATTTAGTGGTTGGTGCAGGTCTTTACGGTGCTGTTTTTGCCGAGCAGGCCAAGAAAAACGGCAAATCGGTGCTTGTTATCGACAAGCGTGACCACATCGCAGGTAACGTTTACACAAAGAGCATTGAGGACATCAACGTCCACATCTACGGCGCACATATTTTCCACACCAACAACAAAAAGGTTTGGGATTATGTAAACCGTTTTGCCGAGTTCAACCGTTTTACCAACTCTCCCGTTGCAAATTATAAGGGTGAGCTTTATTCGTTGCCCTTTAATATGTATACCTTCAATAAAATGTGGGGTGTTGTGACGCCCGACGAGGCCGCCGCCAAGATTGAGGAGCAGCGTGCCGCCGCAGGTATCAAAGAACCCAAAAATTTGGAGGAGCAGGCCATTTCCTTGGTCGGCACCGACATTTACGAGAAGCTTATCAAGGGCTACACCGAAAAGCAGTGGGGCAGACCGTGTACCGAGCTGCCGAGCTTCATCATCAAGCGTTTGCCTGTGCGCCTGACCTTTGACAACAACTATTTCAACGCTTTGTATCAGGGAATCCCCATGGGTGGCTACACCAAGATGGTG
The DNA here is from genome assembly GCA_045546555.1 of Acutalibacteraceae bacterium. GTDB lineage: Bacteria > Bacillota > Clostridia > Oscillospirales > Acutalibacteraceae > UMGS172. Next base: position 25,140 of record JAZQCY010000030.1, on the reverse strand, counting down.
GAAAATATGTTGGACGGTATTGAGGTGCGTTTGGGTGTCGATTACCTCGAAAACAAGGCCGAATACGACGCTTTAGCCGAAAGAATAGTATACACCGGCGCAATCGATGCCTACTTTGGCTATTCCTTGGGTGCATTGCAGTACCGTTCGGTAAGGTTCGAGACCGAGGTGTTGGATATCCCCAATTTCCAGGGCAATGCTGCCGTCAACTACACCGATTCCGAGACCCCTTATACCCGCATTATCGAGCACAAGTGGTTCGAGTTCGGCACACAGCCCAAAACGGTTATCAGTAAGGAATACAGCTCCGAGTGGAAGGTAGGGGATGAGCCTTACTATCCCGTCAACGACGAGAAAAACGGCGCCTTGTATGCCGAGTACAAAAAGCTTGCCGCAGACGAGCCGAAGGTCATCTTCGGCGGCCGCTTGGGCGAGTATAAATATTACGATATGGACACCGTTATCGATGCGGCGCTGTCCCTTTGCGAAAAGGAACTTTAATTTTCAGAAAAACCTTTGAAAATTGTAACATTTTCAAGGGTTTTTTCGTATATAGGGTATTTAAGGCAAATTCGCATTTTGGGAGGAAAATTATGAGATTCTTAAAAGTCGCAGTCTTGACCTTGGCAATTTTACTTACGGTATCGGCATTTGTTATGCCGGTCAGCGCCGCACCGAACAACGGTGGCACCACAGGCTATTACGGAGGCATTCTGACCTATCGCATCTCAAGCAGAGGCACCGTAAGCATCACCAAGTGCAACGGTGCCGCAAGCGGAGCGGTCGAGATCCCTGCCGAAATCGATGGAGTGCCCGTCACGTCCATCGCCGACTATGCGTTCCAGCATTGCAAGAGTATTACCTCGGTCTATATCCCCGAGGGCATTACGGGTATTGGCTACAGTGCTTTCTATGGCTGTACCTCGTTGGAAACGGTCAACATCCCCTCCACCGTTGAAAAAATAGAGTATGCCGCTTTTTATAAATGCTCGGCGCTCAAATCGGCCGATATTGCCGATATTGCCGCATGGTGTAACACAAGCCTCGACGGCGAATATGCCACACCTGCGCACATTCTCGGAACACTTACGGTCAATGGTCAGCCCGTTACCTCTATTACCGTGCCCGACTACGTTTCCAAAATTTCGGACTATGCCTTTTACGGCTGCAAGACCCTGACGTCGGTCACTCTGCCCAAGGCCTTGGAGGAAATAGGGGAGTGCGCCTTCTACGGCTGTGACGGTCTGGCCTCTATTTCGATTCCCGAAGGTGTAACCGTGATCGGTGAGGGCGCCTTCTCCGATTGCGACGGCCTTAAGGAACTGAACATTGCCGCAGGAAATCAGAAATACAGCAACAAGGATGGCAATCTTATCGAGCTTGACACCAAAACCCTTATCCGCGGTGTTGATGCGGGAATAATCCCCACCGACGGCAGTGTCGTCCGCCTTGGAAGCTATGCCTTCTCGGGTTGCTCCATGACCTCGGCTTCGGTGCCCGATTGCATCGTTGCCATCGGCGCAAGCACGTACAAGGATTGCAAGCAGCTGACCACGGCTACCGTCCCTTCAAGCGTCGACGTTATCCGAGCAGGTGTGTTCTCGGGATGTGAAAAGCTGACCTCGGTCACGCTCCCCGACACAATCAACCTTATCGGAGTCAGCGCATTTCGTGATTGCACCAGCCTTGAAAATATTGACCTGCCTGCTTCGCTTGGTGAGATCAAGGACTATGCCTTTGCCAATTGCGTTAAGCTGAAGTCGGTTACGATCCCCAAAGCAGTCAAGGGAATCGGTGAGGGTGTGCTTGACGGATGTAAATCTCTTTCGACCATTGCCGTCGAAAAGGGCAACACCCGTTATGGCTGTGATCAAAATTGCCTTATCGATTACAAAAACGGTACTCTTTTGAGGGGTACCTATAAGGGCACCGTCCCGACCGACGGCAGTGTCAAGAAGATCGGATATTATGCCTTCTCGGGCTGTGATAATCTGACCGCGGTCGTCATCCCCGACGGCGTGTCAGAGATCGGTATCAATGCATTCTTGGACTGCGACAACCTCAAAACAGTATATTGCGGCTCGGATGAAGCAACCTTCAAAAAGGTCAAAAAGCTTGAGGGTAACGACGTGCTTAAATCGGCCGAAATGCTTTACAACAACACCGATATCCCCGTTGCAAACGGCGATTCCGACGGCGATGGCTCCAATGGCAGTCTGTTCGGCGGCGGTGACGGTGACGGCTCGGGCAATTGGCTGTGGTTAGGTATGGGCGCAGGCGCCGTATTGATTATCGCAGTTGCAATTGTTTTGGTTCTGAAGTCCCGCAAGAAGAAGTCCTGAACCTCCATAGAATAATCAAATAACCCCAACCGCCAAGGCCTTAGATGTGGCTTTGGCGGTATTTTTTTAAAAATTTTCAAAAAGCCCTTGACAAAATCGCTTTAAAGTGCTAAAGTATATAACATCAAGAGCGCTTTGTCGCTTTAAACCAGAAAAGAGTTGTTTTGAAATGCCTATGAATTTACCCAACCTCTTATCGGTATCGCCCACCGTGCTGATATCGATCCCGATGCTCATCTGCTTCTTCGGTTTGATGATCTACGTCGGGTTTGCTTGCCGCAAGCATGCAACAAACGTTGACAGCTTTGTCCTTGGTGGACGTTCGGTCGGCCCGTGGCTGACCGCCTTCGCTTTTGGTACTTCCTATTTTTCGGCGGTAATTTTTGTCGGCTACGCAGGACAGTTTGGCTGGAACTTCGGTCTTGCCTCGACCTGGATCGGCTTGGGCAACGCCTTTATCGGATCACTCCTTGCCTGGACGGTTTTGGGACGTAGAACACGTGTTATGACACAGCACCTCGGTTCAAAGACCATGCCAGACTTCTTTGAAAAGCGATATGACTCCAAAAAACTCAAGGTTATTGCTTCGTTTATCGTTTTCGTGTTCCTCATTCCGTACACCGCATCGCTTTACAACGGACTTTCATCGCTGTTCGGTAACGTTTTTGACATTCCTTACTGGGTCATTGTTGTCGGTATGGCAGTGCTCACCGGTTTATACGTTATTTTCGGCGGATATATGGCAACCGCAGTTAACGACTTCATTCAGGGTATCATCATGCTGATCGGTATCGTGGCCGTCATTGCCGCAGTTTTGCATGATAACGGCGGTTTTACCAAGGCCGTTGCAGATCTTGCAACCGAGGCGGGCCCCGAGTTCACCTCCATAACCGGCCCCAAGCCTATATTCCTGATCTTTGTTGTTCTTCTGACCTCCTTGGGCACCTGGGGTCTGCCGCAGATGGTCGGTAAATTCTACTCTATCAAGGACGAGGGCTCGATCAAAAAGGGCACCATTATTTCGACAATTTTCGCCATTGTTGTTGCAGGCGGATGCTACTTCCTCGGTGGCTTCGGACGTCTGTACTCCGACAAAATGTATGATGCCACGGGCAAATTCCTCGGCAACGACCAGGTCGTTCCGACCATGCTCAAGGATCTCCCCGCCGTCATCGTAGCACTTATCATTGTGCTTGTTCTTGCGGCATCTATGTCGACTCTGTCGTCACTTGTACTTACCTCATCCTCAACCTTAACGCTTGACGTTATCAAGCCAAGGATGGAAAAGAAAAACAAGGTCTCCGAGAAAAAGAGCGTATTCATTATGCGACTCTTCATCGTATTCTTCATTGCAATTTCGGCTGTTATCGCAATTCTGAAGGACACCATTTGGGCCGATTCGATGTTCATTGCACAGATGATGGGTGTTTCGTGGGGAGCATTGGCAGGTGCATTCTTAGCACCGTTCCTCTACGGCCTGTATTGGAAAAAGACCACCAAGGCCGCCGTTGTTGCAAGCTTCATTTTCGGTGTCGGCCTCGAGATAGTTCAGCTTTGTATAAGCGTTGGCTGGCTTAATGTTGCCGATATTCCCGTTATCAGCTTTGTCTTCACCAACTCGCTCTACTCAGGTGTATTTGCAATGGTCGGAGGTCTTATTCTTGTTCCGATTATCAGCCTTTTAACCAAGAAGACCCTGCCCAAAAACATTGAAGAAAAGTTTGATTGCTACAACGCAACCGTTGTCACCAACGTCAAGGATTCCTTGGGCTAAAGAGCAGATGAATTGCAGTTAAAACGAAAACCAAACTGATATAAATCAATATAATAAATAAGCATAATAAGCCAATATAACCAACCGCCGCCCTAATACCACGGGACGGCGGTTTTGTAATGATCAGAAATGCGAGTTGTAGGGCAGGCGTTATTCAGACGGTGCAGGGAGAAAGGCTCTGCGGTTTTCGAGAAAGGTCTTTATGATCACGACAGCGATCGGTGCGACTATCACACCGATTCCGCCGAGGAGCTTTAGACCCAAGAATACCGAAGCCAATATCAGCACGGGATGAACCCCCAATTTATCCCCTATGATTTTGGGCTCGGTCACGTTGCGCACAACCGTTATGACGGCATACAGCACCACAAGCCCGATTGCCCGACCTGTGTTGCCTGTGAGCGCCGACAGCACCGCCCACGGCACAAGCACCGTACCGCACCCCAACACGGGCAGAATGTCAACCACGGCGGTCACCGCCGCAATTATCAGCGCATACTTCACGTTCAAAAGCGCAAGACCTATCAACAGCTCAAAAAAGGTCATCCCTATTATAATAAGGTAGCCCTTTATCAGCTTAGTGAGCTTTTTAAGCATAACGTCTTTTATAAAAACCGCCTTTTCGGTCAGCTTTTTGGGCAGGTTTTGCTTTAATATAGTGATTATCTTGTCATAGTCCTTGGCAAAATAGATTCCTGCGATGACCGTCACCGCAAGACTTAACAAAAACGACGGTATACCCTTGGCAAGGTCGGTCGCAAAGCCCGACAATGCATCGGCCAACCGTTTGGCAAACGATTCCAGCGCCGTTGCGGGGATATCCTCCAAAAAACCGTCGGGCATACTGCCGAAAATAGAATTGATCTTGTCGATGATATACGAAAATGCGGCCGAGATTTTTTCGGAGTATTGCGGCAGGGCGGTCAAAAGCTCGGACAGCTGACGGTAAAGTGCCCGAATCAGCCACACGGACACCGACCCGAAAAGTGTATACACACCAAGGACAGTGAACACCGCAGAAAAGCCCTTTTTGAAATTGAACTTTTCAATCAGCCAATGGATGACCCCCTGCAGGGCAGCTGCCAGAATGAAGGCGATGGCAAACGGTAACAGAGGGCCTGCCAAGGCCTTGAACCCAAAATACAAAAATACCGCCACGGCGGCGTAAAACAGCGCATTTATCAGCAGTTTTTTCTGCTTTTCAACCGTCAAAACAACACCACTATCCACAAAAAAATTCACAAAATAACCGATATATTTATAATATTGTCAAAAGTTTAAAATTTATGAAAATAATGCTTGATTTTCCTGCTTTAATGTGGTATAGTGTTCATTACTTAAATACAGTGTTTACGGGAGGCGGATTGAGTTTGGTCAACGGAATGTTGTTGGTCAATTCCGTCGCATTGCCCGATGTTTTCCAAAAGGTTGTCGAGGCCAAGAAGCTTATTGCTTCAGGGATAGCCAAGACCGCCAGCGAAGCATCACGAATGTGCGGAATTTCCAGAAGTGCTTATTATAAGTATAAAGACTATGTCTTTGAGTATACAAGCCCCATAGGGCAAACGGTCTCTTTACAGGCGGCTTTAAGAGACAAGGCGGGAGTGCTTTCACAGTTTTTACAGGTGCTTTACAGCAGTAAGGCCAACCTGCTCACCGTAAACCAGGGTTTGCCGGTCAACGGCATAGCATCCTTCTCGGTCTCCTTCAGAATTGAGGAGTTTGATTCCGAAAGCCTGCTTGAAAGCCTCGCCGAGATTGACGGAGTTATCTCGGTAAAACAAATACACGGTTAAAACCAAAAAGGTTATTTTTGAATTTGGAGATAAATATGATAGATGTAGCAATTATGGGCCACGGTGTTGTTGGCTCGGGCGTTGCCGAGGTGCTTCTCAAAAACGCCGAACACATTTCAGAAAAAGCAAAGACCCCCATCAACATCAAGAAAATTCTTGATTTGAGAGAGTTCCCGGGTCTTACATACAGCGATAAGTTCACCAAGGATTTTAACGAGATCTTAAATGACCCCGATATAAAGGTTGTTGCCGAGGTCATGGGCGGACTTCATCCGGCATACGAGTTTACCAAGGCTCTGCTCGAATCGGGCAAGAGCGTTGTCAGCTCCAATAAGGAGCTGGTTGCCGAAAAGGGTGACGAGCTTCTGCGTATTGCCGAGGAAAAGAACGTTAACTATCTGTTTGAGGCAAGTGTCGGTGGCGGTATCCCCGTTTTGAGACCTATCGCACAGTGTCTTGCCGCTAACGGACTTTATGAGGTGCAGGGCATTCTCAACGGAACCACCAACTTCATCATGACCAAGATGGTCAGCGACGGCGAGCCGTTCGAGGAGGTTCTGGCCGAGGCACAGCGCTTGGGCTATGCCGAAAAGGACCCGACTGCCGATGTTGAGGGTCACGATGCCTGCCGCAAGATATGCATTTTGGCGGCCTTGGCCTTTGGCAAGCACGTTTACCCCAAGGATGTTTACACCGAGGGTATCACCAAGATAACCTCTGCCGATATTCAGTATGCCGATTTTGCGGGCTGTGTCATAAAGCTTATCGGCCGTGCAAGAATGGCCGATAACGGCAAATGCTCGGTAACCGTTTACCCCGCATTTGTTCCCAAAAAGAATCAGCTTGCCCACGTTGAGGACGTTTTCAACGCCGTTATGGTAAGGGGCGACGCTGTTGGTGACGTTATGTTCTACGGTCGTGGTGCAGGTAAGCTACCCACCGCTTCTGCCGTTGTGGCCGATATTATCGATGCAGTAAAGCATTTGAGCGCAAGAAAATATCTGTCCTGGGCACCTGCCGAGGAGAACTACGTTTCCGATCACACCGAGGACACCGTCAGACTTTACGTCCGTGTTAAGGCCGACAAATGCCGTGACTGCCTGAGATCCAAGGCAGAGGAGCTGTTCGGCGAGCTGCAGCTGCTTGGCCGTAACGGTGAGGCCGAGGATGAGCTGGCATTCATCACGCCGTTTGCTTCAGAAAAGCAGTTGATGGCTCAGCTTTCAAAGCTCAACGGAACGGTGCTTGGCACTCTCCGTTTGTTGGATTGACAAAACAGACAAAATGAAATAAAATATATTATCAGACTTAGAGATGAAAGGATATGGTGATTTTATGGCTCTGATAGTAAAGAAGTTCGGAGGCTCTTCGGTTGCCGACGCTAACAAGCTGTTCAACGTTGCACGAATAGTCACCGAGGATTATAAGAAAGGCAACGATGTAGTTGTAGTTGTATCGGCTCAGGGCGACACAACCGATGACCTCATCGCCAAGGCAAAGGAAATAAATCCCGATAACCCCTCCAAGCGTGAGATGGATATGCTGTTGGCCTCGGGTGAGCAGATCTCGATCGCACTTTTGGCAATGGCTATCGAAAAGCTTGGTTGTCCCGCAGTTTCGTTGCTTGGCTGGCAGGCAGGCTTCGCAACCGATTCCAAGCATTCCTTGGCACGCATCAAGAACGTCAACTCCGAGCGCATCCGTGCCGAGCTTGACAAGCGCAACATCGTTGTTGTTGCAGGCTTCCAGGGACTTAATAAATATGATGATATCACAACTCTCGGCCGTGGCGGCTCGGATACAAGCGCCGTTGCAATCGCATCCTCGATGCATGCCGACCTTTGTCAGATATACACCGATGTTGACGGTGTTTACACCGCCGACCCCCGAAAGGTCGTCGGTGCCAAGAAGATGAACGAGATCACCTATGACGAGATGCTCGAATTGGCAACCCTCGGCGCACAGGTCCTCAACAACCGTTCGGTCGAAATGGCCAAAAAATATGCAGTTGAGCTTGAGGTTCTCTCAAGCCTTGAAAACAAACCCGGTACAATCGTTAAGGAGGCAGTTAATATGGAAAAAATGCTTGTTAAGGGAGTAGCTTGTGATAAGGACATCCTGCTCGTATCAATAATCGGTCTGAAGGACACCCCCGGTATCGCCTTTAAGGTGTTCAATCAGCTCAGCCGCAAGAACGTAAACGTTGACATCATTCTGCAGTCGGTCGGCCGTGACGGCACCAAGGACATCACCTTCACCGTTCCCAAGACCCAGCAGGCCGATGTTGAGGAGGCTCTTTCCATCATTAAGGAAAAGGTCGATTACGAGAACATCGTTATCAACGATAAGACAGGTAAGCTGTCCATCGTCGGCGCAGGTATGGAGACCCACCCCGGCGTTGCATCCAAGATGTTTGAGGCACTGGCCGATGTTGGCATCAACATCCACATGATCGCCACCAGCGAGATCAAGATCTCGGTCATCATCGACGTTGAGGACTGCCAGAAGGGTATGCAGGCCGTCCACGACAAGTTCATCGGCTAATCAGTATATATAAATTAAACCTCTGTTTCCTGCTTGGGGAACAGAGGTTTTTTATGCGTTAATCTGATATGTTGATAACTGTTTTTCTTTTGGCACGTGCTAATTCGGTATATTTGTATGCACCGCCGAAATTGTGTGTTACGAACGAAATGATAAAATCCGAATGCTTTACCATCCAACGGTTGCGATAATCAATTGCAAACCGTGGGAGTACGTTTTCAAAGCCTTCAGGCAAAATTGTTTCACCGTAGTCGATACCGTTGTCGACATCACGCAAATAGGCCAAAACAGTATATATTTTTATGTGAGGATATGTGTTTTTAAGCTTCCGCAGTACGCTCCTTGCCGTTGCATCAAAATTCCCGTGATTACCAACATAAAAGGTGTCGACATTGTTTTCTTTTATAAGTGGAATGATAATATTCAGTAATTTATTTTCTGATATTTCGGGACAGTCACGATGTCCAAAGAATGTGCAAACCAAACATAAAACCCACCTTCAAATAAGCATACCCGTTTATGGGTAATTTGATTCTAACAAACTTTTTGTTATAAGTCAACCCATATTCGGGTAATTGTGTTAAGCGGTGGCATTATCATTATATTAACCCGATAATGGGTAATATAATGATTGGTGGTTTTGACTGATATGGAGTATTCCGATCTTTACGTTATGAGAATACGAAAACTCTGCAAAGAGCGTGGAATTGCAATAAACAAACTTGCAACAATGAGCGATGTAAAGCAATCTACATTGGACAATATTGTTAGGGGAATAACAAAAAATCCTGGAGCCAAAACATTACACAAATTGGCTATTGCGTTTAATATGACCTTGGCAGAATTTTTGGATTTTAAAGAATTAAATGATTATTCATTCGATGATAATGAATAAAACACAAGAGCTATGTTGAGGTGTAGTTATGGAACAGAAAATAAGGCGCGATAGATGCATGGGAGATAATCTTGGCCGATTACGTGCTATGAGTGGACTGTCACAGGAAAAACTATGCGCTGAGTTACAGAGGCGTGGCTGTGATATTGGCAGAAGCACTTATGCAAAATATGAAGCAGGCGAGCTCAATATTCGTGCAAGCGTTATTATTGCTCTGCGCAAAATATATAACTGCACATATGACGACTTTTTCTTAGGTTTGGATGATGAATAAAGGTTAGGTTGAGTAACTAATGAGTATAGAAAAAACCGCCTTTCTTGAGAAAGGCGGGTTTTTATGTTTGCACGCTATGTTTTGGGGGTGGTATGTATTACTTCTTCCTCAACTGCCAGAAGGCGACCGCACCTGCGGCGGCAACATTCAAAGAATCCACACCGTGTGCCATGGGAATTTTTACGGTGTAGTCGCAGGCCGTGACGGTGTTTTCTTTGAGGCCGTCACCCTCGGTGCCAAGCACTATGGCCAGCTTTTGCTCCTTTTCAAGACAAGGGTCGTCAATCGAAATTGAATCGTCGGTCAGAGCCATTGCGCAGGTCTTAAAGCCTGCGTTTTTTAAATCCTCGACCCAATTTTCGCAAAGGTACGTCCACGGCACCTGAAAAACGGTGCCCATGCTTACTCGTGCCGAACGGCGGTAAAGCGGATTACTGCACCCGGGGGTCAACAGCACGGCCTCCATACCCAAGGCCGCCGCCGAGCGGAAGATCGCACCTAAATTCGTGGGGTTCATAACGTCCTCAAGCACCACAACACGGTCATATTTTGCCAAAATTTCTTTGGGATCGGGCAGCTCACGGCGCTTCATTGCGCAAAGCATTCCACGGGTCAGCATATACCCCGTGAGGTTGGTCAGCAGGTCAAAATCGGCGGTGTAAACGGGAATGTCACCGCAACGCTCAATGACCTCTAAGCTCTCGCCCGAAAGATTGCCACGCTCGGCCAAAAAGGCGATCGGTTCAAAGCCTGCGTCCAACGCACGGGTTATGACCTTGGGACTTTCGGCAATAAACAGCCCTGTCTTTATCATGTGGTGGTTCATCAACTGCGCCTCGGTCAGCCTGGCAAACACATCCAGCTCGGGCGCCGAAAAATCGTTTATTTCAATAATGTTCATTTACTTACCTTTTCTCAGCTTCTCAATTCGGTCACGGATCTCGGCGGCGTGCTCAAACTCCAACAGCTTGGCCGCCTGCCTCATCTCGACCGTCAGTCGCTTTATCATGGCCTCACGCTGTTCACGTGACATCTGACGGATGTTTTTCTCGGTGTCCTGCTTGGGCGTTATCTCGATAACGTCGTAGACATCCTTGATAATGGTCTTAGGCACAATGCCGTGCGCCGTGTTGTAGTCCGATTGTATCTTGCGGCGGCGCTCGGTTTCGGAAATTGCACGCTCCATCGACGGTGTAACGCTGTCGGCATACATTATGACCTGACCCTTTGCATTTCGGGCGGCACGTCCGACCGTCTGAATAAGTGAGGTCTCGGAGCGCAGGAAGCCCTCCTTGTCGGCATCCAAAATTGCCACCAACGACACCTCAGGAATGTCAAGACCCTCACGGAGCAGGTTGATTCCGATAAGCACGTCAAACTCACCCAAGCGAAGCTCACGTATCAACCGCATACGCTCTATTGTGTCAACGTCAAAGTGCATATACTTGACCTTTATGCCGAGGTTGTAAAGGTAATCGGTGAGGTCCTCGGCCATTTTTTTGGTCAAGGTTGTGACCAGCACACGCTCATTTTTGGCGGTGCGCTCGTTTATCTCGGAAACAAGGTCATCGATCTGTCCGTCGGTGGGCTTTACAATGATCTCGGGGTCGATAAGTCCCGTGGGACGGATGATCTGCTCGGCCACCTGCGTAGCGTGAGTTTTTTCAAAGTCACCCGGCGTTGCCGAAACATAGACCGCCTGATTAAGATGACCGTAGAACTCGTCAAACGAAAGCGGACGGTTATCGTAAGCCGACGGCAGACGGAAGCCGAAATCGATAAGGTTGGTCTTTCGGGCTCTGTCACCGCCAAGCATACCCCTCACCTGCGGCAGGGTGACGTGCGACTCATCCACAAAAAGCAGAAAATCATCGGGGAAATAATCCAGCAATGTAAAAGGCGTACTGCCGGGCTCACGGCGTGACAGCACACGTGAATAGTTTTCAACACCCTTGCAGATGCCGATCTCCCGCAGCATTTCAACATCATACTCGGTGCGCTGACGGATGCGCTGCGCCTCGATAAGCTGCTTGTGGTCGGTGAAATACTTGACCCTGTCCTCCATCTCGTTCAAAATGTCTTGGAGAGCGGCTTCCTTCTCCTCCTCGGGGACGATGTAGTGCGATGCAGGGTAGATTCCGATGTGACCCAGCACGGTCTTTATCTCACCCGTCAAGGGGTTTATCTCGCTGATGCGGTCGATCTCGTCATCAAAAAACTCAATGCGGATGGCCGTCTCGCCCGAGTAGGCAGGGAAGACCTCGACCACGTCACCACGGACACGGAACTTGTTTCGGATAAAATTGATGTCGTTACGCTCGTACTGCAGGTCGATCAGCTTGTGTATAAGCTCGTCACGGTCCTTTTGCATACCGGGACGCAAGGATATGACCATATTGCGGTAGTCGATAGGGTTACCAAGAGAATAAATGCAGGAGACCGATGCAACTATAATGACATCGTTTCGCTCCGACAAAGCGCAGGTTGCCGAGTGGCGGAGCTTGTCTATCTCGTCATTTATGGCCGAATCCTTTTCGATGTAGGTGTCTGTTCCGGGGATGTAGGCCTCGGGCTGATAGTAGTCGTAGTAGGATACAAAATATTCCACCGCATTCTCGGGTAAAAACTCACGGAACTCAGAGCAGAGCTGTGCCGCAAGGGTTTTGTTGTGGGCAAGCACCAGCGTGGGACGGTTGACACGGGCTATAACGTTGGCCATGGTAAAGGTCTTGCCCGAGCCGGTAACGCCGAGCAGTACCTGCTCACGGTCGCCACGGTTAATTCCCTCAACCAACTTCTCAATAGCCTCGGGCTGATCCCCCGTCGGCTGATATTTTGAATGAAGCTTAAAGGTTTCCATTTTATTTATCCTTTGCGGCAAAATACTCTTCTCGGAGTTGGTTGATGTCCTTGAAGTTATCGGGGATGAAATATACCTTGGTCTCGGTCGAATCGGTTTCCCAATCGTACCATTTGACCACACGGTAGGTCAGCGACGTCCATGAGACCGAACCGCCGTCCTTGAACTGAAGCTTCACGGGCACGGTCAACACAGCCAGAACTGCCAAAACGCTTAAAACTGTCAAAATAATTTTCTTCGGTTTCATAAGATCATCTCCTTTTTTATATTATACCACCCATCGCCCCATTCTGCAACCGTTGAGGAAGATTTGAATATAAAAAAGAGCACACCTGCGGAGCGCTCCGTGCGGGACGGATAGATCCGTCCCCTACAATTAGGCTTATAGCTACAATGTAGGGCACGACGCCCTCGTCGTGCCGCCGTAAGCCGGCTTTGCGGGACGTCGTGGGCGCCGTCCCCTACATTATAGCTAAATTATACTTCGCATAGCTAAATTTTTGCTTACGCAAAAGCTAAATTGCGCATTGCGCAGCCATTCGTAGGGACGAACCTAAGTGTTCGCTTGTCGTAAGCCTGCTTTGCGGGACGTCGTGGGCGCCGTCCCCTACAAAACGGCAAATTGCCATGTCGTAGGGGCGGCCAACGGCCGCCCGCGGGCGTTCACAGAACGCCCCTACGGAAAAAGGAAATGATTGGTCGGTCGTAGGGGCGATTCACGAATCGCCCGCCGCAAGCCGGTTTTCGGGAGGCGAAACGCCTCCCCTACAAAATCTTAATCTACCGTTTCAAGCGCAAGTTGAGCACCTAATTTAAAGCCATAGGTGAAAATTGAACGCTCGTTGATGTCGCTCAATTCCTCATAGCAATTCATTAGCTTTTCGAAAATCGCTTTTTGTTCGTCGGTCATAATTTCAGACAGAGCTCGTTTGTGTCTTGCAATGTAGTCCTCCAACTCTCTGGCATCATCCGAAGCCGAGACACATTTTTCAAACGGTTTAAGTCGGCCGTACCACAGATCTTCAATTATATTTGACATTTTGTTACCTCACACAATTCAAACGTGGTTGTTTGACTATACAATAACACAAAATTGTGTTATTGTCAACACATTTTTGTGTTGACTGTTAAAATAGCAGTGAGGTGATTATGGTGAAATATGAGTACTCAAGAATCAGAGACCTGCGTGAAGATAAGGACAAAACTCAAGAGGATATTGCCAAGCTGTTAAATGTATATACAACCACTTACCAACGATGGGAACGTGGCGAAACCGAAATACCGTGTCACGTTGTAATACATTTGAGCAAATATTACAACACTTCAACCGATTATCTTTTGGGAGTGACCGATGAAAAATAGATTTTTCAGTAAGGCCGCTTAAATTTAATATTTTGAAAGACGAAAAGATTCTTCGCTACGCTCAAAATGACAAACGGGTAGTAATTTCTGTCATTCTTAGCGCAGCGAAGAATCTTTATTTTACGGTTTTGCGATTTTTATATTTCCTTGCCGGATCACGCCTTGAGTGCTTCGGTTATCTCACTGCAGTCTTTCAGCACCATATCGGGCTTATCGACCGAGTCACGAAGTATCTGCTCGTCGGTCTCACCGCTCATAACAAGAACAGCAAGGCAGCCTGCGTTAAGTCCGCTTTTCACATCGGTGTAGATGCGGTCGCCTATAACGGCGGTCTTTTCCTTGGGGGTGTTGGTACGAACCATTGCAAGCTCGGGCATTAAAGCCTCGGGCTTGCCGACCAAAAACGGACGCTTTTTGGTGCAGTTATAGATCATATCGCAAACGCTTCCGCAGTCGGGCACCGAGCCAAACTCGGTGGGGCAAACATAGTCGAGATTGGTGGCAACATACGGAACCTCTCTCGTCAACAGCTCACGGCAGACGTCCTCCAGCTTTTTGAAGGTCAGCTCCTGATCGTTGCCCATAACTATCACATCGGCCTTGGATGCGTCATAGGTCACGGTAAAGCCCTCGGATTCCAGCTCAGCAATAAGCGACTTGGTTCCGCAAACATAAAGCGTTGCATCGGGGTAGGTGTTTTTGAGATAGTACGACGTTGCCTGCGACGACGAGATAAACTCCTCCTCGGTGGCGGCAATGCCAAGTCGGTCGAGCTTTTTGATATAATCAACAACGCTTTTGGACGAGTTGTTGGTCATAAACATATACCTTTTGCCCTGCGATTTGATGGTTTCGAGCAGTTCGATCGTGAAGTCGTACAGACGGTTGCCGAGGTACAGCGTGCCGTCCATATCAAACAAAAACAGGTCGATATTCTGCAGTTTTGCGATTTTGTCGTTCATAAAAACACCTTTTAAAAATTATTTTATATCCTTCGTTGCGATAACGTTGGTACCGTAAACGTTTTCGATGATAACGTCCCCGATCTTGACGGGTGCCTCGACCGTTGTTGCACGGATGAGCTTCATCAGATTGAATATCTCGGCCTTGGGGATCGGCTCGGCGGTCTTGACACTGACCATAGTGTCCTCACGGTTAGTCACACGGACGATCGAGGTCACGGTGCGGACGGGATTAAGCACCTCGTCAATGCCGTACTGCTCTCCCTTAGGACAGCTGTGACCGATAACCTTGGTGTTCTCACCGTCAACGGTGACGGTCAAGGAACAGCCTCTCGGACAGATTATACAAGTAATATTTCTTTCCATCATATTTCCTCCAACGATACGGTTACGGTGTCCTTGGCCAATTTGAGTTTAGACGATTTTACCACTATCTTTTCCATTTCACCGGGGGCGGCCTTGACTCTTACGGCAGTTGCCAGCACCTCATCACCGCTCTTTACGGTGAAGCGAACCTTGCCAAACGGCTTGACAACACGCATAAAGAGTGCTACGTCGCTGTCGGTATTTGAAATGCACTGGGGCAAAACGTAACGTACACCGTTGCCTGCGGCGGTGTTGACGGCGGTGCCGTCGGTACGGCCGTTCAATACCAGCTCGGCGGCGGAAGCACCTGCAATTTCGGCCTCGTCCGAAACATAATCGACAAGGTCGTGCACCTGCAGAACGTTTCCGCAAGCGAAAATACCCTTGACCTCGGTCTCACGGTGCTCGTCAACTATAGCACCGTTGGTGATGGGGTCGATGGGGATGCCTGCGGCACGGGTCAGCTCGTTTTCGGGGATAAGACCGACTGATAAAAGCAAGGTGTCACAAGGAATGTAGCGCTTGGTTTCTTCGATAACACGGCGGCTTTCGTCAACCTCGGCGATAGTCACGCCCTCAAGTCGGCGGTCGCCGTGGATCTCGCAAACGGTGGTCGAAAGATAAAGCGGAATATTGAAATCCTCAAGGCATTGCACAATGTTTCGGGTCAATCCTCCCGAATAGGGCATAAGCTCACAAACGGCCTCGACCCTTGCGCCCTCAAGCGACATACGTCTTGCCATAATAAGACCGATGTCTCCCGAGCCCAAAATAACGGCACGGCGGCCTACCATATAGCCCTCGCAGTTCATCAGCTTTTGGGCGGTGCCTGCACTGTAAACTCCTGCGGGACGCTTGCCACTGATGTTAAGTGCGCCACGGCTTCGCTCACGGCAACCCATTGCCAGGATAACGGCCTTGGCCTTGATCTTCAAAATTCCGTCACGGTTGGAGGCGGTCACCACCTTGTCTGCGGTAAGATCGGTGACCATAGTCTCATAATACACCTTAATGTGTCTTTCTTCAACCTTTTTCTTATAAACGGCGGCATATTCGGGGCCTGTAAGCTCACGGCCCAACTTGTGCAGGCCGAAGCCATTGTGGATGCATTGGCGCAAAATACCGCCGATGTCATCGTCACGGTCCAATATCACAATGTCGGTGGCACCCTTGTCCCAGGCGGCAACGGCCGCCGCCATGCCGGCAGGGCCTCCGCCGATAATTACTATATCGTGTTCTAACATCGTTTGGCCTCCTTAAATCTTGCCGA
This sequence comes from Acutalibacteraceae bacterium, assembly GCA_045546555.1. Lineage (GTDB taxonomy): Bacteria > Bacillota > Clostridia > Oscillospirales > Acutalibacteraceae > UMGS172. The sequence goes on along the minus strand of JAZQCY010000030.1, from coordinate 8,695 downwards.
TGACCATTGCGGATTCCTTACCGTTTTTGGTCACGTTTTCCATTGCGGTTCTGTTTTCCTCGGCAATAAGCTTCATAACAAAGGGCTTGCAGAAGCCGCCCTGACAGCGACCCATACCCGATCGTGTGCGGCGCTTTACACCGTCAATGTCCTGCGGCTTGGGGTCACGGCGAATGGCATCCCTTATCTCGCCCTCGGTTACCGTCTCGCAACGGCAGATGATCTTGCCGTAGTCGGGGTGAGCTTTAACGTATTCGTTTTTCTCCTCGTCGGTCATGTGGCGGAAGAAGTGCGGATCCTCACGTGTGCCGTCAAAATCGGTGTTTTCGATAAGCTCAACACCCATATTGCGAAGAATATCAACGGTGTACTCGGCAATGGCAACGCAGGAGCTGAGTCCCGGAGAATCAATGGCGGCAACATTCACAAATCCCTTCTGAACCTTGCTTTCCTCAATGATAAAGTCACCGTTTTTCTCGGACGAGCGCACACCGCAGAACGAGGTGATGACCTCTCTGAACTGCACAGAGGGAACGCTCTTTGCGGCCAATTTCTGCACCGTAGCAAGTCCATCGGGTGTGGTGTTGACACACATCGGACAGTCAACCGCCTCGGCGGTGGGCCCCGTCAAAAGATTGCCGTCAACGGTGGGCGAAACAAGTATGCCCTTGCCCTCTTTTGACGGCACCTGGAAAATGGTGTGGGTAACCCTTGCGCCCTCTTTTTTATCGAGCAGGATGTACTGACCTGCTCGGGGGATTATCTCAAACGAGGTGTCACCGACCATATTGGCCACCTTATCGGAATAACAGCCTGCGCAGTTGATGATGTATTTAGCCGAAACAGCACGGCCGTCGGCAGAATTTACGGTAAAAAGACCGTCGGTATTGACTATAGAGGTGACGGTGAAATCGGTGAGCAGCTCGGCACCGTTTTTCATAGCGTTGCCGACTGCGGCAATGGTCAGCTCATAAGGGCAGATGATACCGGCCGTCGGGACGTTCAGAACCGATGTGACATCGGGTGAAAGATTGGGCTCTACTTCTCGTGCCTCATCGCCCGTTAAAACCTCCATACCCTTGATGCCGTTTTTAAGTCCTCTTTCATAAAGCTCACGCACCGTCTTGTCCTCTTCTTCGGAAAAAGCGCAGACAAACGAGCCGTTGTTTTTGTGGGGGACGTGGAGCGCCTTGGCCGTTTCGTAAAGCTTTTGAACACCTATCGAATTGAGCTTGGCCTTTAAGGTGTCGGGCTCGGGATCAAAGCCGCCGTGGATGATACCGCTGTTGGCTTTGGAAGCGCCGCAGGCAACGTCGTTTTCCTTGTCGATCAGCACGGTGGAAAGACGGTATTTGGTAAGCTCTCTTGCCACCATACCTCCGACGACACCTGCACCGATGACCGCTACATCATAATTCATATATACCTCTCCTTTGAGTGTTTTTTGAAATTCTACATAAAAAAAGAAACGGCAAAACACACGGCGGCAAAAACCGTCGTCCGTTTTCCGTTTCTCCAAATCTCTTACGGAATATTTAATTCATCAAATGTACCAAAGCTCTTTTTTGCCGGTCGATACCGCCAAGGCGCCTTGGCTCAAAGCCTCCATAACCTCGGGCTTTGATTCAATAAGTCCGCCTGCAATTACGGGAACCTTGCCGTTGGAAAAGCGCTTTATCACCTTGCCTGCAATGCCCGGCATTATCTCAACAAGGGTGGGTGAGGATGCGTGCAGGACCTCCTCAATACTGTCAACCCCTTGGGAGTCAAGCGCAAAGAAACGCTGAACCGTGATAAGACCCAGCTCCTTGGCGGCTCTTATCAAATGTGAACGTGTGCTGATTATACCATCAACCTTGCATTTTGTCAAGTACCCAATTCCCGCCTTATCCTTGCCTATTCCGTCGGCAAGGTCGATATGCACCAGCACAAGCTTGTTTTTTTCGTGCGCCTTGGCAATAAGGTCGGCAACCGTTAAAATATTACAGCCCAAAAGAAAAATGACCTCACTTGGGGATTCCAATGCTTCTTGAAACCTATCCTCACGGATGGCCGAAACAACGGGACAGTTTTCCAACCGTTCGATCAGCTCGGTTCGCATTTTTTCACCGCCTTAAAACAAATCTATCAATATATTATATTTTATCACATCTTAATATAAATGTAAACCAGAAAATCGTGCAATAAATTTGGTGTTTTGTGCATTGCACTTGCAAAAACGGTGTTATATAATGTAATCGATAATACTTTCAAAGGCGGTAGTGTCGATGCTTGATGAAAAATGGCTTCATGCTATGGAGATCTATGACGAATACGAAAAGCGTTTTGCCAAAACGGTGGCAGAGCGGCAATTTTACGTGCCGACCGCCGAGGAGGATTTTCAAAAAATAATCAAAAAGACCAAACGGATGTTGGCCTTTGACGAGAAAATTATCCCCGAGATTTCCAACATTCAAGAAGTCTGCCGCAACGGCTTCGACAGTTACGAGGTCGTTCAACTGAAATTCACCACGTGGGAGAATTTTCATTCCTCTCTGACCCTTTATATGCCGCATATCGAGGACGGTCAAAGGGTGCCGTTGGGCTTTGTTTTTTGCGGACACGGCGGTGACGGGCGGCTGACCGTGGGCTATCAGCTTATGGCCGAGCGCCTGGCACGAATGGGTATGGCGGTGGTTCTGCCCGACAACATCGGTCAGGGTGACCGAAGCCGACTTGGGCATCGGGATGCGATAGCTCCGTTTTACTGCGGTCTGACCCTGCAGGGGCTTATTCTAATGGAGTCGATTGCGCTGATACGCCATTTTGTGAAGCAATCTTGGGTCGATACCGAAAAAGTCAGTGCCTGCGGTAACTCGGGTGGCGGAACGCTTTGTCTGTTTCTGGCGGCATTGGCACCCGAGATCAAGGTGCTTTGTCCGACGGGATATTCCTCGGATTTTGGTTATCTTTTGGCCAAGGAGCGCAGGCATTGCGCCTGCAACCTCATTCCCGGGTGCGCTTACGGCCCCGAAATGTGGGAGATTTTGTCCTGTTTTGCGCCCAAGCCCTTGATGATCGAGCAGGGCGCAAACGACCACCTTATCCCTTATGATCTGTTTATGCGGACGGCTCGCAAGGTGTCACACGTTTACCGTCAGATGGGTGCCGAGGGCAGCTTCTCGGCTCAATGGACAAAGGAGGGTCATGCGTGGACACCTGCTGACCGCACCGTTATAGCACAGTTTTTTGCCGAGCAGCTTGGTCTTGAGGCGGTCGAGACCGACAATGAGGAGATCCTCAAAAATATAAAGGATTGGCATATCACACCGCCTGCCGACGGGCTCACGACCGATCAGCTTGCTCAAAGGTTGACGGGCAAAGCAATGCCCGAGGGCGCCCTGATTTCCGATATTTTCAAGCCGCAGTTTCACGGCCGACCGATCGAAAAAGACGAGATGATCCCCGACATCGGCCGAGGTGACGTTATGGAAATTCTGGCACAGATGGAATGCGCCTTGCAAAAGTGACGGGCGAACACATAGGTTCGCCCCTACGATTGACCCTCTCCGTCAGGCTCCGCCTGCCACCTTCCCCGCTGGGGAAGGCTAATCGCAGAGGCGATTCGTGAATCTCCCCCACGACAAAACCGATTGTTTTTTACGATACAACAAACCCGACCTTGAGGTTTCCAAGGTCGGGTTTTGGTTTTTCTTTTATTAAGCTATTAAGCCTTTACGAGGTGGATTGCGAATCCGCCGACCTCATCCTTGAAATAGATGAACTTACGCTTGCCGTCTTCGGTATAGGTGGCCGAATCCATATCGAACTCGAAGCCCTGGGAAGTAAAGAAGGTTACGGCACGGTCTACATCGGTGACCGACAGAGCAATATGTCCGCATTTGCCCATGCCCATAAACTTCATGACCTCAAACTCGGGGCCTGCAAACAGCGACTTGCCGCCATCCGAAATAGCGCCGCCGGTCATTGCGGAAAAGCGCTCGGAGGTGCAGACAGCCTCTTCTTCGTTGGCAGAGTTGATGCCGAGATGACGGAACTTGATGTCAAGCATCTTGAGAATAGCCTCTTTGGCCAAAGCGGTAATACCGTCCCAATCGTTGTTGTCAAGCATATCGCCGGGAACCATCCAGCTACCGCCGCAGGCAATGACCTTCTTAAATGCAAGGTAGGAGCCGAGGTTATCGGGGCCGATACCGCCGGTGGGGATGAACTTCATATTGGGGAACGGACCGGACAAGGCTTTCAGCACCTTGAGTCCGCCTGCAGCCTCTGCAGGGAAGAATTTTACGACCTCAAGACCCATTTTGGCAGCAACCATAACGTCACTTGCATCCGAGCAACCGGGGGTGATGGGAACGTTGTTGTCGATACACCATTTTACGACCTCGGCATCAAAACCGGGAGAAATGATATACTTTGCGCCTGCCTCAACGGCGGCCTTGGCCTGCTCTACCGAGATAACGGTGCCTGCACCGACCAGAACGTCGGGCTCGGCGTCGGCGATCTTACGGATAGCCTCTGCGGCGCAAGCGGTTCTGAAGGTAACCTCGGCCACGGGGATGCCGCCCTTTTTAAGTGCACGTACCAGAGGAACGGCCTTTTCGGCATCGTCGATTTTAATAACCGGTACAAGACCGATATTGCTGATTTGTTCCAAAATAGGGTTCATAATTATCTCTCCTTAAAAAGATATTGTTTTCAAATTGATTATACAACCAAACATCCAAATTTGCAACAGTTTATTGCAAATTTTACACCACTATTTATTAAGTGGGGCATTATTCCTCCTCGAGAGGCATTGCAGAGCTTGGCACGGTGTCGATTATCTCGATAACACCGCTTCGGCCGTAGAGTGATGGGGTGATAAGTGCGGTGTAGCCGCCGCCGACGGGGCTCGACCACTCGACCGCACGGCGCTGAGGCAAAGCGCAGGTTGCAAACAGCGTCATCATAACACCGCCGTGCATAACGGCTGTTGCCTCAAAAACTTCAGCCTCCATCATTTTGCGCACCATAATATTAAGACCCAAGGCAATTCGTCTGACAAACTCGTCCGAGGCCTCGCCGTTGGGAGGACAGGCACGGCCCGTGATCCACGGCACGTATGCAGGGTCGTTTTCGAGGTCTGCGGCCCTTTTGTTTTCAAAATCGCCAAAGTCAAACTCACGCAGCTCGGGGATGACGATCGGCTCGACGTCGGGGAAAAGCAGGTCGCAGGATTCAAGGCAACGCTTTAAAGGGCTTGAGAAAAGTAAGCTTGTTTCGGGCAACTCACCCTTGGCACGTATTGCAACAAGCTCATCGGCGCCGTCGTCCGACAGACCGAGGTCGGTCACACCGATGTAACGGCCATCGAGATTGGCATCGGTCAGTCCGTGGCGGATAAAGTGAATTCTGTAGGTTTTCATAATGTCCTCCAAAAGGCAAAGTCTATCCATAGTAGTAGTACAAAATGGATAATTTTTTGAGAAATTGCCAAAAAGTTAGTATACTATTTGTATAGTTTTACTCTATACAAAACGGATTTCTTGTAGTATAATAATCTCCCACGCCGAAAAAAGGCGAAAGGGCAACTGCAACGTTCAACTAATATTATAATGTCACCTACATATATTTTCAAGAGAGGTTTTACAAATGCTTTGCGAATTTCCTAAAATTTTATCAGAACTTCGCCGCACAAAAGGCATTTCACAGAAAAAGGCCGCCGATGAGCTTGGAATCTCACCGGCTTTGTTGTCGCACTATGAGAACGGCATCCGAGAATGCGGACTCGACTTTTTGTTAAGGCTTTCCGAGTATTATTCGGTCAGCTGCGATTATCTGTTGGGCAAAAGCACCATCAAAAATCCTATCGTTTACGAAACCGAGCCTGAAGCCGCCGCTTTGGACAGTATTTTGAAGATCGCCAAGGAACACAACGACCAGATTTATGATATTCTTTGCCGTGTGTCAAGGGTTGAAAGCTACCGTATGGCAAGATCGCTGTGTGATACGGCATCCCGAAGCAATTTGTTCACCTTTTCGCTTGACGGAAAGGAGTATCGGGATGTTTGCAACGGCACGGTCGGTCTTATCTATGCCGAATTGGCCGAGCTTGGCAAGGAAAGAAAGCGCTTGCCGCACCACATCCCCGACAAGTACAGCGAGATCATTGCCCTTGCGGAGAATGAATTAAGCCGATAATTCGAGCCAACCCACAGCATTGAATGACAGCAAAAGCTACAACATACAAATTAACCACCCGATACAAATTAACCACCCGATACACTTTCGGGTGGTTTTCGTTTGGTGTATTTAGGCGTGGCACCCCCGGTTCTATGGGGGTTTGATTTCACAGACCTTGCAAGGGAATGAATATATCCGTTTAGCAAAGCCGATTTCAGGGCCGTGATGACTGCCCCTGCGACAGATTTACCTGCCTATTTCGTTAACGGATTACCCCAATAGGGAACCTCCTGCTGACCGTTGTCGAAGGTCAACTGCAGGCGGCCGTCCTTGACCGAAACCTCGTACATTATTGGGCTATCTCCGTTGGGCTCGGTGCAATGCACCATCAGCTTGCCGTTGACAACCGCAAATGCAATGTTGTAAGGGTTGCCCGGCATAAAAATGCAGGAATACTCACTTTTGGCCGAAACCGCCCTCAACGTAACGGTGAAAAGTCCCGACGTCGGCCCCGGTGTCATGGTGCATTTTTCCTTCAGACCGTCGCCGTCAACATCAAACTCAATAGAATCATAGCAAGGGAAATCAAGCCCCGTTGATTCACCTGCAATAGGCTCGAACATTGCGCCGTCGGGCACGGGGCTTTGCTCGGCACCGTTTTGGCTGTATTTGTATTTCGGAATGGGTGACGATTCGTTTGCCAAAAATTTATACCGTTCACCCACCGCCTCAAACACGTAGGTATAAAGCCCGTCGGAGGTTGAAAGCGTCAGTCTGCCGTTTTCCTCCTTGTATTTTCCCACGGCGATGTAACTGCTGTAGCCCGACCAGCTGAAATTGAAAATCTGCAGGCCGGATGTCAAGCGCAGGGTGGGGCGCACGGGGTCGGGTGACGACAGAAAGCCATAGACCGCCGTGCTGATTTTTGTGATGCTTTCGGGGTCGTCGGCACCTCCGAAGCTCGACAGCGTGTCATCGTGCCAGAAGATTTCGTGCAGCTCAACGTAATATTCGTCGTTTATTTCATAGCTGTAGCTCGACAACGGATGACTGTAGGCGATGAGGAATATATCGTTGGACGGCAACGAATAGGTCGAAAGTATCAACCGCATTTCCTGAATTGTGGCAGGCTTTAGGCTTTGCTTTTGCTCATCGGTCTTGTTTGTGTTGGTGCCGGCCATAAGTCCGCATTGATAATTGGATTTGGACATCTGCCAGATGTATACCTCAAGTCCCTTGTCGGTCGGCAAATCAAAATATTCGGGGAATTTTTCACGCAAAGCGGAAAGCTCGTCGAACCGTTCGTCCTCAACGGTTTTGATATCCATAAAAAGCTTTTGCGCCTTTTCGGGATCAAAAACCTTGTAGCTGAAGGTCGGCTTTACACCGTCGTTGATCCAAACCTCGGAAAATTCGGAGCTGAAGCAGATATAAAATCCATCAATTTTTGAGGAGATGCTTTTTATGTCGGACTTTCTTTGCAGAACTATCACATTTTGTGCGTCCCGTTCCTCACTTCGGCTTTGAGATGCAGGCTGGGACACAACCTTCAGGTCGGCGATCTCGCTTAAAATTGACGTATCTATCTCCAACGCAGGTGAATACGTGCTACCACGGCCGACGTACACATTGACCGTGTTTTCTATCACGTGGTCGAGGTTCATATTCTCAACGCTTTTTAGCTTGACCGTCTTGGGGTTGGTCAAAAAGCAAACACCCAGCACGCAGGACACAACAACACATACAACGATTATCCAAAAGGCGGGTCGCTTATAGTTAAGCACCGCTTTTATTCTCGATTTCACGCCGACCTCACCGAAGGCCAACGGGCAGGCGGCAATGCTGCGTCTTTTTATACTGCAGTTTATCAAGGCGGTGGAATACGGTTTTTTGGCTTCAAGTCCCATCTGCTTTAAGACCTTTTCGTCGCAGGCAAGCTCGATATCACGGCACAAAAGCACGTAGGCCACCCACAAAAGCGGATTAAACCAATAGACCGAAAGCAGTAAAAACGACAACGGCTTTATAAGGTGGTCACGTCGTTTAAGGTGCGCCTTTTCGTGTGCCACAACAAATTCCGTGTCGACCTCACTTATACTGCTCGGCAGATAGATTTTAGGTCGTATTACCCCTAAAATGAACGGGGTATCAATGCGGTCGCAAAGGTAGATATTGTCACGAAGCAAAACAGCCTCATCCACCCTGCGGCGGATCCGCAGAAAGCTTACAGCGGTGTAGATAAGCATTGCGGCAACGCCCACAAGCCACACAATTGTAGCAACGAAAACGACTACCTGCATCGGGTTGACCGAATCACCGGGGTTGGGCGCAAGACTGTCCGAAATGACGGGGTTTACGGTCGAGTTGAAGATGCCGATACCGCTGTTTATCTGTGGCGTGTCGGTCGTTGTGATGTTTTGCGGCACGGTCTCGGCGCTTGGGACAAGGCTGAAAACACTTTCAAACGACCACGGCAACAAAAGGCGCAGACCGACCAAGCCCCACAATGCAACCGTTAAGGCCTTGGGAG
>JAZQCY010000029.1:0-13527 GCA_045546555.1 Acutalibacteraceae bacterium | reverse complement strand
TGCTCGGCACCGTCACCGTTTAGAATGACCGCCTTGGGGAGCGCCTCGCTCAGGCGCTCGCAGATTTCGGGGTTGCGCTCGATTATCTTGACCGAGCCGCCCGATTCAATCAGCATATCGGCAAGGTAATGTGCCGTGCGGCTGCCGCCCAAAAGCATAACGTTTTTGGCCTGCTTTTGATATACACCAAGACTTTTGAACAGCTTTTGCAGCTCGCTCGGCGATGCGGTTATGCCCACCCAATCGCCGCTTTTCAGCCTGAAGTTACCGTCGGGAATAAAGACCTCGTCATCACGGCGGACATAGCAGACCAGCACCTTGGCCTTGTGGGTCTTACGCATTTCCATAAGGCTCATTCCGTCAAGTGCGGAGTCGGACTTCAGCCTTATTTCGATCATTTCAAGATTGCCTCTTGAAAAGGTCTCAATTTTTACGGCCGACGGGAATTTGAGAATTTTGTAAAGCTCACGAGCCGTTAAAAGCTCGGGGTTTATGCACATCGAAAGCTCAAGGCTGTCCTTCATAAACCCAAGGCTCTTGTCATTATATTCGGGGTTTCTGATACGGGCGATGGTGTATTTAGCACCCATTCTGCGTGCCAAAAAGCAGCTTAACATATTAAGCTCGTCCGATCCCGTAACCGCCACAAAAAGGTCGGCGGTATCAGCGCCCGCTTCCTCCAAAACGTCGCTGTCAGCACCGTTTCCGCACAGCCCCATAACGTCGTAAACATTGGTTATTTCGTTCAGAAAGTCGGCATCGCTGTCAACCGCAACAATGTCGTGACCCTCGGACACAAGACTTGAAATAATGGTTGCACCAATTGTGCCGCAACCAACCAGAATGATCTTCATAAATACCTCCAAGCAGATGTATTTATTTTAGTATACTACAGTTCAACCGATAAATCAATATTAAAGAAAAAGACAAGATGCTCGTTTTCAAGCACCTTGTCTTTGAAATTTATCGTTCGGTTAAGGGTTTGTATACTACGTCGTCTTTTACGTTGATGTAGGCGGGGCGGATTATTTTGCCTGCGTTTTGTATCTCCTCGATACGGTGGGCGCTCCAGCCTGCGATTCTTGACACCGCAAAAATGGGTGTGAACAGCTCGCACGGAAGCTCCAGCATACGGTAGACAAGTCCCGAATAGAAGTCAACGTTGGGGCTGACACCCTTATACATCCTGCGCTTTTCGGCAATTATCTCGGGCGCAAGCTCGGCCACCGTCTGATAAAGGGCAAACTCATCGTGACAGCCCTTTTCCTCCGACAGCTTTTCGGCATACTGTCTTAAAATATCGGAGCGTGGGTCGGACAGCGAATAAACAGCGTGACCCATTCCGTAAATCAGGCCCGCCTTATCAAAGGCCTCCTTATTGAGAAGCTTCACAAGATAATCCTTTATCTGACCCTTGTCACGGGTGTTGATGCTCTGCTTCATATCGTCAAACATTTTGACGACCTTTATGTTGGCACCGCCGTGACGGGGGCCTTTAAGTGAGCCCAAAGCCGCCGAGACCGCCGAATAGGTATCGGTGCCCGACGAGGTGACCACGTGGGTGGTGAAGGTCGAGTTGTTACCGCCGCCGTGCTCGGCGTGAAGCACCATCGCAAGGTCCAGAAGCTTGGCCTCAAGGTCGGTAAATTCGCCGCTTTCACGCAGAAGGCTCAGCAGATTTTCGGCAGTGGAATATTCGGGCTTTGGCAGGTGGATAAACAGGCTCTTATCCTGGTGATAGTGCTGATACGACTGATAGCTGTAGACCGCAAGCATGGGGAAAACGGCGATAAGCTGCATACACTGACGAAGCACGTTGGCAATACTGATATCATCGGGGTTATCGTCATAGGCATAGAGCGCCAGCACCGAGCGGGACAAAATGTTCATCATATCCTTGCCGGGGGCCTTTAGTATCATATCACGGACAAACGAGGTGGGCAACGAGCGATATTCGCCCAACTCCTTGCAAAATTCAGACAACTCACCCTTGTTTGGCAGCTCGGAAAACAGGAGAAGATAGACCGCCTCCTCAAAGCCGAAGCGATCATCGGCGGTAAAGCCCTTGACAAGGTCACGGACATTTATACCTCGGTAACACAGCTCGCCGTGGCAGGGCACTGTGTTGCCGTTTTCGTCCTTTTTCTTGGCAGTAATGCGTGACACCTCGGTCAGACCGGTGACAACGCCGTTACCGTTCATATCACGAAGACCTCGGTTGACGTGGTGCTCCTGATACATTTCGGGTGCAATATGGTTATTACTGTTGGACTTTTCAGCCATTTTGCTGATATACGGGGTGATTTCGGAATAGGAGTTTTTCAATTGCTTACCTCACTTTATAACGGTTTTTTATTATTTTACCACATTTTTCTACCCAAATCAATATGACGACTTGTTAAAGATGTGTGAATTGTTTTTTGCATTGCATTGTACTGTTTTCGGCAAAAAAGATAATATTTCGACATATTTTGCACCCTCTTGACTTAAACTGATACAAAGTGTATAATCAATACAGTTATTTCAAGAGGTGACGGTTATGTTTTTTGATTTGGATGCGCCGATCAAGGTCATTGAGTTTGGACGCATTGTGCAAAAAGAGGGTTTTTGGCACAGAATGTGGAAAAGGCAGCTGGGCTTTATGTTTTTCCTCGCCGAGGGTGACCTTGTGATGGAGGTTGACGGTGAAAAAATCGAGCTTTTTCAGGGTGACACGCTGACAGTTAACGCCAATACCCCCTACCGTCCGTTGCAGTCGAACGGTTGCGTATATTACTATTTCTACTTCCATTCGACACAAACCGACAGCTTCAAAAGCGAGTTTTCAATACTTCGCTCGCATTGTCAAGGCATAGCAAATTTTTCCTATTCCTTTAAATACACCAACCGCACCGTTATAGAGGTCGACACAGTGACCCGACACACAGAAAACAGCCGCATTGCCAAGATAATGAACCGTTGTGCCGAGCTTGATTTCTGGAAACGTCCCAACGAAAAAATGCTGTTGGATGTTTATCTTGGGGAAATTCTTATACAGCTGAGCCTTATGCGGCGCACCTCGGAGGAGATCGATCAGCCGTTCGAAAGAATGCTTAATTATATTCAAACCAACTTTAAAAAAGACATAACCTTGAGTGACGTTGCAAATTTTGTGCATTTGTCGCCGTCCTACGCCGCCAAGCTTTTTAAGCGGAACATCGGTATCCGGTGCTGTGATTGCATAAACAACATTCGTCTTGCCGAGGCTTGCGGAATACTGACCAACACCAATATGAGGATCTCGGCCGTTGCCGAGGCGGTTGGCTACAAAAGTCAGTACTATTTTGCAAGGCAGTTTAAAAAGGTCTACGGCATAACTGCCTTGCAGTACCGCAAGAACGGTCTTGACCCACAGGTCGAGGAGGAAAAATGAACTACACAAAGTGGCTGAAACAAAACACACGATCGCTTTCGGGCAGGCTGATTGCCGTGACAGGGACAACGGGCGGCTTGGGTCGTGAGCTTTGCAGATTTTTGTGCGAATTAAAGGCCGATCTCATATTGCTTGACCGCAACGCTGAACGCTCGGCGGCCTTCGAGGCCGAGCTTAAAGCCGACTTCCCTGACTGCCACATTGACCGCATAACGGTCGACCTTGAGGATATGGACTCGGTGCGGTCGGCAGTTGAACAGTTAAAGCGACTGCCTTTGGACGTCTTTATCCACAACGCAGGCGCCTACAGCATCCCGAGGCACAGTTGCTCGACAGGCTTCGACAATGTTTTTCAGATAAATTTCGTGTCCCCGATGTATATGATTCGAGAGCTGTTACCCACATTAAGGCAACGAAAGGGTCAGGTTATGGCGGTGGGAAGCATTGCCCACAACTATTCCGAAACCGACCCCGAGGATATCGATTTTTCGACACGCACGGCGTCGTCGAGGGTTTACGGCAACGCCAAGCGATACCTCATGTTCTCGCTTTATGAGCTATTCAAAAACGAGCAGGACGTAAGCCTTTCGGTGGTGCATCCCGGCATCACCTTCACCAACATCACGGCGCATTATCCCAAGGTGATTTTTGCCTTGATCAAGCACCCGATGAAGGTGATTTTTATGAGACCTAAAAAAGCGGCCTTGTGCATAGTGTTGGGGTTATTTGAGCCGACCGGATATCACGAGTGGATCGGCCCAAGGTGGTTTAATGTGTGGGGCTTGCCCCAAAAAAAGCGTCTTAAAACCTGCACGCTTACCGAAAGCCAACGCATCGGCCACACCGCCGAGGAGATTTTAAGCAAGTTGTGATCGTGCAACACCTCCTATGAGCTGCACGAAGTGCAATTTAGCTTTTGCGATAGCAAAAATTTAGCTATGCGAAGCATAATTTAGCTGTTGCGCAGCAACAATTTAGCTTTATTGTAGGGAACGGAATAGGCTCCCTCTCTGAGGGAGCTGTCACCGTAGGTGACTGAGGGAGTATGCCTTCCGCAAAGCAGGCTCACGGCGGGCGAACACAGTTCGCCCCTACGATGAGGTGAATTGATCTCTTGTAGGGAACGACGCCCTCGTCGTTCCGCGGGCGGCCATTGGCCGCCACTACGATACCGTAAAAATGAGAAATTCAGGCAACAAAAAAACTGACCGTTATAATTAACGGTCAGTTTTCGACTTAAATCGGCAAAATAATAATTGAATTTGTGCTAATAATATGTTAAACTGAAGGTGTTAATGTGGTGTGCTATCTGTCAAGAAAGGCCAACGCCTCGCTGTAAAACTGATTTATCCGTTCCTCGGTTGAGAAAAAGATGTTATGCTTTGAGCCGCCAACGGTTACAAATCGGCAGTTATTAAGCATTTTGGCGAATTTCTTTTGAGCATTGTTGTGCACCACGGTGTCCTTTTCGGCACTTAAAATGAGGATGTCGGTGGTTATCTCTTGGAGTGCCTTTTTGTTGAGTATCCTATCCCTGACCTCGATGGCTTCACGCATCCAGCTATTGGTTGAGGCCGACGTCTGGTAGCGTGGCTCGGCAAGGCGAAGGCCCATGACCCATTCAAAGCGTGAACGGCTTCCGTCAAGCGCATCCGTGAAGGTGACGTTGGGGTTAAAATCCCCCGTATATTTAAACTTCTTGTCCCAACCGTATCGCTTGCCCCAACGCTTGACTGCGTTGAGCACGAGAAACCTTGGAATGCCATGGGTCTTGGGGCTGATCATCGGGGCCGACATAACGGCTTTTTTGACCGAGTTAGGGTGCTTCATCATATAAAGCGCCGAAACCGCACCGCCCATCGAATGCGAAGACAGGTAAAGCGGAAGCTTGGGTGCCTGGGGCTCGACAAGCTCGGTTATAACCGTTTCAAGGTCGTCGACATAGCGTTCAAAATGCGTCACGTGAACCGTTTTGATGTTGTCGACCTCACGGTCGGACAGACCGTGGCCACGCTGGTCATAAATAAAGACGTTAAGCCCCGCATCACGGTAGTATTTGATCATTTCCTTATACTTGGCGATAAACTCGGTAAAGCCGTGGATTATCACGATATTACCCACCGCATTGGGTGTCAGATACTGCTCGCAGTAAAGCTTTACGCCGTCCGACATAGGGAGCATTGCGGTCCTTTGCACCGCCAAAAGCTCGGTTATGACCTTGGGGATAGCGGCTGTAAACTCATTTTCGCTGATAATCTTGATCATTTTTTGCACCTCAGCATTAAATTCTTTTAAAGTGGTGATAATAATGGTATCTTCCAAGAAGAAATCCTTAAAAAGGATAGGGTTAGGTATCGTTATCGCAATTGTTTCGTGGATATTGGTCTCCTGCATTGTCACGGTGGTGATCTACGACAGTACCTTCCCAAGGTACGACGAGATCCCCGAAATGCCGACCGAGCTTTTGCACCTTAAAAACGAACGTAAGGACGTGTCGTTTGAATGCGGTGATAACACTCTGTCGGGCTACGTGTATGACAACGAGGCCGATGGACTTATAATCATTTCACCCGGCTTTAAAGCCTCTACCGAGGACTATCTTTGGCAGATAGACAGCCTTTTAAACAAGGGCTGGGCGGTGTTTATTTATGACACCACGGGGAGCTGTCGGAGTGAAGGTGATTCTTCAAAAGGCTTTCCCCAAGCGGTTGAGGATCTGCGTGCGGCTCTTCAATTTGTTGAGTCCAACAACCGTTTCGGTTACAAAAGCATATATATTTTAGGTCATAGCCGAGGCGCCTTGGCGGCCTGCTCGGTGCTTGACGAGGGGTATGACATTGCGGCGGTCTGCTCGATCAGCGGCGTGAACAGCAGTATGGATGCCATAATGCAACCCGTTGCGGACAAGATAGGCTTTATCGCCTATGGCAACTATCCGTTCCTTTGGCTATATCAGACGGTTCTGTTCGGTGCCGAAACGGCGCATTCGGATGCCGCCGAGGAAATAGCCGAGAGCAATATCCCCGTGCTTGTGGTTCAAGGCACCGAGGATGAGCTTTATACCGAGGATGAATACTCGGTGTATTCGCACATTATCGATGACAACGCATCGAATGTGGAGTATTTTCTTTGTGATGACGAGGGTAAAAACGGTCACACCGATCTTTTGTTTGACGGACAAAATGCCGCCAACGAGGAGCTGATGCTCGAGATCGACCGTTTTTTCAAGGAAAATTCTTGATTTTCAGAGTTTTTCGATTTTTGGAGGGGACAAACGTATGAGTGTAGTCGTGATACCTGCGTATCAGCCTGACGAACAGCTTGTAAGGTTGGTTGACGAGCTTTGTCAAAACGACTTTTCGGTGCTGGTCATAAACGATGGCAGCGACAAGGAATGTGACGGCGTTTTTGAAGCGGTTTCAAAAAAAGCGGCCGTTATCCATTCCAAAAGAAATGAGGGCAAGGGTGCGGCTCTGAAAAAAGGCTTTAAGGCCATTTTGGAGCATTACCCCGATTGTACCGAGTTCATAACCGCCGATGCCGACGGTCAGCACACGGTTGAGGACATCGTCCGGGTGCGTGAGCAGCTGCTTGACGGTAAGGATTTTGTGCTGACGGTGCGCCAATTTGAAGGCAAAATGCCTGCCCGATCGAAATTCGGCAACACATTGTCGAAGATCGTTTACACCACGATGAACGGTCACTATTTTGACGATAATCAGTCGGGCCTCAGAGGCTTTGCGGTAAAGCATCTTGAATGGCTGACGGTGGTCAAGGGTGACAAATACGACTATGAAATGAATATGCTTTGCTTTGCGGACAAGCAGGGCATTAAGATACATACACTGCCGATAAGGGCAATTTATCTTGACGGCAACCGCAGCTCACACTTTAACCCTGTGCTTGACACGGTTCGTATTTACAAGCGTCTGTTCTTCAGCGTTTGGCCGTCACTGTTCAGCATCCTTTTGTGGGAGCTTTTGACCTTGGTGTTCTCGATCGTTTTTGAGTATCAGCACTACCGCTTTATGGTTCCGACCGCCGTTATGGTGTCGGCCGCCATAAACTTTATGCTTCAGAAGTTCATCGTTTTCCGCAAGGTGAAATATAAGGACGGATTGCGAACCCTGCTGTTCTGCATAATCCGTGCCACGGTCTACACAGGTGTGGTCGAAACGGTGGGTGCCTTTACCCACGTTGTCCCCATGTTCATTGTGGTCAACATTGCGGCGGTGGTAATGCTTTTTGTTGAATATCAGGTTCACAAAAAGATGCACCGACTAAAAAAATAGAATAACCGCAAAAGCAATGCGATACCGACGAAAATCGGTATCGCATTTTTTAGTTCATATTTTCCAATGCCGATTTTATTTTCTCGTCGAAGCCTGCGGCTTTAAGCTTTAAGAGCTGATCGATACAGGCAAACGGTGTTTCAACTGTTGCACAGCCGTGCATTTTGATAACCGGCTTGGCGGTACCTAAGAAGGTTGCGCCGCCACGGCGGTTGTAGTCGAAGGATAGGCGCAGATGCTCGGACATGGCCTTGACCATTTCGCTGTCCTCTTGGCCAAACTGCTTGGCAATGTGCTCGACAACGCCCTTGGCCACAAGACCCGAGGCCTCGGAGGCTTTAAGCAGGATATTGCCCGCAAAGCCGTCGGCAACAACAACGTCGGCATAGCCGGTAACCATATCACTACCCTCAACATTGCCGATGAAGTTAAGCGGCTGTTGCTTAATAAGCTCAAATGCTTCAAGCGTCAGCGGAATGCCTTTGCGATCCTCACGTCCGACCGACAAAAGACCGACCCTGGGGCTTTCGGAGTTGCCCATGCAATAGCTCAAAGCATTGCCCATTACGGCAAAACGGCAAAGATCCTTGGCTGTTGCCTGAACGTTGGCTCCGCAGTCGACAAGGCAGACCATTCTGCCGTTATAAAGCGGCAAGTTGGACAAAAGTGCGGGTGTTTTAAGACCCTTGATGAGTCCCAAGCGGCAGATACTGCCGATGAGCAGAGCACCCGTACTGCCTGCGCTTATCATACCAATGCAATCATCATCGGTCTTGAGCCTTTTATAGCCCATGGCAATGGAACTTTCGTCACGACCCGTGAAGATGACCTGCGGATTTTCGTTGTTGGAGATGAAATCCGAGGTTTCGATAAGCTCAATTCTGTCACCGTCAACGGTGCAGTAAGCTTCGACCGTTTCACGGTCACCGACAAACACAAGACCAAGCTCGGGAAAATGCTCCAAAGCATTAAGACTGCCCTTGATTATCGGCTCGGGGCCGTTGTCGGCACCAAAGATATCAACAATTATCTTTTTCATAAATGCACCACTTACTCAATAGCGAAAATGTAGCGGTAAACGTCCTGACCGCCCTCGATAAAGCCAACCTCAAGCAAGGGAAACTCCTCCCGGAAGAAGGCCTCAAGCTCGGCCAACTCATCCTCGGAGACCTCTTTGCCGTAGAATGCGGTGACGACCTGCTTGTCGTCAATGTCGGGAAGCCTTTGGAACAGCTCCTTGGCGGCCTTTATGGGGCTGTCGGTCGAGGCATAAACGGTATCACCCTCAAGACCCATCCAATCATCCTTCTTGATGTTAACACCCGAGATAAAGGCATCTCTTGTTGCGGTGGTAACGTAGCCGGTCGAAACATTGGGCAGACCTGCGGTCATGTCGGAAATAAGATGCTCGATGGTATCGACCGAAAGATCCATCATCGACAAAGCGGAATAGCCCTCGGCCAATGACTTGGTCTTGACGACCCTGACATCGGCATCGGTGTAAAGTGCGGCGGCCTGCTCGGCGGTCAGCACTACGTTGGAATCATTGGGAAGAACGACGATATATTCGGCATTGACCTTTTTAAAGGCCTCGATAAAGTCCTCGGTCGAGGGGTTGTTGGTGCGTCCGCCATCGATAACGGCGCTGACGCCTACACCCTCAAAGAAGCCGATAAGTCCCTCACCCGTTGCGGTAGCAACGACGGCAAACTTCTGTCGTTCGGGTTTGCTTGAGGCAATCTCACTGTGCTGAACCGACATATTTTCGATCTTCACAGTAATCATTTCGCCGTACTGTCTTACATATTTTATAACATCCTCGGGATTGAAGGAGTGAATGTGAACCTTTACAAGACTGCCGTCCTGAACGGTGACGATAGAGTCACCAAACTCGTGCAGCTTTTCGGTCATATCGCTCAAGCTAAAGGCCGAGATATCGGTCTTTGAAGTTTGCAGCTGCAGGATAAACTCGGTACAGTAGCCAAATTCAAGCTCGCTGTTTTCGTCAAACGCAATATCGGATGCCGAGGTTTCTACGGGAATATCGATATCCTCCAAAGGGTTGCCCTTGAGCACCGACTGCATTCCTTCAAAAATGCAGACGATACCTGCGCCGCCCGAGTCTACAACTCCGGCTTCTCTTAACACGGCCAAAAGTTTGGGAGTGTTTTTGAGTGAACGGTGCATAACGGTCAGCAATCGGTCAAAGCAATCGGTGAAATCCTTGATCTTAACCGCCTCAAGGTATTCGCTTGCTTCACGGATAACGGTCAGCATGGTTCCCTCGGTCGGGGTGGCAACGGCGTGATAAGCGTATTCACAACCGCTTTTGAAGGCCTTGGCAAAGGATTCAACCGTAAAGTAGTCCAACCCCTCAGAGCCAACGGCAAGACCGCGGATAAACTGCGAAAGAATAACGCCCGAATTACCCCTTGCCGAAAGAAGCGAGCTTCTTGAGAACTTTTGCATCAAATTGCCCAACGAGTCAAACTCGTTACGGGTACCCGATACACCGCCCTCAATGGTCATGGTCATATTTTTTCCGGTATCGCCGTCGGGAACGGGAAATACGTTCAACTCGTCGACGACCGTCATGTTGCGTTTAAGGTTGATATAGCCGCCTGTAAGCATATCCTGCCACAGACGAACATCCAGCTTTTCAATACGCATTAATTACTCACCCTCAATAGTTACTTCGGTGCCGTAGCAGAAGCCGATAACGGTTCCGGGTCCTACGCAGGAGCCGACAATAGGAGTTATGTAGCCGATGTGGCAATCCTTAAAGGGTACCTTTTCCATAATAAGGTCACGGAGCTGAAGCGCACCCTCCTCATTGTCAGCGTGAGAGATGTAAAGGGTCTGCTCCTCGGGATTGATAACGGCATTTTCGATATCCTCAACAATGGCCAGCTTGGAGTTGAGTGAGCCCTTGACCTTGCGGTAGGCATAGTTCTGACCCTTGATATCGGAAATGATGATGGGCTTTACACCGAAAAGGTTGCCGAAGAAGGCCTTGGAGGCCTTGATGCGGCCTGCCTTTTTAAGGTACTCAAGGCTCTCAACGGTGCCGACCTGATTGACCTTGAGACGGTTGGCAACGAGATACTCTGCTGCTTCGGCGGCCGATTTGCCCTGCTTTCTCTGCTCGTCGGCCATAAAGCAAACGTAGGCCTCACCGAGTGAGCTTATACGGGAGTCGACACAGTAGACCTTATTGTCGGCATACTTTGCGTTGATCTCCTCTGCAATAACGGTCGAAAGGTTATAAGAGCCCGAAAGTGCCGATGAACAAGCAATATAAAGCACGTCCTGACCCTTGTCGAGGTAGTAGGTAAACTTTTCCTCAAACTGCTCACGGGGAACCTGAGTGGTGGTGAAGCGCTTGCCGTTACGCATCATATCGTAAAACTCCTTGGGAGAGTGACTTGTCCAGTCAAGTGATGCGGGGAACTCCTCACCGTCAAGAACGTAGTTCATGGCAACATAGTCGATATTGTACTGCTCACGAAGCTCAGCACACATATCGCTGGTGGAATCGGTAATGATTGCAAAACTCATTTTTGTTTCCTCCTAAATTTAACCTTTATAATTATTTAGCCTTCTGTTCGGCAATAATCTTTTCCATAAGCCCCTTTTCAACAGCCATATCCTTACTTGTGGGTGCGCCCTTAAAGAAAGCGGCACAAAGACCGGGGCCGATGGTAGCGCCGCAGGCGGCACCGACGGTGTTGATGATGACCTCTTTGGGCTTGATCTCCTCACGGATACGCTGAGCCAAAAGCTCGGCGGCAGGCTCACGGTTGGTGTGGGCAACAAACATGATCTGATTTTCGGGATCAATTGCCATTTCCTTAATATACTTGATGGTGGCATCGATCATATTTTTGGGGCCCTTGAGCTTACCGACAACCTCGGACATTCCCTTTTCGTTAAAGTCGGCCATAATGTTAAGACCGATCATCTGACCGAAGAAGGCCTTGAAGTTGGTGACACGGCCGGTCTTTACAAGGAAGAACAGGTCATCCATAGAACCCATCTGATGAACGGTATGCTTGACCTCGTCAAGATATGCGGCCGTTTCATCGATGGACTTGCCGGCATCTCTCTGCATGCAGGCCTCGATAACCAGCAAAGCCAGCGCGGTGGAATAACGCTGAGAGTCGATGCAGATGATTTTGCGGTCGG
This sequence comes from Acutalibacteraceae bacterium, assembly GCA_045546555.1. Classification (GTDB taxonomy): domain Bacteria; phylum Bacillota; class Clostridia; order Oscillospirales; family Acutalibacteraceae; genus UMGS172. The sequence goes on along the minus strand of JAZQCY010000029.1, from coordinate 1,638 downwards.
GATACTTTTCCATAAGCTCCTTGGCAACACCGACGGTCATCTGCCAGCAGGCCGAAAGTCCTGCCGAAAGGCTGATGCTCAAAACGTCACGGCCCTCCTTCAAGAAGCGCTCGTAGGTCTCCATAACCTCACCCACGGGAGGGGTTGCGGTGGTGTAAAGCGCCTTTCTGCCCTTCATGGAATCGTAATACTCCTTGGCGGTCATGGTCTCCCAATCCAAGGAACAGCTTTCCTGCTTGCCGTCGGGATGATACAAAATGCCGCGGACGTATGCATCCACGCCGAAGCGCTCACGAAGGCCCTTGTGCAGATCGCACGCAGTATCGGCTACAATTGCAAAATTGCTCATAATCATTGCTCCTCAAAATATTTTTGTTGACAAAACAACACGAATACACTTTACTATACCACATCACACTTCAAATTTCAAGAAAATACGACAATTTGCAAAAAAAATAGTGCAATTTTCTTTCATCTCTGTTATAATAAGATGTCTTATTATGTTTGTAGTTTGTAACCATTATTACGACTTGATATTATTTAGGAGGTCTATACCTATGCTTTGGTGGCTAATTCCATGCATAATTATTGTAATACTGTTGGGTGGCGTTGTTGCTATGCTTATGAAAACCTCACCCATTGCAAAGGCGGTTTATTTTGATCAGTTGGTCAGAACCTCGCCCGATAAGTGGGGACGTGTTTGCTCCTGCCCCGAAAACGAGGAGCAGCAGGCTATGTTTGATATGGGCTGTGAGTGGGCAAAAAGCGTTGCCGACAAACGAAAGGACGTTCATATCGTACACGATGGGCTTAATCTTTACGGTGAATATTATAACCTTTCCGATTCTAAAAAATGCGTGCTTATCCTGCCCGGTCGTTGCGAAAGCCTTTTGTACTCCTACTATTTTGCTCCCCCTTATCAGAAGGCCGGCTTCAATGTTCTGGTCATCGACCAGCGTGCCCACGGCAACAGCGACGGCATTTACAACACCATCGGCGTCAAGGAAAGCGGAGACTGTCTTGAGTGGGTCAAGCTGCTTGAAACCGAGTTCGGCATTGAGGAGATATATTTCCACACCATTTGTGTCGGCACCGCAACCGGTCTGCTTGCCATGACCTCGGAAAACTGTCCCGACTCGGTCAAGGGTCTTGTAACCGAGGGTTGCTTTACCTCCTTCGCCGAAACCTTCCGCACCCACATGATCCAGCTCAACCGCCCCGTGTTCCCTGTCAAAAATCTGGCTATGCGCCAGATCAAAAAGCACACCGGCACCGATGTTTATAAAACAGCCCCCATCAACATTATCAAGAACGTAAAGCAAAGAGTACTGTTCCTTTACGGTGAGCAGGACGTTTTCTCCCTGCCCGAAAAGAGTAAGGAGCTTTTTGCCGCCTGTGGTAGTCCCGATAAAGAAATTGTATGGTTCGATAAGGGCGGACATTCGCACCTTCGCATAAACAACACCGAAAAATACGACCAAGCCGTTATAGATTTCCTTAGCCAAAGCATTTAAGCCCGAACCAGCCTAAAAGGGCGGTTTTAAGGCGTCTTTTGGCTCTTTGTCGCACATAGGCGACAGCTAGGGTAACGAGAGTCGAACCCGTTACGCCTTAAAATCAATAATTTTTCACCTTGTC
>JAZQCY010000028.1:0-4303 GCA_045546555.1 Acutalibacteraceae bacterium | reverse complement strand
GGCATCAAAGGTGATGGAGGTAACTGCGCCGGTGTTAGCGGTTTCGGAACCGGATGCGGTGTCGGTATCGGTGTCAGAGTCGCCGCCACAAGCTGCGAAAGCGAAAATAACAAGTACCGACATCATAAGACAAAGTAACTTTTTCATTTTTTATAACTCCTTTATACAGAATTTATTGTATATTACCATATTTTTTTGAAAGTGTCAACCGATAAAGTTCAAATTTAACAATTAGTCTTTATTTTGGACAATTTCAAAATAATGTTACCGTTTTGATTGGGCTTTACGGTGTATTCCTCGGCGATAAAACCTCCGCCAAGGTAAAAAATCTTCTGCTTTGTGAAAGAATTTTCGGTATCAACCTCGATATCGCCTATTATTGGCAGTATATATTTTACACCGTCACTGTTTTCAAAATGAAGCTTAAAATACGCACCTTCATTTTTAAAGGTATATTCAGCCAACATCATTTTTTGTACTTCGGCCGTTTTACCGTTAAGTGCCGTCAGAGTCGACCTTACCGATACTGTCACGCTGTCATCGGTCTTTTTGACCGACATATCCGCCTTGTTATCAAGGCAAGAGGCATATACCGTGCCGTTCTCAACACATTCGGCTCTTGGAATAAGCGGTCTGTGCGGATAAGGGAACTCATTTGGCAACTGCATATTAAGCGGTTCACCAAGTCGGTATTCAAAGGTCGAGCCTGCGATAACGGGACCCGAGGGCTTGTGGTAAAGCATCGAGACCGTACCGCCCGACGAATGAACACCGCCGCTTCCGACTTTAGATGCTTGATTGTCACAAGCCGTGACGGTTGCCAGCCAATCCCCTGCCCATATCTTATAGGTATCGACCTCGGGGTAATATTTATAGGAAAATTCGCGCTTGTCCGACGGCAACTCCTGACGCTCTATATCCTCCGAAAGGCCTGCTATCAGCGCATCGGCAAGACCTGCGGCGTGACACATTGTGTGGTGGGTGCAGGGCTTCTGCCCCGCCTCAAAATACTGCCGACCGCCATATAAAAGACCGTCGTGGGTGCATTGAAGCTGAAGCTCCATATTACGCAATGCCGCTTCTTTAAGCTGTGGTGCATATTCTGACAGTATCAGCAATGCCGCAACGCAACCGTCCGACGTACGGCTTCCGTAATACGTCCACTTGTTGTTACGTGTTCCAAAGGTGTTGTCCATCGCACCGTCGGGCATAAAGATATCAAGGGTGTTCAGCACGTTGTAAGCAAGTGTTTTTAATATCTTTTCGTCATTTAGAATTTCTGCGGCATCGGTAAGGCACGGTATAGACTCCTCAAAATCGTAGCCTATGTCCACAAGTCGGCAACCACGGTCGGTGTAGCCGTCGTGAGGGTGTCCCTCCCCCATCAAAAGGCCGTTTTCGGTGAAATGCCGCATACAGTATTCGAGCATCTCACGGCTTTTGACAAAGTATTTTTCCTCATTAAAAAGCTCACCGCAAAGCGCCATTGCCGAGGCTGAAGCGGCAAAATAATTGATGTTGGAACGATATTTTGTGCCAAGATAAGTGTATATCCACTCGGCCTGCGTTTTGATACGCTTTATGATGGCGGTTTTGAAATAATCATCCAAATAATCGCCCAGATATTTTACGGTCTTGCAATACTCGATGCAGGAAAATACGGTTATCCCCCTCCAGGCGTTGTTGCCGTCGTTATAACAGCTTCCGTCGGGGTTTATCAGACGCTCCTGCCACTTAAAAAGCATTTTTGCGGCATCGGTATATTTGTCGTCACCCGTCAGCTTATAGGTGTAGATAAGCGGAAACACCGCATTGTCGGCACGGCCGTGCAAGGCGGTGCAGGCAGGACAAAGAATACCACCGTCGTGAGGCGCACCAAAGCCTTTTATCTGTAGCTTTAAAAGGCTGTCACACCATTGCACCAAAAGGGATTCATATTTGTTCATAGGAACACCTCCTTAAAACAGATTACCACAATATTTTATCACCGTAAAATCACAAGCGCAACAAAAAGCAGACAAATGTTGTAAACCTGCCTGATTTTATATGTTACATGTCTAATGCAGATATAAATTCATCGAATATAAATTTTGCCGTTGCTTCGGCGCTGACAGGTGTGGGATGGCAAGCATCCACACGCCTTGACGAAAGCCAATCTCCTTGACCAAAGTTGGGCATACCTTCCCTATAATGCTCGTTCCAAAGTCGGTGGGCATCAATAAACAAAATACCCTCTTCCTTGGCAAGCTCCTCTGCCCTTTCACAATGAGCATCAATGCACTGATCGTTGGTGGTTGCATTTATCATAACAAGAAGCGCCTGCGGATCACGGGAACGGACATCATCAAGCAAAGATTTGTAATTTTTCTTGAAGATATCAGGTTCAACGTATTTCAACGGGTCGGCCTTTAGGGCATCGTTTATGCCAAACATAAAAAATATAACGTCGGCACGGTCTCCCGACGGAGTTACATCCGTAAAATTCTCGATTCTATTATGTGCGAACGACGTAGTGTTACCGCAAACACCGTTTCTGATAACGCTTACCGTGCCGTTCGTACCGTTTTTAACCAGGATCGGGCCGTCAAAGACCTTGATCGGCTTCAGCGGATCCTCGGGTGCCAAACCGTCGTATCTGTGAACAGTGTAATCTGTCAAGCGTTGTGCCAAAAGTGCGGCAAATTTTGCAACATAGGTTTCCTCGGGGCGACAGTGATCTAAGCAATAGGTCACACTGTCACCAACGAAATTTATAGTGATGTTTTCGTTTTTTCTCAATTTATTTTTTAAAGCATTCATAAAAACACCTCGAAAGCACAAAAGGTACTGCCTCCAAAAAGGAGACAGTACCTTTAATCTTAGAACAGACCGGTGATCTTTCCGTTTTCGTCAACGTCGATGTTAACTGCGGCGGGAACCTTGGGAAGTCCCGGCATGGTCATAATATCGCCGGTGAGGACTACAACAAAGCCTGCACCTGCGGAGACCTTGACGTTCTTGATGGTGACCTCAAAGCCTTCGGGAGCACCGAGCTTGGTCGGGTCATCCGAGAAGCTGTACTGCGTTTTTGCAACGCAGATGGGACACTTATCAAAGCCCAGCGCAGTCAGCTGTGCTATCTGCTTTTTGGCAGCAGGCAGAACGTTGATGCCCACACCGCCGTAGACCTTCTGAACGATTGCGGTGATCTTATCCTCGATAGTTCCGTCAAGCTCATAGGAATAGGTAAAGTCACCCTTTTCCTCCTCGCAAAGGCGAACGACCTCACGTGCTAACTCTTCGCCGCCCTTGCCGCCTTCTGCCCAAACATTGGACAGAACGACATTTACGCCAAGCTCCTTACACTTTTTGATGATAAGGTCGACCTCGGCATCGGTATCGGTCGGGAATCTGTTAACTGCAACGACAGAGGGCAGCTTGTAAACATTCTTGATATTGGAAACGTGCTTGAGAAGATTGGGTATACCCTTCTCCAAAGCCTCAAGGTTTTCGGAGCCAAGCTCGGTCTTGGCAAGACCGCCGTGCATTTTAAGAGCACGGATGGTAGCAACAACAACAACTGCCGAAGGAGTAAGACCTGCCATACGGCCCTTGATATCGAGGAATTTTTCAGCACCGAGATCGGCACCAAAGCCTGCTTCGGTAATGGCATAATCGCCAAGCTTCATAGCAAGACGGGTTGCCATGACCGAGTTACAGCCGTGTGCGATATTGGCAAACGGGCCGCCGTGAACAAACGCAGGAGTACCCTCCAAGGTCTGAACAAGGTTAGGCTTGATGGCATCCTTCAAAAGGGCTGCCATTGCGCCGACAGCACCGATGTCGCCTGCAGTAACAGGCTTTTCGTCATAGGTGTAGCCGACAATGATCTTGGAAAGTCTTTCTTTAAGGTCGGTAATAGACGAAGAAAGGCAGAAAACAGCCATAATTTCGGATGCAACGGTAATATCGTAGCCATCCTCTCGGGGCACACCGTTGACACGGCCGCCCAGACCATCGGTAACAAAACGGAGCTGACGGTCATTCATATCGACGCAACGCTTCCAGGTGATGCGTCGGGGGTCGATATTAAGTGCATTACCCTGATAGATGTGGTTATCGAGCATTGCGGCAAGCAGATTGTTGGCCGCACCGATTGCATGGAAGTCACCCGTGAAGTGAAGGTTGATATCCTCCATAGGAACGACCTGTGCGTATCCGCCGCCTGCGGCACCACCCTTGATACCGAAAACGGGACCGAGAGAAGGCTCACGCAATGCCACCATTACGTTTTTGCCTATACGGCGCATACCGTCGGCAAGAC
>JAZQCY010000027.1:0-6569 GCA_045546555.1 Acutalibacteraceae bacterium | reverse complement strand
GGGGTAGTTTTTGGTGAAAACGGTCAGCTTTTTGGGCTCTATACCGTTTTGCTCGCAAAGCGATTTTAGGTCGTCGGTGTTTTTGGCGTTGATAAAGGCGGTCACAGCCTTGCGAAGCTCCTTGGAAAGATTCAGCTCGTCAAAGGCGGCCTCGATAAGGCCCACGTGTGACAGCTCCAAAGCGCAGTCGGATGCTACCGTTTCAAGGCTCTTTACGGCAAGGCTCAAAACCTCGCAGACCTCAAAAAGACCGATGTGGCCAATGCACTCTAAACCTGTCTGCATAATTTCCTTATAGGTGTGGGTGGTGCCCGAAATACGGTAAACGTTTTCGTTGTAATAAAGCTTCTGCACCCCGTCAGAGTCCTTGGAGTTGTTGATGATGGACAGCGTGACGTCGGGCTTTAAGGCCTTCAGTCGGCCGTTAGTATCGGTAAAGGTTATAATACCGTCCGACACCAAAAAGTCCTTGTTTCTGACATAAAGGTCATACTCCTCAAACTTGCTCATCTTAAACTGTGTGTAGCCGAAACGGCGATAAAGCGAACGAAGGGCATATACTGCCGCTTCCTCACGTTTTAACAAACTTTCATCAATAGCCATTTTTGCCTCCGAAAAAGGTACAATAACCCTTAATGTGTGATTTATTTTAATACTCTACCATATTAGCACGCTAAAGTCAAGAGCAATTTTGCCGAAATTTTATCTTTTTATTGACTTAAAACGAACCCTATTATACAATGTATATATAAATTTATCAATAGCAAAGGTGATAAAAATGAGTGATATTACAAAAATTGATAGAAATTTTGCCGTTCAACCCGTTGAAATAGGCACTGATACGGTATTCTTCAACTGTTTGGAGGAGCCTTTTAAGGTTTATGGTCTTATATTCCCTCAAAACGAGGAGGATGTTTTCCACAGAATGCCTTATGAGGTTGCCGAAACCGTAAACGAGGGTGTTGACAAATTGAACCACCACTCGCCGGGCGGCCGTGTGAGATTTAAAACAAATTCTCCTTATATCATCATCCGTGCCAAGGAGCCTGCCATCTACCGTGCGCCGCATTTCACCCTTTGCGGAAGCGCAGGCTTTGACCTTTACAAAGATGCTGACGGTGAAACAGTGTTCATCAGCTCGTTTATGCCGCCTTACGATATGAAGGACGGCTTTGAGGCCAAGCGTGAAACGGGAATTACCGATGAAACCGATATTACGATACATTTTCCGTTGTATTCAAGGGTCAAAAGCCTTGAGATAGGCGTTGCGGTCGGCTCAACACTAAAACCTGCCGCAGAGTACAAATATGATGTTCCCGTTGTGTATTACGGCTCGTCCATCACCCAGGGCGGATGCGCCTCCCGACCCGGTATGGCCTATCAGAACATCATCTCCCGTGAGCTTTCCTGCGACCACATAAACCTCGGCTTTTCGGGCTCTGCCAAGGGTGAGGATGCAATTGCCGAGTACATTGCAGGCTTGAAAATGTCGGTGTTTGTTTATGATTACGACCACAACGCACCGAGCGTTGAGCATCTTAAAAACACCCACTCGAGGATGTTCAATATCATCCGCAAAAAACAGCCCGAACTGCCTATCGTTATGGTTTCGGCACCCAACGGAAGGCCTTACCCCGATCAGAAGCTTCGTCGTGATATAATAAAGGCAACCTATAATGAGGCCAAGGCCAACGGTGACAATAATGTATGGTTTATTGACGGAAGTGAAATGATGCGCTTCCCCGGCGGAAACGAGGGTACCGTTGACAACTGCCATCCAACCGACCTCGGCTTCAGACGTATGGCTGACGTTATAGGTGCAACGGTTAAGGAAATTTTGGAAAGAAAATAGTTTCCTGTAACAAACTGTGCGTATTTTACGTATTTGTTATCAGAAACAAAAAAGGAGATAGACTATGAGCACCTGCTTCAAAAGAACGGCGACCCTTATACTGTCCCTTTGCATTTTTCTTTCACTTTTTGCCTGCAGCAGTGGTGGAAATATGGAGCTTTCGGCCGAAGCCGAAAAGATTGCTTCGACCGATGATATTTCGTTTATCGATGCCGAGGGCAAGGCGACCTTTAATATCGTCCGTCCAAGCAAACAAAACGAAACGGTCGGCCCCGTGGTAATCGACATTTTCAAAAAATATAAAGAGCTGCACAGCGTGACCCCCAAGCAGTTGACCGATACCGAGGACGGAACCGACCGCCGTGAGATACTTGTCGGTGACTGTGACCGTGAGGCATCACGTCAGGTCAAGAAGCTGTTTGAGATCGACGGTAGCGGCAGGGATTCCGATTTTATCATCTGCTCGGTCGGTGACGATATCGTCATTCAGGCCGGTTGTGAGGCCTCGCTAAAGGCGGCGGGTCAGTATTTTATTGATAACTTCTTGCCCGCCGATGTCAAGGGCGGTATTTACTACCACCACAAGGGTAATGAGCCGGGTCTTACGGTCTGCAGTATCTCGGATGTTTCAAAATTCACTATCGTCCGTCCGATATACAACGTGTCATACCTGACCCAAAGCGAAACCGACAAGCTTGTTGACCTGCTTTATGAAAAAACAGGCTACGAGGTCGATATTGTTCACGATAACACCTCGGTTTATAAAAACGTTGATGCACACGTCAAGGGTGTGCTTGAACCGACCGCCGTTACCGAGTATGAGATAATCATCGGCAACGCTCAACGTGACGGTGTCAAAAAAATCGGTGTTGCATATAACTATGAAATCCGCATCGAGGGCAAGAAAATATACCTCAACGGCGGCAGTCCCTATGCCACTGCTATGGCGGTTTCGGAATTTATAAAAATTGTCGAGAACAATTCCACTATTGACAGCAGTATGTCGGTGTTAAACGGTAATTACAATAACGCTGTAAAGGCCTACGATACCAAGACCTACTACCGTCCTACCTGGTGGGATGAGTTTAACGGTACCGAGATCGACACCAACAAGTGGTACGTTGCCTGGGGTGCCAAGGGCGGAACCGCAGTAGACGGACGACCCTGCTACCGTGGAAACAAGGAGCTTCAGAACAACTACGTCAAGGACGGCAAGCTGTATATCGAAGCGGTCGAGACCGAAGAAGCCTATTACGGCGGTATGATTAAAACCGACCGAACCATGGAATTTTTGTACGGCTTCCTTGAGATATCCGACGTTCACCCTTTGGGTAACGGCTTCTGGACGGCACTCTGGACGGTTTCCAAGGCTAATAAGTACAACAAGGAAATGTGGTACAGCGAGACCGATATTGACGAATCTTTCGGCGAGGGTAATATGATAAAGGGCAACCTCTGGGCCTGGCCGACCTCTCACGGACGTTTTATGAACAATATGTATAACGGCCGTGCCGATACTGTAAAGGATCACGGCGAATACAACACCGACGACCCAAGAGGACTCTGGATGGACTTCCATACCTACGGCTTTGAGTGGGTCGATAACAAGACCATTCGTTTTACCATCGACGGCTATGTATGGCGTGAGACCGAGCTTCAGGAGGAAGAGCTGCAGAAGGTTTATGCTCAGTATATGGTTCTGCAGATCAGCATGGCCACCGCCTTTGAGTCACGGGGTCAGGTCACGCAGGATGAATGGCATTGGAAAAACACCAACAAATTTATAGTCGATTGGATATACCTCTATCAGCTTGACGGTCACGGATTGCTGAGATACTGATAAAAATAGCCACCCTACAGAAAAAGCTGTAGGGTGGCTGTGCTTTTTAAGCCTTATCAATTAGTTTTTTGACTGCGGGGACCTTGAAAAGAATGACCGTTGCAATCGTGGTGGTGATAAACTCGGGCACCATGTAGGATGCGTTATAGGTCAGCGAGTAGACCCAGGCATCGGCACTTGTGAAGGTATCGAAAATGACAACGCCCGAAATAAAGTGCATCATAAATCTTAACACAAGCACCATAACTACTCCGCTTGCGATTCCGACTATGCCCTTGCTTCTGAATACACCTGCAAGTCCGAGCAAAGTGAAGGCAAGCAGGTAGTCAAGCACGATGGTGCCGACAAGAGCGTAGGGTGTAAGTCCCCAGCTTAATACCGAGGCAATATCCAACGCCAACTGAATAAGCGAATAGATAAAGGATGATACTATACCCCATTTTGTGCCGTACATTAAGGGTATCATAACAATGGGCAGCATTGACAATAGTGTCACCGAGCCGCCAAACGGCATGGGAAACGGCTTGATAATGCTCAAGACCGTGGCGAGCGCCAGCAGTATGGCTGTGACGCACATTCTTTGGATGTTCTTCTTCATTTTTTACTCCTTTTCTGCGACGGTGTCCGTCGGCTTTAAGTATTAAAATCTCGCAGAAAAGGAAAAATAAAAAGCTCATCAAGTTTCCCTGATGAGCTTAAAATCTTAACTTCCGAAAAAATTCCTACGTCGGCATTACCCGCATCAGGTACAACGGTCAGGACGAAACACGTCCTATCTCAGCCGGGTCAATTCCCAGCACCCTTTTCTGTTCAATTTGAGGTTATTATAGCACAAAACTTCGATTTGTCAATATGCACTATTGCATTTTTATGAAAAATATTATAAACTGTAAGCAGTAAAGCAAAAGGAAGGGATAGTATGGTCAGATGTCCGAAAAACGCCGTCAAGGGTTCGCCCGAGGCGGTTATCTATGCCGATTTTCAGATACGTGCCGACCGCTTTGTGTCGCAGATGCTTGCGGGCTATAAGCCGGCCGACTACCGTGACATAAAGGTCATCCACGACCCCGTTTGGGGCACTATGAAGTTTTACCCGTGGGAGCTGCAGATACTCGATTCGCCGCTTATGCAAAGGCTTCGCAACATAAATCAGCTTGGTCTTGCGGTTTTGACCTATCCGTCGGCACACCATTCCCGCTTTGAACACACTTTAGGTGTTGCGGCGCTGGTTACCAAGATGATCGACAGTATAAACGACGGCTATCATCCCGAGGGTGCAACCGATGACCGCACCGTGTCGCAAAGCGATCAGGACAAGCTTCGCCTTGCCGCACTTTTGCACGACGTGGGTCACAGCTTTTTCTCGCACCTTTCCGAAAGAATGTACGGTAACACCGAGGAGTTCGAAAGGCTTAAAGGCTCGTTTGAGATTTTTTCATCGGCTCAGCCTCACGAGATTTTGGGCTACGTTATCATCAACACTCCGTCATTCAAGGAGTTCTTTTCGGCGTGTGTCGATTTCCCCGAAGCGGTTGAGATCGACGAGTTTTTTGACGGTATTGGCAGAATGATCGTCGGCGCACCCATCGACACCTTGTTTGAAAAGGGCGGCGCCAAAATCAAGAAATACTACCTGACCGAAATGATAAACGGTCAGTTTGATGCCGATTCTATGGACTACCTGCGCCGTGACAGCTATATCACGGGTCTGTCGTTGACCTATCATATCGACCGCTTCCTTTACAAGATAAAAATCGTTGATGTTGAGGAACAGATAAACGGTGAAGCAGTGGTTGCCAAGCACCTCACCGTGCCGATTTCGGGTGTGTCCACCGTTGAGGAAATGATATTCGGCAAGCAGATGCTTACACGCTATATCTATCAGCACCAAAAGGTCTTGGCCGCCGATGCGCTTGTTTACGACGTTGTTTCGGGACTGCGCTTTAACGGCAAGCTGCAGCATCCGTGCGATTTCCTTTATTATTGCGATGACGATATTTATAAAATTTACGATGAAAGCGGCGACCCCGATTTGAGGGTGCCGGCATTCAGTATGCCGATACATTCCGATTCAAGCAAGACCATATCGGATGCCGTCCGCAAAATAAAGACCCGCAATATTCCTCACAAGGCATTGGTTATAAATATGTCAAATCTCAGTGGCGATATGACCGTTAAGGAGGCCTATGAGCAGGTTCAGACGGCCGCCTTGGGCGGCGGCTTCCGCAAGGAGGTCAGGGACGAGGCCTGGAGGATATGCGAAGAAAACGGGCTTGACAAGCGCAAAATCGACCTGTTTGATATTTTTTATTCCATTCCCAAGCCGTCGACCGCCAAGAATTATACCGATGTTCGTGTCGTCACCTACGACGGACGTCTTGTCGAGCTTTCGGAGGTGGCAGACCTTAACGATTGGGCAGATGAGTTTTCGGGACGTGCGTGGAACGCCTACGTCTATTCCTCGGCCGAGCTTTTGCCGGTCGTAAGCCTTGCCGCCAAGAACGTCTTGGAAGCAAGAGGTGTCCGCTTTATTGAGGACAGAATATTCTCCAACCTCAAGCACAGCGCCGAAATAGAAAAGCTTAAAAGCCGATAAAAAATCACCCACCCGAGCACAAGGGAGTTGCGATTAGGGATAACTCGCCCAAAACAGCGCCTTTTTGCGGTCTAATACGTCAAAAGCCCACAGTACACGTCAGTGTTACCGTGGGCTTTTTCCTTTTAGTTACACAAAAATTCATCTGTTTTGGGTGCCATGCAGTTTTGTAGGATGAAATTTGAAGTAGCTGCGAAGTTGAAAAATGCAGGAATACTGCCGTATTTCAAGGCTTTTCAACGAGTAGCTTCTCAAATTTCACCGAAAAACCGATTTCTCCC
>JAZQCY010000026.1:0-17975 GCA_045546555.1 Acutalibacteraceae bacterium | reverse complement strand
CCCAACGTGCCGCACGAAAGACAGGTATCGAGATACACCCCGGTGCCACAATCGGCCGCCGTCTGGTCATCGACCACGGTCACGGTGTTGTTATTGGCGAGACCGCCGAAATAGGCGATGACGTGCTGATCTATCAGGGTGTAACCTTGGGCGGTACGGGTAAGGATGTCGGCAAGCGCCACCCCACCATCGGTAACAACGTTATGGTGTGCAGCGGCGCCAAGGTGCTTGGCCCCTTTAAGGTCGGTGATAATTCCCGAATAGCCGCAGGTGCCGTTGTTTTGGAGGAGGTTCCGCCCAACTGTACGGTGGTCGGCATCCCTGCCAAGATAGTCCGCCAGGACGGTCAAAAAATTGCACCTCTCGATCAGATCCACATTCCCGACCCCGTGGCACAGCAATTGGATGCACTCAACGACCGCATAAACCAACTGACCGAAAAGCTGGACGAAATGTCAAAGAAATAAATCACCTTTCCTATTAAAAGCCTCCCTTGCCTAAAGGGAGGGAGACCGCCGTACGGCGGTGGAGGGATTCCCTCCGAGGTAACGAAAACATATATCAAGGAGAACATTATGAAAATCTATAACACTTTAACCAGAACCAAGGACGAACTCAAAACGGTTGAGGAGGGCAAGGTTAAAATTTACGCCTGCGGCCCCACCGTTTACAACTACATCCACATCGGCAACGCACGTCCTTTGTGCGTATTCGACGTGCTTCGCCGTTACCTCGAATGGCGTGGACTTGATGTCCGCTTTGTTCAGAACTTTACCGATATCGACGATAAGCTCATCAAAAAGGCCAACGAGGAGGGCATCACCGTGCCCGAGGTTGCCGCACGTTATATTGAGGAGTTCTGGACCGATTCCAACGGCCTTAACATCCGCAAGGCCACCGTTCATCCCAAGGCCACCGAGAATATCGATGCAATCATCGGCATAATCTCCGAGCTGGTCGAAAAGGGCTACGCTTACCCCTCGGCAGGTGACGTTTACTTCAGAGCCAAGAAGTTCAACGAGTACGGCAAGCTTTCGCATCAGCCGCTTGACGAGCTGGCAGAGGGTGCCTCCAACCGTGTTGACGGCGGCGCCGATGTCAAGGAAGACCCCATGGACTTCTGTTTGTGGAAGGGCGCCAAAGAGGGCGAGCCTTTTTGGGAGTCACCCTGGGGCAACGGCCGTCCCGGCTGGCACATCGAGTGCTCGGCTATGGCAGGCCGATACCTCGGCAAGACCATTGACATTCATTGCGGCGGTCAGGATCTTATCTTCCCCCACCACGAAAACGAAATTGCACAGTCTGAGTGCGCCAACGGTTGCGATTTTGCACATTATTGGATGCACAACGGCTATATCAACGTTGATAACCGCAAGATGTCCAAATCCTTAAACAACTTCTTCACCGTGCGTGAGGTTGCCGAAAAGTTTGGCTACGAGCCCGTGCGTTACATTATGATCGCATCGCACTACCGTAGCCCCATCAACTACAGCGTGGATATTATCGAGCAGGCACAGTCATCTTTGGATCGTCTTTATAAGTGCCGTGAGGGTCTTGAGTTTGCCATTTCTCATGCCGAGGAAGGCGGCGAGGCACCCGAGTTTCTCGAAAAATACAAGGCACAGTTCATCGAGGCTATGGACGACGACCTCAACACCGCCGATGCTCTGGGCGCATTGTTTATGATGGTGCGTGACATCAACAAGGCGGTTGCCGACAAGGCCGGCAAGACCGCTTTGGAGGCCTGCCTTAAAGGCTTTAACGAGCTTTGCGATGTTTTGGGTCTGCTTTACGTAAAGAAGGACGATTCGCTTGATGCCGAGGTAGAGGAGCTTATCGCACAGCGTACCGCCGCCCGTAAGGCCAAGGACTTCAAAAAGGCCGACGAGATCCGTGATAAGCTCAACGAAATGGGCATCATCCTTGAGGACACCCGTGAGGGCGTTAAGTGGAGCCGCAAGTAATGGACGGTCTTAAAAAAGAACCGTTAGGTAAATATGAGGTTTTGGTCAGCTCTGACCACACCTTTGGCACCGATGCCGTACTGCTCAGTGATTTTGCAGGCCGACAAAGGGCAAAAAAGGCCTGCGACATCGGAACGGGTTGCGGCATCATTCCGCTTTTGCTTTTGAAGGATGGGAAGGCAACCGAGGTTCACGGCGTTGAGCTTCAGCCTGCCGCCGCCGAAATTGCAGGCAAAAATGCCACGCTCAACGGCATCGAGGCACAGTTTTCGGTGCATAACGTCGATATGAAGGAGGTCAAAGGCGCTCTGCCCCACGCAGAATTTGACCTTGTTACCTGCAATCCGCCCTATAAGGTGGACGGCACAGGTAATCAGAACCTCACCGAAGCGCAACGCATCGCTCGACATGAGGTCAAGTGCACCTTTTCGGACGTTGTGGCCGCCGCAAAGTATCTGCTGAAATTCGGAGGACGGCTATGTGTGTGCCATCGACCCGAGCGTTTGGCCGATGTGATATGCGATATGCGTGAGTGCGGAATTGAGCCGAAGGTACTGCGTGAGGTCATCCAACGTGAGGGCAAGGAGGCTTGGCTGGTGCTGGTTGAAGGCAAGCTCGGAGGCAATCGAGGAATGACCGTTTTGCCGCCCTTGTATGTTGAGAAAAACGGCGAGCTGACCGATGAAATGATAGAAATTTACGGAGATTACAAGGAAGGCCACGGCCGTAAGATATAATTTGTAGGGGAGGCGTTTCGCCTCCCGCTGAGTATGCCTTTGTTTTCGGGAGGAAGACCTCTCTACGAAACGCCAATAAGAACTCACAAGGAGGAAGTATGGCAGGAAAATTGTATGTTGTCGGCACTCCGATCGGCAATCTGGGCGATCTTTCGCCCCGTGCCGCCAAAATTTTGGAGACGGTCGATTTTATAGCCGCCGAGGATACCCGTGTGACGGTCAAGCTGTTGAACCACCTCGGCATAAAAACGCCGATGATAAGCTACCACGAGCATAACAAGGCCTCGCAGACCGAGAAGATCGCCGACCGAATAGCGCAGGGTGAGACCTGTGCTCTGGTGACCGATGCAGGTATGCCGGCCATTTCCGACCCCGGTGAGGACCTGGTGCGTTTTTGCCGTGAAAGGGAGCTGAATGTCGAGTCGGTGCCGGGTCCTTCGGCACTTATCACGGCACTTGCCATTTCGGGAATGCCGTCACGCCGTTTTTGCTTTGAGGGCTTTTTGTCGGTCGAAAAAAAGGAACGTGAGGCTCAGCTTGAGGCTGTAAAAAACGACACGCACACCCTCATTTTTTATGAGGCACCGCACAAGCTTGCCGCAACGCTCAAGGATATGCTGAAAGCCTTTGGCGACCGCAACATTGCGCTGGTCAAGGAACTGACTAAGCTGCACGAAGCTTGTGAGCGCACCACGCTGTCAGCCGCCGCCGAAAAGTATTCGGATGGTAGCGCTAAAGGTGAGTTTGTGTTGATAATCGGGGGTGCCGAGCCCGCCCAAGACACGGAATACACCTTTGAAGCGGCTGTCGAAATGGCGCAGGGCTTTATAAAAGACGGAATGTCGCCCACCGCCGCCGCCAAAAGCGCCGCAGGACTTACAGGCTTCCGAAGAAATGAAATATATAAAAGCTTAATATAAAAAAGACCGATGCTCTGCATCGGGTTTTTTGATGAACGCAGGACGCAACCTGCGGCAACGCTCTCCTTGTTCGAGTCCCATGCGTCTTGCACACAAAAAAGAAGCAACATCTTACGATGTCACTTCTTTCTTTGTCTATGGGCTACGAAAAAGATATTTTTGCCGTTTTTGTGTATGAATTCGAACTCTCACATAAATGAAATCCTTGCTGATGCAAGGGTGAAATCAGCTAACGCTGATGAAATCTTCGGCTTTGCCTCAGATGAAATTAAATCCACCACCCGCTGTTCACAGCGGATTTCATCCCCACCGGGGATTTCATCATCGAAGATGATTTCACCCACCCGCAAGGGTGGATTTAGTTGAAAAAAGCACCGACATTGTCGGTGCTTTTTTCTGGTGGACGCTGGGGGACTTTTACGGCACTACCGTGCCTATCGCCTCGCTTGCGCTCGTTGCCACGTCGGCGAAAACAGTCCACCGGACTGTTTTCTTCCGCAAACTACGTTTGCTCCCTCCTTGTTCGAGTCCCTACTCGTCTTGCACACAAAAAAAGAAGCAACATCTTGCGATGTCACTTCTTTCTTTGGTGGACGCTGGGGGACTCGAACCCTCGACCGCCCGCACGTCAAGCGGGGGCTCTACCAGCTGAGCTAAACGTCCGTATTCAATTGCTGCAAGGGTTATTATATACAATCCCCCACCAAAAGTCAAGCATTATTTTTCGAAGAATGAAAAAAGTTTTAAAATCTCGAAAATGTTTCGTGGATTTTGATATTGACACCAAATAAAAGCGGCAGTATAATGCCTAACGCACAATTGGATTTGCTGTTTTAAAAAAAGGGGGGTTCGAAATGGAGCAGTCAACTAATAAAAAGGATATTTACCGTGTGAGCCGAGGCATGTATGTTGCCGAGGCAACCTTGGAATATTTCATTTCGCTTCTTGTCACGGGTGCTTTTATTGCCAAGCTTACGGCTAACCTCGGCTTTTCCGACAGCCTTACCGCCGTGCTGACCTCGTTTGTGGCTTTGGGCTGCAGCTTTCAGCTTTTTGCGGTGTTTTTCTTCCGTGGCGGCTCGGTCAAGCGCAGGGTGACGTTTCTGCATATTGTAAATCAGTTGCTTTTTATGAGCGTGTATCTGGTGCCGTTTTTCAACCTGTCACGCCCCGTGAAAACGGTGCTGTTCATAGTTCTTTTAATGGCGGCCTACTTCTTTTCCAACATCATCTTTGCCCCCAAGACCAATTGGTTTATGTCTTTGGTCGACAACCACAAAAGAGGCCGATTCACCGCTATAAAAGAAGCCGTGTCTTTGGTCGGCGGATTTTTGTTTAACCTTTTAATGGGTGCCATCATCGACCATTTTGAGGCTAAGGGTGAGATAAGAACCTCTTTTATCATAGCGGCGGCAACGATATTCCTGCTGACCGTGCTACATACGCTGACACTCGTTCTCTCACGTGAGAAGCCCGCACCCAAAATACCTGACAACGTTTCGATAGTTCGGCGTTTTAAAAACGTTTTGGGCGATAAGACCATTATGAAGGTCATCGGCATCAGCGTTTTCTGGACGATCTGCACCCACATCACCACCGCTTTTTACGGCACATATCAGACCAAGGAGCTTGGCTTCGATATGAAGTTTGTCGCTGTTTTGAGCATAATTTACTCGGCGGTGCGCATACCGTCGTCGTTCATCCTTGCCCGAATTGCTGACCGCCGCTCGTTTGCTTATATGCTGAAATACGCCTATGCTCTTGCAACGTTGGGCTTTGTGGTTGCCACATTTATGGTGCCCTCCAACGGCAAGGTGCTTTACACCGTTTATTATTGCCTTTTTGCGGCGGCAATGGGCGGTATAAACAGCGCCGAAACCAACCTTATCTTCGACTACGTTTCGCCCGAAAAGCGCAGTGATGCTCTTATGGTCAAGCAGGCCGTGTACGGCCTTGCAGGCTTTTTCGCAACGTTGGCAGTAACACCCTTGGTAAACTACATCCAAGCCAATGGCAACCGCATTTTCGGCATAAACGTCTATGCACAGCAGGTGTTGTCGGCTATCTCGGTCGTGCTTGGGATTTTGGTTATTATATACCTGCAGAAGGTCGTTCTAAAAATCAAGCCTCATAAGGATTAACAAATTAAGCCTCTACCGCAAGGGAGTTGCGGTAGAGGCTTGTCTTTTATCAGACGCCGTTGGTGCGCCTGATCTCCGACGGCGTTTTACCAAGGTGCTTTTTTAAAATTTTTCTGAAATAGGATGATGAGCTGAACTGCAGCTCGTTGCTTATCTCCTCCACCGAAAGTCCCGTTGACAAAAGCAGCTCCTCGGCCTTTTCGCAAAGTATCCTCTGCCGCATTTCGTTGGGGCTTAAATGCCGTGACTCCTTGAATACGGTGTATAGCCATGATTCGCTGACGTGGCAAACGGCCGCCACCTCACTCATTGAGGCAAACGGGTATTCCCGCATAAATTTCACGGCGTTTTCGGTTATCAGGTCCTGCGACCCCACTTGACGTTGCATTTTGGGTAAAAGGATATCCAAAAGCTCGTAAAGCTTACCGACGGTGTAGGGTGTGACCTTCATCTGCTCGGTCACCGCATTCAACAGCTCGGTCGCACGGTCGCCAAGCCCGACCTTTTGCAGAAGATAGTTGCCCTTGTCGGTCTGCGGAAAATAGTCAAAACCTATGGAATCCCACTCGAGCCTCGAGTTTTCATCGGGTGTCCAGAATGACTCATAGCGGCATCCTTTGGGGATAAACACTGTTTCTCCTGCCGTGAGCATTACGGTCGTACCCTGCGACACTAATTTCCCCGTTCCGTACACAAGCCGACCCAAAAAGTTGGTCACACAGCCCTGCTTATCCATATTTCCGCCCTTGTTGTATCGGTTGGGTTTTATTCTGATAAATTTGAACGAACTAAAGAATTCTTCGTTATTCATAGCGCTTTTCCTCTCAAAAAGTGGAGAATTTTACCTCTTTAGTATAGTATATTGTATTGAAACACGGTCTGTCAAGCGTTAAAATAAAGAAAAACACTCAAAAGTGAGGTATTTTTTATGGAACGCAAGGTTATACGGTTTACAGAACCCAGAGTGGCCAAGCTCATAACCGATGAGCTCGAAGCCCCCAAAGCAGGTGAAGTTCAGGTCAAGGTGGCTGTTTCGTCCATCAGCAGCGGAACCGAGAGAGCCAATCTTATCGGCGATCCTAACATCGCCCCCGGAAAAGGTGCCGGAGTGACGTTCCCCAGAACGCTGGGCTACAGCACATCGGGCACCATTACCGCCGTTGGAGAAGGCGTTGAAGAGCTTAAGGTCGGTGACCGTGTTGCAATGATGTGGACCGTCCACGCAAGCTACGTCAACATTCCCGCAAAATATGCATTCAAGCTCCCCGATTCGGTCTCGTTTGAGGATGCCGCTTTGTTCCATATCAGCATTTTCCCGATGGCCGCCATCCGCAAGTGCCGTCTTGAGATGGGCGAGCCTGCCATTGTTATGGGTCTTGGCGTTTTGGGACTTATGGGAATCAAGCTTTTGCGCATGGCCGGTGCGGCACCCATTATCGCCGTCGACCCCAACCCCGTAAAGCGTGAGGTTGCACTCAAAAACGGCGCCGATTACGCACTTGACCCCTATGCTCCCGATTTTGCCGCAACTGCCAAAAAGTTGACAAACGGCGGTGCCAAGGTTGGTATTGAGGTTACGGGTATTGGCGCAGGTCTGGACGGAATTTTGGACTGTATGGCACGATTTGGCCGAGTTGCATTGCTTGGTTGCACCCGTAATAAGGACTTCACCATCGACTACTATCGTAAGGTGCATTTCCCCGGAATCACCCTTGTCGGCGCACACACCGATGCACGTCCCAGACAGGAATCGCACGACGGCTGGTGGACACAGGCTGACGATATGAAGGCGGCTATAAAGCTGACCGAAATGGGCAGACTGAAGCTTACCGAGCTTATTGAAGAGATACATTCACCCGAAGAGGCAACCGAGGTTTACACCCGACTTGCCAATGAGCCGTCCTTCCCGATGGTTCAGTTTGATTGGAGAATGTTAGATGAGTAAAGTTAGGATCGCACAGATAGGCACAAGCCTGATGAGCCACGGCAATTTTGTCTGGAACAGCCTTTTAAGGCAGAATGACATTTTTGAGGTGGTCGGCTTTGCCTTCCCCGAAAACGAGCGTGAAAAGTTCCCCGAGCAGATGAAGCCTTATGAGGGCTACCGTGAGATGACGGTGGAGGAGATACTTTCCGACCCCACCATTGATGCCGTTGCCGTTGAGACCGAGGAGATATACCTCACAAAATATGCCACAATGGTCGCCAAGGCAGGCAAGCATCTGCACATGGAAAAGCCGGGTGGACAAAATCTCGCTGATTTTGAGGAAATGATCGAGACCATGCGCCAAAGCGGCAAGGTCTTCAGCACGGGATATATGTACCGCTATAACCCCAAGGTCATAGAGCTGCTAAAAGCCATTGACAACGGCGAGTACGGCGATATCATTTCGGTCGACGTGCAGATGAGCTGTACCCACCCCACCGACATCAGAAATTGGCTGTCGTGTATGAAGGGCGGTATGCTGTTTTTCCTTGGATGCCATCTTATTGACCTTATCTACCGCATTCAGGGCAAGCCCCAAAACATCATCCCTTTGACCCGCTCGACCGGCATTGACGGTGCTACGGGCGAGGATTTCGGAATGGTTGCGATGGAGTACAAAAACGGCGTTTCGACCGCCAAGACCACCGATATTCAGCACGGTGGCTTCCAGGAGCGTCAGCTTTTGGTCATCGGCAGTAAAAAGACGGCCGTTGTAAGACCTTTGGAGATGTACGTCCCTAAAAGCCCGCTTCTTTACAGCACCACCGTTGAGTATTCGAGTACCAAATGGCTTGATAAGGGTGTTCGGTCTGAAAGCGAAGCTTATGACCGCTTTGACACCATGCTGGCCACCTTTGCAAAGCGCATAAACGGAGAGTATGAGGAAAAGGTCTACACCCTCGACTACGAGCTCGAGCTGTATAAGCTTGTGCTCAAGTGCTGCGGAATCTGATTTTATTTGATTTAACCTAACACATCATTATACAAAAAAAGGGAGAAGAACGGAGCATTTCGTTCTTCTCCTTTTTATGTTGTGTTTATATTAAGCTACACCGCTTCAAGAAGCTCTCCAAAGCCCACCAAAACCTACCCGTGTCGGTATGTATCTCCAACGGCTCGCCTTCACGAATCCGTAAAACCCTGCGGATTTCTTTCGGAATAACGACCCGACCAAGGTCGTCAATTCTTCTCACAATCCCTGTTGCTTCCATATATAAAAACTCCTTCTTAACAAAGGCCCCTTGCCTAAAGGGGACTGGCGCCGTGAGGCGACTGGGGGATATAATATCCCTCCACCGCAAGCGGTCCCCCTCCCTCTAGGCGAGGGAGGCTTTATTTTCAAAAAGCACAAATCGTAATACTATTATTTGTAAATGGTGGATATTTATACTGAACGGTTTACTTTTAAAACGAAAAGTGTTATAATGGTTGTGGTTAAAGGTGGTGGTTTTATGTCCTTGAAAGCCGGAAAATTCTTTTATCCTTTCATCTTTTCTGTTTCGGTTTTGGTGGTTTTTTTATTGTTTTTACTTTCTTTTTCAAAAGGAGATATGGGGTTGGGCGGTGCCGCTATCGGGTTGATTGCGTTGGTTGCAATCGTTTGCGTCGCCTTGCCGATCTATTGCTTTATGTACGGCAAAAAGGTTTTGCTTAAAGAGAAAACAAGATTCGTTTTTACGCTTTACAATTCCGCAATAATAACACTATTTTATTTTTTGCCATTATGTATGGAGGATGAAACTTACATATACAGCTTGGTCCTTTTTGCTTGGTGTGAATTATGGTCGTCATTACCGTTGTTGATATATAAAAACCGACCTAAAAAATCCAATGAAAATACGCAAAAAGGCGAAGTTCGGTAATTTAACTTCTCGGTTTCTTTGTGTTACACTTTCTGTATCTGATTACATTTAAAAAAGGGTGCGAAATGGAAGAGAAAAAATTTGAAGAAATGGCTTATCTTGTATCCTATCCCGAGGGCTTTTGTGAAAGCAAAAAATATCCCCTGCTGATTTTTTTACATGGTCGTGGTGCCCGTTGTGAATCGACCGAAAAGCTTCACAACTACTCCTGCCCGAGGTATTTTTTGGAGCGCCAGAATGAAAGAGGATTCATCCTGCTTGCTCCCCACTGCAAGAGCGGAAACTGGAGCGAATGGATGGTAACGCTGATCCGCCTTGTGGATAGCTTCCGTGAGCTTCCCTACGTAGACAAGACCCGTGTGCACTTGACCGGCAACAGCATGGCGGCTATGGCACCTGGGGGCTTGCCATGCTGCGAGCCGAATGGTTTGCCTCGGCAATGCCTCTTTGCGGCGGCGGACTTGCCGGAATGTCAAAAGAATTCGGCGACCTGCCCATCAGAGCCTTCCATGGTCTTTGCGACAAAACGGTCGACCCCATTGAAGGCCTGCAGATGGCCAAGGCCGTAAACCGTGCAGGCGGCAATGCGGAGCTGATCCTTTTTCCCAAGCTTGGCCACAACTGTTGGGATGCCGTTTATACCGACGAGAAAAACTACGATTGGCTGTTTTCCTTTACCAACGAGCGTGAGAAGTCCTTGGACGAACCGCTCTCGGTCGATTGATAAAATAAAATCGGAGTGCTCTGCGAGCGCTCCGATTTTTTATATGCCTTTGCCGTAAGTTACTTCCTCCATCGCCTATAAGGTCGAATAATTCCTCCTTACGCCAAAGTCCTTTAATTAAACAATATTTGGTTAACAATCAGATTCTCTGATAAAGTGAAAACTGTCAATGCAAAGCTCGGTTCCCTTTTCCGGCTTTAATATGAGGAATACATCGGATGTATCATCAAGATTCGTGTCAAAGCGGAAAAAATCATTGCGGCGACAGTACCATTCATAGGAATCTGTCGGATTTTCTGCCTTAATCATACCGAGGAGAGGTCCGTTTTCTCCACCGGTTCTCACCTCGATAACGGCTTTGCCCCCGACACAGTAGTAATCAATAGAAAAGCCGGTCTTATCTGAAAGATTATGGATCTTCGGATATGTTAGCACAGCTTTTTCAGTGCACGCAACAAGGAAACCAAAGAGGCACTTATTTTCTTTTTTTCTTACATTTACCCCTTTCATATACCACTCGGCTTCAATCCTGTTCCAATCTGAGTTATACTGACCGACGCCGTACTCAATAATCAGCGGATCGGTAACCAATTCGCCGTTTTCTTTTATATGCACATAACACAAGCCACTTGCGCGATACATCTCATGTTCTTTAACGGTAATTGCCTGAAAAATTTGACCGTTCCACTCGCAGAAACTGCTGTGGTCAAGGGTTGATGCCGTATTGCCGATAAAATGATACGGGCCGTAAACGCTGTCTGAAACCGCATAAAATCCGCCGTAGCTGAGATAATATTTTCCGCCGAATTTATTGAGCGAAGCTTTGTCGTCTCCACAGTGATCAAGCTCGATTTTTCTCGGCGTTTCGGCAAAAGAAATCATATCTTCATTGAGCCGTGCGATATAATATCCGCAGCCCTCGCCGTAGCACCATTCAGGGCCGCCAAACACAAGATAATACTCTCCGTCGTCATCCTCAAACACAGCCGGGTCATATTCTCTTGTTTTTGTTAAAGTGCCGTCAAGCATAGGCTTTCCGAGCGCATCTTTAAAAGGGCCGCCCGGATCATCGGCAGCAGCCACCCCGATTCTTTTACTCCCGTCGGAAAAATAAAAGTAATATCTGCCGTTTCTCTTCGCAGCATCAACCGCCCAGCATCTGTCAGACGGACCCATAAAGAATTCTTCGGGATGAACGACCGATTCAAGAGTCCATTCAACCGCATCAAAAGAAGACCATATCTGCCAGTCGTGCATACAGAAATTCCTCGCATACGGCTTTGCGTCATGAGAGGCATACAGATACATTTTTCCGTCAAAAATATGTATATGCGGGTCACAGACACCCCTGCCCGGAATGATAGGGTTTTTAGCTGAGATTATCTTTTCCATTTGCTTACTCCAATCTGCGTTACTTTTTCGCTGTTTCAGTTATAATCAATCAGGATTTATCAACAACAATCGTTTTGTTTACTTAAACATAATTTCATTAATGACGCTTTGCAGATATTCCTGTCTGCCGCTTGAAGGCAGTGCAGCCGCACCCATCTCCTCGGCAATCCTTGCAAGCTCTGTAAGGGAGGTTTTTCCTTGGACTATCTTTTGACCGATGCCCACTTTAAAGGAAGAATATCGTTCATCAATAAAGGAATCAATTCTTCCGTCTTCAATGATTTCTACCGCCTTAATAAGTCCCAATGCAAAGGTATCCATGCCAAGTATGAATGCGTGAAACATATCTTCGGCAGTATAACTAGGTCTACGTGTTTTTGAGTCAAAATTAAATCCACCTGTAAGTCCGCCTGCCTTTAAGACCTCATACATACACATAGTTGCATCATATACATTTGCCGGGAATTCGTCGGTATCCCAACCAAGCAATAAATCTCCTTGGTTAGCATCTATTGAACCGAGCATACCGTTCATGGCAGATACACGCAGTTCATGTTGGAACGTGTGTCCTGCAAGGGTTGCGTGGTTTGCTTCAATATTCATTTTAAAATCCTTGTCAAGACCGTATTGACGCAAAAAACCGATTGCTGTTGCGGCATCAAAATCATACTGATGCTTCATAGGCTCCTTCGGTTTGGGTTCGATGTAAAAATCACCCGTAAAGCCGATGGAACGGCCATATTCAACCGCCATTTTCATAAGTCTTGCAATGTTTTCCTGTTCAAACTTCATATCGGTATTAAGCAGGGTTTCATAGCCTTCTCTGCCGCCCCAGAAAACATAACCCTTGCCGCCAAGTTTTACAGTAAGGTCTAATGCTTTTTTAACCTGCGCCGCCGCAAAGCAGAAAACATCGGCAGAATTTGTAGAGCCTGCACCATTCATAAAGCGGGGATTTGAGAACATATTAGCGGTTCCCCACAGACATTTGATACCGGTCGCACGAATTTTCCCAAGAATATAATCGGTAATTTCATCAAGGCGCTTATTAGTTTCCTTGATATCGTCTGCCTCGGGAACAAGGTCAACATCGTGAAAGCAGAAATATTCAATGCCGAGCTTTTGCATAAATTCAAAGCCTGCATCCACCTTTGCTTTTGCGTGTTCCATAGTACCTTTTTCAACACCAAAGGATTTATCGGCGGTGTCTTGGCCGAACATATCGGTGCCTGCGGCACATAAATTGTGCCACCAAGCCATAGCAAAGGGTAAATGTTCTCGCATTGGTTTGCCCATTATAACACGGTCCGGATCATAGTACTTGAAGGAAAGCGGATTTTTGCTATCAATACCTTCATACTTGATTTTTGGAATGTTTGGAAAAGTCTCGTTCAATTTTCATACCTCACTTTATTATTTTAAATAGATTTTTAAGTGTCGGATAGATTTGCTTGAATTTGTTATACTGCATTTCATAACGAGACGATATATCGGCATCGGGAATTATCGTCTTTTTAAGCTTTACAAATGCGTTCGCACATTCTTTTACATCGGCAAATTCACCGCAACCAACCATTGCAAGCATAGCCGCACCATAGCCCGGACCCTGCTCCGTCTGCAACAGCGTAATATCAACATTAAGAATATTACAGAGAATTTTTTGCCACAGCTCCGATTTTGCGCCTCCGCCGCAAAGACTGCTGCAAGTG
This sequence comes from Acutalibacteraceae bacterium, assembly GCA_045546555.1. GTDB lineage: Bacteria > Bacillota > Clostridia > Oscillospirales > Acutalibacteraceae > UMGS172. Next base: position 4,539 of record JAZQCY010000026.1, on the reverse strand, counting down.
ATATTGATGCCCTGTTCTTTTGCAATCTCAAAATTGTCACGTATCGCAAAAGCCACGCCCTCGAGAACCGCAAGAAGCATATCCTTGCGCTTTGTATCCATTCGCATGCCGATAAATGTTCCTCGTGCATCAGTATCGTTTATAGGACTGCGCTCGCCCATAAGATACGGTAAGAAAAACACATCGTTTCTGCCAAGGTCGTTGTCCGTTATTACCGACTCCTCCGTCCTGTAATCGTCTGTGCCGAGAATATCGTCGCAAAACCACTTGTTACAGGATGCTGCCGAAAGTATACACGCCATAAGATGATATTCACCGTTTGCGTGGCAAAACGAATGCAAAGCGTTATTTTTATCTATCGAAAATTGATCTGACGAAATAAATACCGTGCCGGATGTTCCGAGGGATATGTTACACTTTCCGTCAGTTACAGTGCCTGTGCCGATTGCCGCTGCCGCATTGTCCCCTGCGCCTGCTACAACCTTCGTGTTTGCATCAAGACCCAATTCCGTTGCAATATCGGGAAGAAGCGTGCCGATCATTTCAAAGCTTTCAAAAAGTGTAGGCATTTGACCTTGGTCTATATTGCAGATATCCATCATCTCTTTTGACCAACATTTGTTTTTTACATCAAGCAAAAGCATGCCCGAAGCATCTGAATAATCGGTGCAGTGCACACCTGTCAGTTTATAGTTTAGATAATCTTTAGGCAGCATTATTTTGCTGATTTTTGCAAAGTTTTCAGGCTCGTTGTTTTTAAGCCATAAAATTTTCGGTGCAGTAAACCCTGCAAAGGCAATATTAGCAATAAGCTGTGACAGCTTTTCCTTGCCTATTACTTCGTTGAGATAAGCAGTTTCCTTATCCGTTCTGCCATCGTTCCAAAGTATAGTGGGGCGAATCACATTGTCTTTTCCATCAAGAATAACAAGGCCGTGCATTTGGCCGCCTACACCTATGGCTTTAATTTGCGAGGAGTCTATTCCGTTTGTTAATTCCTTTACGCCCGATATAAACGCCTCCCACCAATCCTTAGGGTTTTGCTCACTCCATGCCGGTTGTGGATACTGAACAGGATACGACCTTGTTGCAGTTTTTGCAATTTTGCCGCAGTTGTCGACCAATAACAGCTTTAAAGACGAGGTGCCTAAGTCGACGCCTATATAATATTTCATAAGATTCCTCCTTTAATTTTCATTATAGAGGATTAAATTTGACTTTTCTTGCAACTTCTTATATAATATATAGACAATATTTGTCTTTTGGAGGGAATATGTTTTATCAATACAACCATTTAGGTTCGCCGGATTACTTAAAAATTGAAAAAAACGAAAATTTCAGTTTCCCGCCGCATTTACATCAGTGCTTTGAAATTATTATTCTTCTTTCGGGACAAATGAAAATAACGGTAGACGGTAAGATATTTGTTTTAGAGAAAAACGAGGCTCTGCTTATCTTTCCAAACCAAATACATGCATTGGAGTCTACAAACAGCAAGCACGTTCTATGTATTTTTTCGCCCAGGCTTGTACAGGCGTATATCACAAAACTTACTGACAAAATCCCTATAAGCAATAAGTTTTGCCCGGATGAATATTTAATTTGTGCTCTCGAAAAGCTTGATGCCGCTTCGTCATCTGCAGATAAAAAAGGAGTTTTATATTCTTTGTGCGGGCAATTTGACAAACAATGCGAATATACCGCAAAAAAGACAGACAGCGAGAAATTGCTATATAAATCTTTCGCTTTTGTGGAAGAAAACTTTAATAAAGACTGCTCTTTATTAAGCCTTTCAAAAGAATTAGGATACGATTATTCCTACCTATCACGCCACTTTAAGAAGATAGTTGGTATTTCATTTAATTCCTATGTAACCAACTATCGCCTTAGTCATGCCTGCTATCTTATGGAAAATACCGAGCAAACCATCCTGCAATGCGCCTATAATAGTGGATTCTCGTCGCTGAGAAACTTTAACCGATGTTTTAAAGACCATTTGAAAATCACGCCTACGAAGTATCTGAAAAATTTAAAAGCGGAGTGAATTTTTCACTCCGCTTTTGCTATGTATTCTATTGGTGTTTTAATAACACCGGCATCGATTCTTCTAACTATTCCTGTTGCTTTCATATATAAAAACTCCTTCTTAACAAAGGCCCCCTTGCCTAAAGGGGGCTGGCGCCGCAAGGCGACTGGGGGATATAATATCCCTCCACCGCAAGCGGTCCCCCTCCCTCTAGGCGAGGGAGGCTTTTTCCTGCCTACATAATATTTCAAATTGTGTTGTTATTATCTGTATTTTAAGGAGATTTATATTGTGAGAATTCACTTTTTGATTTATGCCATTGTTTTAAGCATTTCCGACGTCACTTCGTATTGGCAGGGCTCATTTTGGGTGAACTTGTTATATTCCTCTTTCATATATTCACCCATTCGGCGAACCTCGTTGCCGGCACTGCCTGCGATGTGCGGTGTCAGAATGCAGTTGGGCAGAGTGTAAAACTCGCTGTCGCTTTCGGGCGGCTCGGGGGAGGTCACATCAAGCAGAGCCGTGATATCCGGGCGCTCTTTTAACGCCTTTATCAAATCCGCCTCCACGACCTGTGCCCCACGGCCGGTGTTGATAAACGTAGCAAGCGGTAGCATCGTTTGGAACAACTTGCCGTCGAGCATACCTTTGGTCTGCTCGTTATTGGCAAGATGGTTTGAAACCACCTGACATTCCCTGAAAAGCGTTTCAAGGCTGACCTTTTTTACACCAAGCTCTTTTGCTTTCTCATCGGGTAAGAACGGGTCAAAGACCAGCACCTCGAGATTATAGTTTTTAAGTATTTTTATAACAAGCTTGCCGATCATGCCTGCACCGATTATACCAACCTTAACATCATAGTTTCCGGGGCAGGCGTGTGAGAACTTTGATGCCGCAGAACGGCCGCCCGTTTTAGCAATTCGTGAGCTTTGGTAAAAACCCTTGTTGGCTAAAACTATCTGCGCCACGGTATATTCGGCAACGGGTACGGCATTGGCCGCCCACGCAGAAAAGACCTTGACGCCGCAATTGAGAAAGGGTCGGGCAAAGGCCTGAACCGACCCTGCGCCGTAGAACACCGCTTTAATGCTTGGAAAATAAGTCTTTATCTCATCCTCCGAAAAAGGCGGCATTCCCCATGTCGAAAAAACATATTCGGTACTTTTAAATTTTTCGGGGCATTTCAGTACGTCGGCCTTCACATAAACCGTTTCGTCAGTGCAATAAACGTTTTTTATTGTTTCTACATTTTCACACAAATATATTGTTTTCATTTTGTTATCTCCTTTAAAGCTTCGGCTTCGGTTTTTAGTGATTCTATTTTACCGTCGGGCATAAATTCGAGCAACAGACAATGCTCGCCGTCGAAGCTTTCGAGATACTCTTGCCACAGCTCAATCGCCTCGGCCAACGGTTTTTTGACACCGGGCTCCCAGTTGAAAACGTGCAGATTGATGGTGTATTTTGAAAGCTTTTTTGCATATTCAACGTTCTGTTCAGCCGTGCGGATGGTTTCGGGCTGCCAGTACATTTTAAGGTTGGGACTGTTGACCGCCGTCATAATTCCGAGTGCCGAATCCGCCTCGTCGGTGGCTGTGCCACGGTGACATTCAAGGCAAAGCGTGACGCCTTTTTCCTCTGCAATTTTTGCGGCGGCATAGCAATTTTCCAAAAGGGTCTGCCATTCGTCGGGCGTGTAATCCTTACTGCCCTTTGTGCCGCACCAAATTCTTAAAACGTTGGTGCCCAAAAGCTTTGCCGCCTCGATATATTTGGGGAGCTCGGCAACATCGGTCTGTCCCAAACGGAAATAGGTACCGTAGGAACAACACTTTATTTGGGCTTCCTCCTGCAATTTGGCTATTCTCTTCAACCTCCCGAGGTCGTCGCACGGTGCGTGAACGTCACTTCCCCATTCGATGACTTCAAGGTCAGCTTCTTTCATTTTTTTGATTATTTCACGAGGCTCAGACGACCTGAACGATATGGAGCACAATCCTAACTTAAAACTCATTTACATCACCCATCTCAATATGAAGTCGGTCGGTTGCGATTTTGTACGCACGGTAGCGACCGTTGCGGTTGAAGAACACGCCGTGTTCCTGTGGTTCACATTTAAATGTATATTTGCAAAAGCTGCCGTTGTATTTTACCAAGATACTGCCGTTTTGAGCCGTGATTTCGGTGTTGTTTTGCCCGTCAAACAAAAATGCAGGCAACATAACTCCGTCAGCACCGTCAAATTCAAGGTCAACTCCGTTTTCATTCACGGTGTATTTTGCAGTGAACAACTGCTCGTTATCCAAAATACAGTCAAAGGTTGCCGAAACCTCGTCTTTGCTTTCAACCTTATTTTTCAAAACGTGCCTTGCACCCCTGTCTGCGGCGGTGACCAGACCGTCGGGTGTGTTTTTGAAGCCACATATCGACAGCGGATGAGGGTTGGGTGTTTCAAGATTATAGTGGGCTTCGGCACGCGGGAACGGCACCGAAAGACAGACCCTTGAATC